>NZ_JAAKZY010000154.1 GCF_011045015.1 Streptomyces scabichelini | reverse complement strand
GAGGTGGCGCGGACGTGGGTGCCGTCGGCCGGGTCGCTCAAAGGGGGGCGGGCCTGTGGTGGTTGGGTCGGCTTGCGCGGGTCACCTTCGGCCTGCAGGAGCTTGCCGAGGTCGAAGGTGACCCGGACGCGGGTGATGCGGCCGTCATCGATGTGCGGCCCGGCTGGCGACGGGGAAGGGCTCGCCGTCCCCGCGGGGGTGTTGCCCGTCCCTCGGATGAGCTCCGCCTGCCTGCACCGGGACAGCTGGCGCTTGAATGACGCTGAGGCCCGCTATCCGCCGTTCTCGCTGACGTGCGGTGGTTAGCAGTGACTCCGCCACATTGAAGCGATTTGCATCCCATGCCCATATGTCCATCCATATATCGCGTGGGGCACGTCAACATGGGGTGCAAATGGGGGAGTTACTCGGACTCTTCTTGCGGAAGTGCGTGGCTGTTGATCGCGTCGGCGATGGCGTAGGCGGTGCGGACGAAGGACTCTGCCTGCTGCGCGGACAGGTTCTGCGCGGAGGTCTCCTCCAGGGCTCGCCACATGGCTGCCAGGGGCTCGCGCATGGCACGGCCCTTGTCGGTGAGGTGGACGACCATGACGCGCCGATCGTGTTCGGCCGGCTCGCGGACGACCAGGCCGGCGTCCTGCATGCGCCGTAGGGACTTGGAGACGGTGGAGTGGTCTGCGCCGACGGTGTCGAGCAGCTCGGACTGGGTCTGGCCGTCCCGGTCAAGGAGGTGCATCAGCAGGAGTTCCTGTCCGGGATGCAGGTCCATCTCGCGCAGCATGGCGGCGGCGCGAGCGCGGTGAGCGCGGGCGAGCTGGAAGATCGCGTAGCTCATCGGTCCCTCGCCGGCCGTAGTGGGGGTGCGGGGTGTCGGGGCGGGCATGGTTCGGTTCCTCGGACGGTGTAGGTGGGTAGTCGGTGTAGCCGGCCGCTCCGCCGCCGTAGAAGGTAGCCGGGTCGGGGGTGTTCAGCGGCGCGTCAGAGCGTAGCCGCTCGACCCGGTCCGGGTTGGCGAGCGCGAGGGCGCCGACGGAGATGAGGCCGGCCGTGCCGTTGCCGATGTCCTTGGCGCGGGTGGGTTGGTCGGTGCCGGTCCGGTTGAGGATCAGCGTGGTTGGCCATAGCGCGCGCAGGGTGTCCAGCAAAGCCTCATCGCTCGCGTTGAGGACGTTGAGGTAGGCCAGGCCGAGCGGGCTGAGGGCGCGCACGAGCGCCGGATACAGCTCGGCCGTGTCGGACTCGGCGATGTCGTTGTAGGGGTTGCCGGGGGAGATGCGCAGGCCGGTGCGGTCAGCGCCGATCTCGTCGGCGACGGCAGTGGCCTCCTCGATGGCGAAGCGGATGCGGTTGTCGACGGGACCGCCGTAGCGGTCGGTGCGATGGTTGATGTCGTCGGACAGGAACCGGTGCACCAGGTAGCGGTTGGCGGCGTGGACCTCCACGCCGTCGGCGCCCGCCGCAACGGCAGCTACTGCGGCGCGGCGGAAGTCGTGGACGGTCGCCGCGACCTCCTGCGCCGGCAGAGCACGGGGCGTGGGCAACTCCTGGGCACCGGCCCCGGTGAACATCACGCCCTGCGGCCGGATCGCCGAAGGAGCGACCGGTCGGCGCCCGTGGGAGATGTTGTCGGGGTGGGAGATGCGTCCGGCGCGCATCAGCTGGATGACGCCCCGGCCTTCGGCCGTGTGCACGGCGTCGGTGACCTTGCGCCACCCGGCGATCTGCTCGTCACTGCGGACGCCGGGGGTCAGGAGGTAACCCTGGACGTCGGCGCAGGGCCGGCCTCCCTCGGTGATGACGACCGCGTGCGAGGCCCGCTGCGCGTAGTACTCGGCGTTCAGCTCTGTGGGGACGCCTGCAGGGGTGGAGCGGTCACCGGTCACGGCGGCCATGACCCGGCGGTGCGGGAGGCAGATGCCACCGCCGGTGGTCGATGTCCACAGGGAGTGCAGCATGGGTGGGCCTTCGGTGTTGTGACGACCAGGTGGTGATCGGCAAAACAGGGTGGCGTGGTGGAAGGAGTGGGGTGGGCGTGATCAGTCCAGGGTGAGGACGATCTTGCCCCGGACATGCCCGGCGTCGCTGACCTGCTGGGCCGTGGCGGCCTGGTCGAGCGGGTAGGCGTTGACGGTGGTGACGACCTTGCCGGTCGCGGCGTCCTGCGCCAGCGCGGCCAGGCGGGCGGCCGAGCGTTCCTGGCCACCGCTGGAGAAGGTGATGCCGAGCTGGTGCGCGCGGAAGTCGGCGATGGTGACGATGCGCTCGGTGCCGCCGCGCAAGGTGATGGAGTCCTCCAGGGCTCCCTTCCCGGCCAGGTCGAACACCGCGTCCACGCCGTCAGGGGCGAGTGTCCGGACCCGCTCGACCAGGCCATCGCCGTAGAGGGTCGCGGTGGCGCCGAGCGAGGTGAGGTAGTCCTGGTTCGCGGGACCGGCGGTGCCGATGACACGAGCCCCGCGGGCCGTGGCGAGCTGGACCGCCAGGGTGCCGACCGCTCCGGCCGCGCCGTGCATCAGTACGGTCTCCCCGGCGGCGACGCCGAGCAGGTCCAGGACCCGTTCGGCCGTCTCGCCCGCCACCGGCAGCGCGACCGCGTGCTGCCAGTCGAGGCCGGCGGGCTTGGGGGCCACGGCGGTGGCCAGCGCGTACTGGGCGTACGAGCCGGTGTCCGACCAACCCAGTACCTCATCGCCCACCTTCACGTCCTGCACGCCCTCACCCAGAGCGTCCACCACGCCGGCGAGCTCGTGACCGGGGACGGAGGGGAGCGGCGTGGGGAACCTGGCCTCCAGTGCCCCGGAGCGGATCTTGCCGTCCAACGCGTTCAGCCCGGCCGCCTTGACGCGGACGCGGATCTGCCCGGGGCCGGGCTGCGGGACCTCGATGTCTGCCTCGTGCAGCACTTCCGTGCCTCCGAAACGGTCGAACAGGATGGCTTTCATGACGGCTCCTCTCATGTCACCACCCGATTTAGGTGGCTGGACACATAATCAACATAACAGCAAACATGTGGCTAGCCAAGTATTGAGCCAGTATTGGTCCGCTCGGGCTGCGCAAGATCGGTCGCTCACTGCTCCAGCGAGCGGCGCGGCACCGTACGGCGCGAGCCGCGCAATGTCGCGCCGGGCATGGATGTGACGCTGTCCGCGCTCACCGCCGCTAGTGTTCGATCTTCAGGCCGCGCTGGATGACAGCGACCGCCTCGGCGTTCACCCGCTCGTTGATCTTCGGCCCGGGGATGGCGTGGGAACCGTGGAAGGCGCCGGGGACGAGGTGGAGTTCGGTGGGTACGCCGGCCTGGAGGAGGCGCTGGGCGTAGGCGATGCCTTCGTCGCGCAGCGGATCGAACTCGCTGACGCAGACGTAGGCGGGCGGGAGGCCGGTCAGGTCCTTGGCGCGGGCCGGTGCGGCGTACGGGGAGACGTCGGGGCCACCCCGACGCCCCGGACCGCCCAGGTAGAAGTCCCACACGATCGGCAGGTCGGACCCCTTGATGATTGGCGTGCCGGTGAGTTCCGACATGGACGAGGTGTCGAGGCGGTCGTCGACGGCCGGGATGCGCAGGAACTGGAAGCACGGCGTCGGCCCGCCCCGGTCGCGGGCCATCAGGCTCACACCGGCCGAGTGGTTGGCGCCTGCGCTGTCGCCGCCGACCTCGATCCGCTCGGGGGCGATGCCCAGTTCCGCGGCGTTCTCGACCGTCCAGAGGAAGGCCGCGTAGCAGTCCTCGGGCGCGGCCGGGAAGGAGTTCTCGGGGCCCAGACGGTAGTCCACGGACAGTACGACGGCCCCCGAGTCGGCGGCCAGGGCGTACGTGAAGCCGTCATTGCCGGCGACGTCGCCGCCGATCCAGCCGCCGCCATGGAAATAGACGAGCGCGCCGTACGCTCCCTTGTCCTGGCTGCTGCACGACCACCTCGACCGCGAGGCCGAGTTCATCGCCGAAGCCGAAGCCGAAGCCGAAGCCGAAGCCGAAGCTGAAGCTGAAGCTGAAGCCGAAGCCGAAGCCGAAGCCGGCGCCCGGCCGGAGGTCCAGGCGGTCATGGAGCATTTCCCGCACCGCCGCCGGCAGACGTCGCCGGCACCGGTGGGGTCGAGGGTCTCCACGGCGATGGCCGGGACGTCGGCGGTCTCGCCGGTGCGTCCGTCCACGGCGTACGCGCCCGCGCCGAGCGCACTTGACCGTACCCATCGCCCGCCGCGCGGGCAGGCCGCCGCACGCACCTGTCCGGATGCCCGATGTCCACACCGACCGCCACCACGCCGCGGCCCGCGGCCCGCGGCGGTGCACGAGCCCAGGGCCTCGGTCGGGCACCACCCACCCGTTCGGGTGTGCCGGGCCGGGCGGATCTGCGGTCTCCTCGGCCCGGACGACGAGGAGGTGCGCGGTGGACGACGTGGTCTCGCCGGGAGGCATCCTGCGGCATGCCGTGACGCGGTACGGCGACAAGGTCGCCCTGGTCACCACGGCACGATCGATGACGTTCCGCGAACTGGACGCGGAGAGCGACCGGATCGCGGCGGCGCTGGCCGCACGCGGAGTGCGGCCGGGACAACCGGTATCCCTGTACGCGCAGAACCGGTGGGAGTGGGTGGTGGCCTACCACGGCGCCCTCAAGGCAGGAGCCGTCGTCAACCCCGTGAACGTCATGCTCACGTCGGAGGAGCTGGCGTTCGTGCTGCGCGACTGCGCCGCCGCCGCGGTGTTCACCAGCTCCGAGCAGGCAGCCGGTGTGCTGTCCCTGACCCGGGACCTGCCCGGTCTGGGCATGGTGGTCGCGTTCGACGACCCACCGGAAGGTGCCGTGGGCTTCGCCGAACTGCTCACCGGCGACGGGCCGGTCCCCGCGTTCACGCCGGACCCGGCAGCCCCCAGCACGATCGGCTACACCTCCGGCACCACCGGGCATCCCAAGGGGGCGGTGCAGAGCCACCGGGCGGTGCTGCTGAACTGCGCGCTGACCGCGACCATGCACGGCCGTACATCCACGGATGTCGTGGTGACGGCACTGCCCGCCCCGCACGTCTACGGCAACGTGGTCGTGAACAGCACCTTCCTGGCCGGCGGCACCGTGGTGCTGATGGAACGGTTCGACCCCGGCGAGGCGCTGCGGCTGATCGGCGAGCACTCCGCGACGATGTTCGAGGGCGTGCCCGCCATGTACGCGATGATGCTCGCCCACCCGGCGCTGGAGGGCGCCGACCTGTCGTCGCTGACCCGCTGCACCGTCGGCGGTCAGACCATCCCGCTGTCGACGATCGAGCGGTGGCAGGCCCGCTCGGGGGCACCTCTGATCGAGTTGTGGGGGATGACGGAGATCGCGGGACTGGGCATCACCCATGCCCTGCACTCCCCGGCCGTCCCAGGCTCGATCGGCGTTTCGCTGCCGGGCGTGGAGGTGCGTATCGCCGAGCTGAACGACGTGAAACGCGACGCTCCCCGCGGCGAGCCCGGTGAGCTCATGGTGCGCGGCCCGATCGTGATGCTCGGCTACCACGGCAACCCGCAGGCCACCGCGGAGGCCATCGAGCCGGATGGCTGGCTGCACACCGGTGACATCGCCTCGATGACCGACACCGGGCACGTCTTCATCGTCGACCGCCGCAAGGACATGATCATCACCGGGGGGTACAACGTCTACCCGGCCGAGATCGAGCGCGTACTCGCCGCACACCCCGCGGTCGCCATGGTCGCCGTCGGACCGGTGGCCGACCCGGTCAAGGGTGAGCTGGCCTGCGCGTACGTGGTGCTCGCTCCGGGCCGGGGCGCCACCGAGGAGGAACTGATCGAATTCGCCGGACGGTCACTGGCCGCGTACAAGCGGCCGCGCATGGTCCGGTTCGTCGACGACCTGCCGAAGACGTCCACCGGCAAGGTCATGCGGCGTGAGCTGATCAAGGCGTACGGGCAGTGACACCGCAGGTCGGCCCGGTGTTTGATGGCACCATGCTTCACCGCCCCCTGCTGGAGCTCGGCGGGCAGTACGCGGAACTCCTCGTGGCGCTGGACCGCGGGGAGGCCCTGCGCCGCGCCCTCGCGCTGCTGGCCGACGAGTCCGAGGTGGCCTGGACGGCTCGCCCCGGCACGGCGGGGGAGTTGACCCTCGAGCACGTCGTGGGCGACCGGACCGGAGTGCTGCGCGCGCTGCGGGTGCCGCCGGGCACCGGACTGACCGGCAAGGTGTTCCGGTCCGGGCGGGCCGAGTGGGTGGACGACTACTTCGGCAGCGCCGAGATCACGCACACCTTCGACCGGCACATGGCGGCGGAGGAGGTGCGCAGGGTTCTGGCCGTGCCCCTCGTCCGGGACGGCGAGCCGCTGGGTGTCCTCGCCATCGGGCCGCGCAGCGAGGGAGCCTTCGGCGACCGTGAACTCGACCGCGCCTCGGCGGTGGCCGCGCAGGCCGCCCTCGCCCTGTCGATCGCCGAGCGCGCCCGCCTGACCCGGGAGATCGCGATCCATGAGGAGCGACAGCGCCTCGCGGCCGACCTCCATGACAGCGTGGGCGCGCTGCTGTTCGCCCTCGGGTCCGGCATGGCCGATCTCGCCGATTCGGCGGGCGCCGATCCCCAGGTACGTGCTCGGCTCGACCGCCTTCAGCGCCAGGCGGCGGACGCCACCACCGCGCTTCGCGAGTCCCTGCGCATGCTGCGTTCGTCCCCTGCCGCGCTGGCGCTCGGCGTCGCACTGCGCGCCGACTGCGAGGCGTTCTCCGACCGCACCGGCGTGCCCGCCGCACTCGTCATCCTGGACGAGGACCCTCCCGAACTCCCGCCGTCCCGCTCGGAGGTGCTGCTGGCAGGAGTCCGCGAGGCGCTGCTGAACGTCGAGAAGCACGCCCGGGCGAGTGCAGTGACCGTGTCGGTGGGGCGCGGTGGCTCGGTGCTGACCGTCGCCGTGCACGACGACGGCGTGGGACTGGGACCTGACCACGAGCCAGGGCTCGGCCTCACCAAGACCGCCGAAGCCCTAAGCCGGCTGGGCGGCTCCGTCCGCGTGGTGTCCGACCCGGACGGTGGCACTGTGTGGCGGGCCAGGCTGCCATGCTGACCACCCGCCCCACGCGCATCGTGGTCGTGGACGATCACCCGGTCGTCCGCGACGGCGTCGCGGCCCAGCTGCACCGCTACCCCGACATGACCGTCGTCGGGCACGCCGCGACCGGAGCCGAGGCCATCGGACTGTGCGCGCGGGAGACGCCCGATGTCGTCCTGCTCGATCTGCGGCTGCCCGACTGCCTGGCCGCCGATGTCGTCCCTGCGCTGCACCGGGTCAGTCCGGACAGCCGCGTACTGCTCTTCACCGCGTTCCCCGAACACGCCGCCGTCGCTCCCACCCTGGAGGCCGGTGCCTGCGGCTTGCTGGTCAAGGACGCCGGCGGCACGGCGGTGCGCGACGCGATCCGCAGCGTCCTGCGCACCGGCGCCTTCCACACCGACACACCCGCCTCCCACAGCGCTCCCGTCACCGCCCGCGAGTACGACGTGCTGCGCCTCGTCGCGGCCGGATACACCAACCCCGAGATCGGCGACGAGCTGAACCTGTCGGTCAACACCGTCAAGTCCTATCTGCGGGACATGATGCACAAGCTCGCCGCCCGCAACCGGGCCCAACTGATCGCCAACGCCCGCGCACACGGCCTGCTCTGACTATTGATGAGCCGGTCCCCACGAGACGGTGACTTCAGTCCTTGGCCGTCCCCGGGTCGATGAGTTCGGCCAAGTGCAAGCTCCGCCGGTCGGGGGCGAGTTGCCTGACCTGCATGGAACAGCTGAACCCGTCGGCGAGGACCGGTGTGCCCGGTGCGGCCCGCTCGAGGGCGGGGGCGAGAGCCTGTTGGGCGACCTTCATGGAGACGTCGTAGTGCTCGGCCTCGAACCCGAAGGTGCCCGCGACACCGCAGCATCCCGCGGCCTCGACGATCGACATCGGCCGTGCCGGACGTCTCGTCGATCGTGTGGCGGCACATGCCTTCACGACCGCGACGACATCGTCGACGCTTCGCGGGAAGACGACGGCCAGCGGTGGAACGCGGTAGTTGGACGCGTCGTAGGAATACGCGGCGAGCCGGAGCCCCGAGTTCTCCACGGACACTCCGGCCGCCTCGATCCTCGACAGGACCGCCTCGATCCTAGTCAGGACGTCCATGGGGCCAGTCATGTCAGCGCCCGTCCTTTCTGCCCGCGGGCCCGCAGTGGCAGCGGACGCCGATCGCTGTGCGAGTCGTGCGACCGGACGCACCGAAGGTCACTCGTCCGGACACTACTGGATGACCTGTCAACCCGCTCTCGGAAGGCGCACCAGCCATGAGCCTGGACGTCGGCTGTTCACCAGTGTCTGCTTCTCCGCACGCATGCCTAGCCTGAAGGGCCAGAGGCCCGTGACAACGGAGCGTGATCATGCCGACGCATCTGACCCACTGGGGAGCTTTCGAAGCGGAGACGGACGGGCGGTCACTGAACTCCGTCCGTCCGTGGTCAGGTGATCCCGATCCGCGCGACCTCATCCACAACGTGGCGTCCGCCCAGCACCACCCGACGCGGGTGCTCCGGCCGGCCGTCCGCCTCGGCTGGCTGGAGCACGGCCCCGGCAGCGGCTCGGGCCGCGGCACCGAACCCTTCGTCGAGGTGTCGTGGGAACGGGCCATCGACCTGGTGAGCGGCGAACTCGGACGCGTCTATGCCGAGCACGGCCCGTCCGCTGTGTACGGGGGATCGTACGGCTGGGCCAGTGCGGGCCGGTTCCATCACGCCCAGAGTCAGATCCACCGGTTCCTCAACACCCTCGGCGGATACGTCGCCGGATGGGGCGACTACAGCTACGGCGCCTCCGGGATCCTGCTCCCGCACGTGGTGGGGACCACCGGCACCATCATGAAGGGCGCCACCTCCTGGGACGTGATCAGCCGGACGACCGACCTCTTCATCTCCTTCGGCGGCCTGTCCGAGAAGAACAGCGGCATCAGCTCCGGCGGGATCGGCCGGCACCCTGCCCGGGATGCGATCCGGCGGGCGGTGGCCCGAGGATGCCGCTTCATCGACATATCGCCGATCGCGGACGACACGTACGCCGAGGCCAAGGCCGAGTGGATCGCGCCCCTGCCCGGCAGCGACGCTGCCCTGATGCTGGCCCTCGCGTTCGTCCTGGACGCCGAGGACCTCGCCGACCGTGCCTTCCTCTCCACGCACTGCGTCGGGTTCGATCAGTTCCTGCCGTACCTGCGCGGCACGGTCGACGGCATCCCGAAGAACCCTGCCTGGGCGGAGCGCCTGACTGGCGTCCCCGCCGATCGGATCGTGCGCCTCGCCCGCGACATGGCCGCATCGCGAACGATGATCAACCTCAGCTGGTCCCTTCAGCGCCAGCAGCACGGAGAGCAGCCCATCTGGCTCGGGGTGACCCTGGCGGCGATGCTCGGACAGATCGGGCTGCCGGGCGGTGGTTTCCAGCACGGCTACGGCGCGACGGCCGACGTGGGGCTCCCCAAGCGGGTGGCCAGTGCTCCCTCGCTCCCGCAGGGCCACAATGCCGAGGCGTCGGGGATCCCGGTGGCGAGGATCTCGGACATGTTGCTGACGCCGGGCCGCGAGATCGACTTCGACGGGCGGCGCATCACTCTTCCGAAGATCGAGTTGATCTACTGGGCGGGAGGAAACCCCTTCCACCATCACCAGGACCTGGCTCGCCTCCGCCGGGCGTTCACGAAGCCCGCCACCGTCGTCGTCCACGAGCAGTTCTGGACCAGCACGGCACGGCACGCCGACATCGTGCTCCCGGCGACGATGTCGTTCGAGCGCCACGACTACGGTGCCGGCCGCAACGACCCGGCCTTCTTCCCGATGCCCGCCCTCACGGAGCCGGCCGGTGAGGCACGGGACGACTACGCGATCTTCTCCGCTCTCGCGGAAAGGCTCGGCCGAGGGGAGAGCTTCACCGAAGGCCGAGACGTCATGGGATGGCTTCACCACCTGTACGAGGCGTGGCGGAGCAGGCTCGCGGAGTGCGACATCGAGGTCGTCGACTTCGACACGTTCTGGGGCAGCGAGAACATCGCGATCCCCGTCGTCGACAAGGACCAGGTGTTGTTCTCGGAGTTCCGGCGTGACCCCGGCGCGAGTCCGCTGTCCACGGCCAGCGGAAAGATCGAGATCCATTCGTCGACGATCGCCCGGTTCGGATACGACGACTGCCCCGGCCACCCCGTCTGGATCGCTCCCGACGAATGGCTCGGCAGTTCCGGGGCCCGCCACTTGCACCTGATCGCGAACCAGCCCAGGACCCGGCTGCACAGTCAGCTCGACATCGGCGATACGAGCCAGAAGGCGAAGGTCGCGGGGCGGGAGCCGCTCCGGATGCATCCCCAGGACGCGGCAACTCGCGGCCTGTCGGACGGCGATGTCGTGCGGGTCCACAACGAGCGCGGGAGTTGCCTGGTGGGCCTGGTGGTGTCGGACGCGATCCGGCGCGGCGTGGTCCAGCTCTCAGCGGGCGCCTGGTACGACCCCGACCCTGACGACCCGTCATTCTGCCGCCACGGCAACCCGAACGTGCTGACCGCGGACCGGCCGGCGTCGAGCCTGTCCCAGGCCACGACGGCGCAGCACGCGCTCGTGGAAGTCGAGAAGTGGCTGGGTGAGGTCCCGGAGGTGAGCGTGACAACCCGGCCGCCCAGGCTCTTGGACGCCTCCTCCCATGATCAGTCCCGGTGAACCAACAAGGTTCCCGAACCGATGAGTTGAGACGTCAACGCCTCACTCAACGGCTCAGGAGCCTCGTTTGTGTGGTGCCCGTCGGCCCGGTCAGACGATGGGAAGCGTGACGAACGACCCGGCCTCCCCGCCGACATGGAGAGTCTGGGACGCCACGCGCATCTGGCCGGTGCGGAGGCCGTCGGCGGTGTTCAGGTTGCGGTCCCAGCGCGGGAAGCAACTGGAGGTCACCTGCACGCGGATGCGATGTCCCCTCTTGAACAGCATGCTCGTGGACCACAGGTCGACCTCGACGGTGGACTCCTCGCCGGGGACGGTCTCGACGCGGGTGATGCCGTCGACGACGTTGTAGGAGCGGCCGTCCGGGTGGACGTCGCACAGGCGCACGACCCAGTCGGTCGTGGGACCGTCGGTCGCCGCCGTCAGGGACGCGGTGATCCGCCCCGTCACCTCGACGTCCTCGGTGAGCACGTCGGTGGTGAAGACGAGGACGTCGTCGCGCTCCTCCACCACGCGCTGGTCGAAGGAGCCGGACGGCGGATGCGGCATGCAGGTGGCGCCGCCGACGGTCGGTACCGGGTTCTGCGGGTCGTACGTGAAGGCGAGCGTTCCCTGGCCCGCTTCGCCGTCGACGGTCAGCCTGCCGTCGGTGCCGAGGTGGAAGCGGGTGTCGACGGCGCGGCTGAGCGGCCACTCCGGCTCGGAACGCCATTCGCCCGCGCCCATGACGTAGATCTTCACGGGCAGGTCGTCGTCCGGGGCCTCGCCCGTGGTCAGACACGCATGCAGCCAGTCGAAGGTCAGGCCCAGAATGGACGTGGAGAAGTCGATGGCGGCACCGTGTCCTGCCACACCGAAGTTGATGTCGCCCTGCATCGCTGTCTGGGCGATGTGGTTCCAGGGCCCGACCACCAGCTTGGCCCCCGTCCGCTGCGCCGCGGCCGTGTAGTTGTCGATCGTGGCCTGGACGAACAGGTCGTACCAGCCGGCCACATGCAGACTGGGCACCGTGACGTTCTCCTGGTGCGCAGGGACGTCACCGGCGGCCATGGTCGCGCGGTCCGCGAGGTTCGGCAGGTCCCACCGGGCGACGACGGGGTCAGTGCCGGTGGGCAGTTCGTGATACGTCGGCCCGGGGATGCCGTCGAAGGCGGCGGCGAGCGCGGCCACCTGCTTCATCAGTTCCTCTTCGTTGTCGGCATGGCGACGAACGAGCACGTCGAAGCCCATCGCAAGCGCCCAGCTGCGCACGAGGCCGAGCTCATGCGCGCCACCGCGGAACGCCAGGCCGTTGTCGGTCTCGCGGAAGGTCAGCGAGGGGGCGATCGCCTTCAGCGCCGCGGGCTTGAGGCCCGCCGCCTGCCATTGCACATTGCCCAGGTAGCTGATGCCCCACATGCCCACCGCGCCGCTGGAGCCGGGCAGTTGAGCGGCCCACTCGATGGTGTCGGTGCCGTCGGCGGCCTCGTTCACCAACGGCACGAACTCGCCCTCGGAGGCGAACCGCCCCCGTACGTCCTGGACCACGGCGATGAGCCCCCGCCGCGCGGCCAGCACGGGGTCGAGGTACAGCAGCTCAGAGCTGTCCGTCTTGTCGTACGGCGTCCGGGAGACGATGACAGGCCAGGGTCCCTGTCCCTCGGGACGGTAGACGTCCGCCCGCAGCACGACACCGTCGCGCATCGGGACTAGTCGACGTCCGTGACCTTCTGGAGATGGTCGAGGGCGTTGACGTACTCGTTGAGCAGCCGCGTGATCTCGGACTTGACGGTGGTGTGGCCCTTCATGTCACCGACCACCTGGCCCACGGCGTAGGTCCAGTAGTCGAGGTCGCGTGCGTGCTCGGCCCGCTTGTAGGAGTAGCCGTTCAGGATCGACTGCATCGGCCAGGACAGCGGCGCGGGAGCGGTGGGAGCCTGCCAGGCGTCGACGTACTTCGTACGCAGCATCCGTCCCGGCTTGCCGGTCATGACCCGCGCCAGGAGGGCGTCCTCCGACTCGGCGGCGAAGAGCTTCTCCCGCATCTCCAGGCTGAGTTCGCTCTCCGCGGTGCCGAGCCACAGCGACCCGGTCCACACACCCTGACAGCCCAGGGACAGCGCGGCCAGGATGTGCGAGCCGCGGGACACACCGCCGGCGGCCAGCACCGGAACGCCGGCCGCGGCCTCCACGACCTGCGGCCAGAGCACCATCGACGCCACGGTGCCGACGCTGCCGCCCGCCTCCGTGCCCTGCGCGACGATGAGGTCGACCCCTGCCTCACGCTGCTTCACCGCGTGCCGGGCGGTGCCGACGAGCGCACCGACCTGGACGCTCTTGGCGTGCGCCGCCTTCACCACCCAGTCCGGTGTGACACCGAGGGCGCCGACGACCAGGCTCACCGAACTCCGGGCCAGCGTCACATCGAGCTGGTCGACGCGTACCCGGTATGGCCGCCCGCCTCGGTGCCCTGGGCGACGATGAAGTCGACTCCCGCGGCGCTCGCCTCACGCGCCTTGCCCACCGAGCCGACCAGGGCGAAGACCTGTATGCCCCGCTCCTTGCACTCCCGGATGAACCAGTCGGGCGTGGCGAAGGTCAGTACCACCGCAGCCGGAGCCGCGTCCAGCACGACCTGCACCTGATCGGCCACGGCGCCCGGCGTCAGCAGCGCCTCGATGCCCGACAGCTTGGTGCGTTCCTGGTCGTCGAGTGAGTCCCACAGTTCGCGCACGGGCGCCCACTGTTGCTGGTCCTCGGTGGTCAGGGCGTCCGGCAGCAGTAGATTGACCGCGTACGGCTTGTCGGTCCCCTTCTTGATCGTCTCGATCGGGTCCCGCAGTGTGTCCGGCATGAAGCCGGCGCCTTCGAGACACCCCATGCCTCCGGCGTTGCTCACCGCCACCACCAGTTGCGCCTGGGCCACGCGCGCCATCCCCGCCGAGCAGATGGGATGGGCGATGCCGAGAGTCTCGGTGAGTACCGTCTGTATCACGGGTCGGACCTTTCAGCTCGATCGGTGGCAGTGGCTGCCCGACTGCTTCTGACGTGTACATCCCTGGGCGCGAGAGCGGCCTCAGGTGGCACTCCACCCGCCGTCGACGCGGATCTCCTGGCCATTGACATAGGAAGCCCCTTCGGAGGCCAGGAACAGCACGACCGAGGCGACTTCGCCGGGGTCGGGTTAGCGGGCCGCGGGGATGAGGAAGTCCATGATCTCGGGCGATACCCCGATCCCGCGGTTCTGGCTGGACACCAAGTCGCCCAGGAGTTCTTCCGAGGTCGCGCGCAGGTTGGTGCGGATGACACCCGGGGCGACGACGTTCGCCGTGACGTTGTGCGGACCCACGTCGATCGCGAGCCGGCGGTGGAGGCCCTCGATACCGGCCTTGGAAGTGACGTAGGCGAGACCGTCGGCGGCGCCGCGCTGACCCGCGACGGAACGGATGGAGATGATGCGGCCGGACTTCTGGCCGATCATGGCCCTCGTGGCGGCACGGCAGCCGATGAACGTGCCGGTGAGGTTGACCGTGATGACCTTGTGCCACAGTTCCGGGGTCGTCTCGAGCACGTCGGCATACCCGTCGAAGATGCCGGCGCTGTTGACCATGACGTCCAGGGAACCGGTGGCCTCGACCACTTCGTCGACGAGCGCGCTCACGCTGTCGTAACTGCTCACGTCCACGACCCGCAGGTGGAGCGACGAGGGGGAGGACAACTCGGCCTTCGTCTCCTCCAGGCGTTCCTGGGAGATGTCACTCGCGAAGACCTCGTATCCCGCGTCGACGAAAGCGCGGGCGATACCCCGCCCGATGCCGGAGCCTGCCCCAGTGATGATGACGCTCGGTTTGTCCATGCCTGTGACCCTAGGGATCCCCGGGCGCGGGCCAGAAGTGGAATCCTCATGAGACGTCGCGCGAGGTTTTGGGATATCCACCGGCGGGGGAGTCTCAGGGCTCCGCGGTGGCCTGACGAGCCGCGTAGGCGGCGGGTGTGAGGCCGGTGTGGTGCCGGAAGAAGCGGCCGAAGTTGGCCGTGTCGGTGAAGCCGAGGTGGTCGGTGACCGCGCGGGCGGTCCACCGGGCATGGCCGAGCAGACGGCGTGCTTCGAGCGCCCGGCGCCGGTCGATGACCTGCCGTGCTCCGGTGCCGGCGGCGACCTGGGTGGCGCGGCTGAGGGTTCGTACGGAACAGCCGAGCAGCCGGGCGTAGTCGTCGACGCGGTGCAGCTCGCGGTAGTGCAGCTCCAAGGCGTCCAGGAATCGTTCGTAGACCGCCGAAGAAGCGGTTCCGGCGGTGGCCGGAGCTCCTGCGACGTCCGGTGAGTTGGCGAGGCGTAGGAGCAGGGCTTCGAGGAGGCTGCACCGCAGGGCGTGATGGGCCGCGAGCGGGCGGCGTCCCAACGCACGGTGTTCGTCGAGGAGTTGGAACGCGGTCTGCTCCAGCCAGGGGGCGTCATCGGGATGCGGGGTCAGCACGGCGGGGGCGTCGTGCGAGGTGAGGGGAGCCAGCCGGCGGGCGATGTCGGTCCGGAGCGCCTCCGGCTCGAACAGGATGAAGGGGCCGCGGGCGGTGCTGGGGTCGTGCCAGCACTGCACATGCCCGGGGCGCACCCATAGCCACTGGCCAGGAGCCACGGTGCGCGTGACGTGATCGACGTCGTGCTGCAGTTCACCCTCCGTCACGAGGATCAGGTAGTGGAAGGTGGCTCGGCCCGGACGGGGCGGATTCCACGGCCAGTCGTCGTGGTCGGCGTGGAAGTCCTCGACGGTGGTCACTTCCAGGCCGTACGGGGTACCGACCGGGGGCTGGAAGCCGTACAGCGGGACGGACTCGGACTCGGACTCGGACTCTGCGCGTGCGGCGGAGTCGGGCCGCGAGACGAAGAGGGCCGAGGGACCCCGCTCGGACCGCCGCGAGTGTCGCCTGTCGACCATCATGTGTCCGCAGCTTACCCACCGGACCGTCGTCCGCTGGGAAAGGATGGTGAACGCGGGGCCCGCCGCGATGGGAATCGAGGAGTGGACGACCTTGGACGGAGAAACACTGCAGAGGACCGCGGCCGACTGCGCCGATGAACTGCCCGGGGCCGGGCTGGAGCACCCGTTCGGCCCCGAGTGGGAGGTGTACAAGGTACGCGGCAAGGTCTTCATGCTTATGACGCAGGTGACGGGTGAGCCCATGGTGATTCTCAAATCGGCCCCCGACGAGGCGGCCGCCCTGCGTCAAGAGCATGTGGAGATCACCCCCGGCTACCACATGAACAAGAAGCACTGGATCACGCTGGAAGGCGGAAACACGATCGACGAGACGCTGGTGAAGGAGCTCGTGACCGAGTCCTACCGACTTGTCGTCGACCGGCTCGCCAAGTCCCGGCAGCCCGTCGACCCGCACACCTACGGCCGCCGCGCCTGACCTGACGTCAGGCCGCCATCGTGGCCGGCTTGTCGTGGCCACCCCCGCCCTGCGCATGCAGGTAGGAGGTCACCACCCAGGACATGTGTGAACCGCCACCGAGATCAGCGACGATCGTCGGCAGTGCGGTTCCGACGATCGTCTGGTCGAGGGAGGCCAGCAGCATGCCCGCGGCGATGGTGGCGAAGACGACGGTGCGTTCGCGAGGGCTCAGCAACGGGGGCGCGGACGGGTCCGGGGCCGGTTCCGTTCCTGCCCCGGGCGAAGAGGCTGGTGCAGTCATGGGAACCCTCGCAGTGAAAGGAGGCGCGCGACTAGGTGACGCATCATCCTGGCGGGATGATCGATGAGGTGTCAACAAGCGTGTGTGCCGATGATGGGAAGAGCTCCGGCAGAGCGCTGCGAGGTGCCGAACGGAGCGAGGAGTGCCATGAGCGAATCCAGCGACCATGTCGGCAGTGGTTCCTTCGCCCTCGATGCCTTCGATGCCGCCGCCGTACTCGACGAAGACGGCACGGTACGCCAGTGGTCCCTGGCGGCCGCGGAGCTTGTGGGCTACGACGCGGCGGATGTCCGGGGCCGGCCGCTGGGGGCCCTGATCGCCGATGCCTCCGATGCCTCCGATGCGTCGTGCGCGGGACCCTTGCAGGGCACCCGGTTGCCGGCCGGGGGCCGGGCCCTGTTGCGGCACCGCCAGGGCGGCACGGTCGATGTCACCTTCCAGAACGGGATCGGTGTTCCCCTGGACGCGCTGGGCCGCTCCGTCCTCGCAGACATCGGCGAACCGCCGGTCCGCGAGGACATCGCGCTGCTGCTGGCCCGTACGCGCGCCGTTCGGGGCGAGGACATCGCGAGCTGGACCTTCCCGGCCGACCCGACCGTCGTGGCTCAGGCACGGGAGCAGATCTCCCGCCAGTTGACCGCGTGGGGCCTCGACGACCTCGCCTTCACCACCGAACTCGTCGTCAGCGAACTGGTCACCAACGCCGTCCGCTACGCCGGCGGCCCGGTCGGGCTGCGTCTGATCCGGGACAACGTGCTGATCTGTGAGGTCATCGACCCCAGCAACACCCAGCCACGGTTGCGGCGGGCCAGCCACACCGACGAGGGTGGCCGCGCCCTGTTCCTGGTGGCGCAGCTCACCACGCGCTGGGGCTGTCGCTACGGTCGGACGGGCAAGACCATCTGGGCCGAACAGCCCCTCACCCCGTAGAAGGGGTAGGCGACGTGGGAAACGCAGACCCTGCTTCCCTCAAGTGTGGATCTGCAAAGGGGCCGGAAGCGCGGCACGGGACAGTCAGGGCAGGACAGGTCGCGCCGCGCTTCCGGGGTCCAATGCGCTCCTCAGGGCGGGCTCACATGGCCAGACCGAGTGTGACGGCGGTCGCCGCGGAGACCAGCGCGAGGATGATGGGGGCCATGGAGTTTCCGCGGGTGGCGGGGTTGGCGTAGTCGCCGACCTTGGCGTGGAAGCCCACGGCGCCGATCATCGTGATCCCGAAGCCGACGGCGGCCGCGATACCCAGAGGCTGCCAGAAGAGCCCCATGACCAGGCCCACGAACGCGGCGACCTCGGCCAGTCCTATGAAGCGGACCAGCCCGGCGCTCAGGCCCATGTGGGACTGGAGCCCCGCGGACACGTCGCCCTTCAGCATTGCCTTCGGCGCGCCGGCAGACAGCGCCACAAGGGCGAGCAGCACGCTGAGGACGGCGGCGGTGATGTACATGGGGGTGGTCCCTTCCAGTGTGGCCCGCGCCCCGGCCGGGGCGTGCAGACCATTGGTTGTCTCGTCAACGAAGGTCGTCACCCAGGAACATAGGGAAGCAGGAGTGATGTGTCAACTAAGTGACCGGGTCGCGCGACAAGTAGCCCTTTTGAGCTTCGTCGGCCGCGGTCGTAACGGCATCGTCCGGGCGGGCGAGGGGTGGTCGAGAATCACGGTCCATCGGCAGATGACGAGTCAACCAATCGCGCACACTCGTTCGGATGGACGAACAATCGCAGTGGCTCACCCCGGTGGAGCGGCAAGCCTGGCGAAGTGTCATTCGGATGTACGAGAGGCTCGGCGGACGGCTGTCCCGCCGTCTGTAGTCGGAGTCGTGCCTGTCCGCATCCGACTATGCCGTGCTCGTCTCGCCTCGCGGAGGCGCCCGGCGGTCGTATGCGGCATGTGGATCTGGTCAGGAGCCTGGAGTGGGAGAAGGGCAGGATGTCCCATCAGGTCTCTCGCATGGTGAAGCGCGGACTGGTGATCCGGCAGGAATGTCCCGAGGATGGCCGCGGCATGTTCGTGGTCATGGCACCAGAGGGGCGGGAGGTGATCGCGGAAGCCGCGCCCTGTCATGTCAGTGAGGTTCGGCGCCTGTTCATCGAACCCCTGACTCCCGAGGAACTCCTGACATTCGCCCGCGTGGCGGACCGCGTTGTCGAGCGACTGGAGGCGAGCGGTGCTGATCGGCCGGCCCGTGCTCGTGTCCATGCCCGTACCCGTCTCCGTGCCCGTGCCCGTGTCCGTGGCTGGGGATGGCTGACGCGTGCAGCCGGAATACGGATGCGCCGGGGCGAGTTGATAAGCTTATAGTTGATGCATCAACTTCAAGGAAAGGTTGATCACGATGCAGTTCGGCATCTTCACCGTTGGTGATGTGGCCACGGACCCGGCCACGGGCCGTACGCCGACGGAACACGAGCGGATCAAGGCGATGGTCGCCATCGCGCAGAAGGCCGAGGAAGTGGGCCTGGACCTCTTCGCGACCGGCGAGCACCACAACCGGCCGTTCGTGCCGTCGTCCCCGACGACGATGCTGGGCTGGATCGCCGCCCGCACCGAGCGCATCATCCTGTCCACGGCCACCACGCTGATCACCACGAACGACCCGGTGAAGATCGCCGAGGACTACGCGATGCTCCAGCACCTGGCCGACGGCCGCGTGGACCTGATGATGGGCCGCGGCAACACCGGCCCGGTCTATCCGTGGTTCGGCAAGGACATCCGCGACGGGATCAGCCTCGCCGTCGAGAACTACGCCCTGCTGCGGCGGCTGTGGCGCGAGGACGTCGTGGACTGGGAGGGGAAGTTCCGCACACCGCTCCAGGGATTCACCTCCACGCCGCGGCCGCTGGACGGAGTACCGCCCTTCGTCTGGCACGGCTCCATCCGCTCGCCGGAGATCGCCGAGCAGGCCGCGTACTACGGCGACGGCTTCTTCCACAACAACATCTTCTGGCCGAAGGAGCACACCGGGAAGATGATCGACCTGTACCGGGAGCGGTACGCGTACCACGGTCACGGCAGCGCCGAGCAGGCGATCGTGGGTCTGGGCGGCCACGTCTACATGCGCCGCAACTCCCAGGACGCCATCCGCGAGTTCCGTCCGGTCTTCGACAGCTCACCGGTGATGGGCGGTGGGATGTCCATGGAGGAGTACATGGAGCAGACCCCACTGACTGTCGGTACCCCGGAGCAGGTCATCGAGAAGACGCTGTCCTTCCGCGAGTACGCCGGTGACTATCAGCGTCAGCTGTTCATGGTGGACGGCGGCGGAGTCCCGCTCAAGGCGGTGCTGGAGCAGCTCGACATGCTCGGAGAGGAGGTCGTTCCCGTCCTGCGGAAGGAGTTCGCCAAGAGCCGGCCGGCCCAGGTACCCGACGCCCCCACCCATGTCTCGCTGCTCTCCGCCCGCGGCGCCGGCCTCGCGCAGGAGCCGGCAGGAAGGGAGGACTGATGACCGGCAACTTCGACAGCTTCGACAACCTCAACGACTACCCGGCGCAGGACGGAGTCGCGCCCGACCGCTGGGCCGGTGCCCTGCACCTGTTCGACAACGGCGTCGGCGGACCGCACGAGGAGCACGAGGAGACCGTCCTCGAGCGCTGGGAGAGGGCCCAACTGCTCTTCGCGGCCCGGGACTTCATCGGTGCCGCCCGTCTCCTCGACCTCGTCGAGGAGGTCCCGGAGCAGACGTCAGGTCATCGACCGCGATCCGGTGGAGCACTACGCCCACCTGATGCTGGGCCGCACCTTGGAACGCCAGGGGCGCCGCGACGAGGCGGCACCCTGGCTGCGGATGGCTGCCGCCTTCTCGGGCGAGCTGTCCGCCGAGGACTGAGGCGCGCGTGTACGCGGAAGGGGGGCACCGGTCAACCGACGCCCCTCCCTCAGGCCCTGCGGCCTTGGGCAGGCCAGTTCCTGGGGTAGCGCAGGACCAGCCGGCCGTACCGCCCGCCCGCACCGGCCGAAAGGCGATCGCTGTGCTGGTGGCCGTGGCCGGCCTCGTGCTGGTGCGCCGGACGCCGCGAACACGACCATGGTCTTCCGCGTGGAAACCCGCGGGGACCAGAGCCCGCAGGCAGTCCAGCTCGCCGCCCAGGACCTGTGGGAGACCTGCCGCCGCTCCACCGCGGCAGAGAACGGCGACGCCGCGCTCAACCGGTTGGACGACGGCGTGTACACGGGCGTCGTCCGGCCCGCCCTGCCCTCGCACGACGTGATGCGGCTGTGCGGGTGCATCGAGGACGCCAACACCAACCGCACCAGCGCCGTCGTGCTGGAGAAGGGGCAGGCGGAGCAACGGGGCTGACAAGGAGTCGTTCGGCATTGCCGGGCCGAGGTGGTCGTGATCGCCGGCTTGTTGGACGGCGTCTGGTCGAGCACGCCGACGTAGGGGGCTCTGTTGCCAAATGCGCTCAAACGCTCCGTCAGTCTTGTGACGTCTGCCCTAGTGACGTCTGATCTCGGCCGTGAGTATTCCGTTTCTCGGATCGGTTGAGGAGGAGCCGCGGGTCCTGGCCGGGGGCCGGGGTTCGTTTCATGGGCAGGGTGTCGTCTCTGCGATGGATGAATGAGTCCGCCTCGATGCGCGGCATTCTTACCGTGTCGGATTCGACGGCTTGTGCTGGTGTTGCGGCGGGGTCCGGTTTCGCGGTCGGCGGCTGGTGCCGCATCCCCGAGAACGGGTCGCGCCAGAAGTGGGATCGCGGGGTGCGCCAGTTGTAGCGCAGGGCGAGAAGCCGCAGTCCGAAGGCGAACAGCGAGGTGCCGATGGCGGTGCCGACATTGAGTAGTCCGGTGTAGTGCAGGAGGGCGGTCAAGGTCGCGCCGGCCAGGGTCGGCAGCGCGTACAGGTCGTGGTTCCAGCGGAGCAGCGCCGGCTGTTCGAGCGCGAGGAGACTGGCGAGCACGCCGCCTCCGAAGGCGCTGACGCAGCCGAGGGTGACGGCAGCGGGAATGTTGAAGCCGTGGGCGAGCGCCTTGACCGTGCCGGTGACGCTGAAGAGTCCCAGCGCCGCTGCGTCGGATGTGTCGAACAGCCTGCCTTCCCGCACTTTGTCGTCGTCGATGAGACGGTGGCCGAAGTACACGATCGCCGCGGCGGCGCAGGGTGTGAAGAAGTAGCCGAGATCGGTGAAGGCGACGGGGGTGACCCCGAGGACCACGTCTCGGAAGAGGCCGCCGCCGAGGCCCGCCGCCTCACTGAGAATGACTGTCCCGAAGATGTCGAAGTCCTTGCGCACTGCGAGGAACGCCCCGGAGAGGGCGAAGGCGAAGATGCCTAAGAGATCCATCACGTACTGGACAGCGCCGCTCAGTTCGTCGATCGGCATCGGACAAGCCTCCCTGAAGGCTGTTGAACATGCATGCCCTTGAGCTACTGGGCATACGAACGATGTTTCTGGAGTGAGCAGAGACCTCGGACACGCTCGCGGCGACGCCCGTGCTTGCGGCCCGGCCCGCGCCCCGGCACGCCACATTCCAGGTCGCATGGTCCGCCGTCGCGGTCGCCCACCGCGCGGCTAGCACTTCCCGGACGGCGACACCCGCTGAGCCCGGGGCCGATTTCGAGGTACTCACCGCAGCCCAACTGGGAAAGATTCGCCGGGCGCCTGGTCAATGAGGGAGTGGCCGTGGTCCCTCTCCCGGCGGAGTCCTGCGGTGGTGCGGCCCCGTTGCCCGCGCCTTGGGGGGCGCGGGCAACGGGGCCGCGGTATGACGTGGGGTCAGACCTGGCCGGCCTTGTCCAGGGCGGTGCAGCAGGTGTCGACGATCAGACGCGTCACGACGTACGGGTCGACGTTGGCGTTCGGGCGGCGGTCCTCGATGTAGCCCTTGCCGTCCTTCTCGACCTGCCACGGGATACGGACCGAGGCGCCGCGGTTGGAGACGCCGTAGGAGTACTCGTTCCACGGGGCCGTCTCGTGCAGGCCGGTCAGCCGGTCGTCGATGCCGGCGCCGTAGTTCTTGACGTGGTCGAGCGGCTTGGAACCCTCGCCGAGCGACTCGCACGCGGTGATGATCGCGTCGTAGCCCTCGCGCATCGCCTTCGTGGAGAAGTTGGTGTGCGCGCCCGCGCCGTTCCAGTCGCCCTTCACCGGCTTGGGCTCCAGGGTGGCGGAGACACCGAAGTCCTCGGCGGTGCGGTACAGCAGCCAGCGGGCCAGCCACAGCTGGTCGGAGACCTCCAGCGGCGACAGCGGGCCGACCTGGAACTCCCACTGGCCGGGCATGACCTCGGCGTTGATGCCGGACAGGCCCAGACCCGCCTTGAGGCAGTTGTCCAGGTGGGCCTCGACGATCTCACGGCCGAAGATCTCGTCGGCGCCGACACCGCAGTAGTAGCCGCCCTGCGGGGCCGGGAAGCCGCCCTCGGGGAAGCCCAGCGGGCGCGAGCCGTCGAAGAAGGTGTACTCCTGCTCGATGCCGAAGATCGGCTCCTGCGCGGCGAACCTCTCGGCCACGTCCACCAACTGCGCGCGGGAGTTGGACGGGTGTGGCGTCATGTCGGTGTTGAGGACCTCGCACATGACGAGGACGTCGTCGCCGCCGCGGATCGGGTCCGGGCAGGAGAAGACCGGCTTCAGCACGCAGTCGGAGGCGTGGCCTTCGGCCTGGTTCGTGGAGGACCCGTCGAAGCCCCAGATCGGCAGCTCGGCACCCTTGGCTGTTCTTTCGGAGTCCGCCAGTATCTTCGTCTTCGAACGGAGCCTGGCCGTCGGCTCGGTGCCGTCGATCCAGATGTACTCAGCCTTGAAGGTCATGACTTTCCTATCATTTCAGTTCATTTCAGTGCGTGCGATGTGAAGGGTGGCGGTGCACAGGGTCGTATTCACCGCTACCACTGAGGTGCAGCCGGGCAGAGCCACCGGCACGCCGTGGTCGGCCCGACAGTCGGCGCCGCCCGGCGAAACGGGAGGCGGATCACGCCTCGCGCAGCCGGGCAATACCGGTGAGATCGTTGCGATGACCGGTGGCGCTCGGGGCTTCAGCCACCACGAGGTGTCGGCGGTGGCCGGTGGCCGGTGGCCGGTGGACTTCGAGACGCCGAAGCAGGGCGGTAATGCCCGTCGTGCATGGCGGAGGCGGGAAGTGAGGTGCCGATGCCGTCGACCCTCATCTGCTCGTCTCATCCATGACGAGCAGGTCCGCGACGCCTGGTGAGATCGTGTGGCGCCTCGATGATGGACGGCTTGGCCTGGGAGGCATCGTGAGTAACAAGAGCGGACGCGATATTGGCTCGTGCGATGGGGTGACCGTGTTCTCCGGTCTCCATGGCGCGCACTTCCTCGGCCAGAATCGTCCTGAAGCGGTTTCGATGGAGGGAAACCGCGGTGAGGTACTGAGGATGCATGCGAAAGATCGGATGCAGCTCGTCCACGAACGTCTCGGGCTGGGGCATGACGCACTGCAACTGGATGCTTTCCAGGCGGACGTCATGGCATCCGGCCTGGCTCAGCGCGTGCTCGATTTCCGACTGCTTCAGATACTCGCTCAACGGGGCCACGAACTTGCCCAGGCCGGGGTCGTTGAGGCGGTTGATGGCCCGGCCCAGGGGTGTGAAGAACGGAGCTCCCACGGGGTCTGCCCAGTGCGCCACACTGACAACGCCGCCAGGGCGCACCACTCTGACCATCTCGGCGAGTGCTTTCGTCGTTTGGTCTCCGCAGTCCAGCACGCCGAGTATCGAGAACGCCGCGTCGAACTCATCGTCGCCGTAGCGCAGGTCCAGGGCGTCCATCACCTTGGCGGAACATCCGGAATACGGCTTCAAACGCTCAGTCAGGCGGCCCACCATCGCTGACGACGTATCGATTGCGTCGACGCTGTGTCCACGCTCGGCCGCGGCGACGGCCAATGCGCCCGTACCCGCTGCCACGTCCAGAACAGCTGAGCCCGCGCTCGGTGCGGCTTGGTCCAGTGCCGCCTTCGCGAGCACTGCCGAGCAAGGCTCCATCCACCGCTCGTAGGTGGGAATCAATGCGTCCCACGGATTTCGAGGCGTTGTTCCGGTCATTGCGTTGTCTGGTCTTTCCTCATGATGCTGTGTCATGTTGCCCGACAGTGACTGTTTCTCGGGCAAAGGCTTGGTCGCATGCTTGACTCAACCAGCGGTCGGCCGGGTGAGCCATACTCCGGTGATGCGGAGCCATACGCGTATGTGCACAGTCGGTGCACTCTGCCGCGATACCGGCGCAGGCATGGACACCCTCGGTGAGGGACCCGAATAGTTGTGACCCGGCCAGGCGGGCTGAGGCACTGAATGCGGCCAGGTCGCCACCAGTGCAGGCGATCAGCTCGGCACCGAGAAGGGTGCCGGTGCCGGGCATGCTCACGATGGTCTTGGCGTGCTGGTGTTGGCGGAACCGGTCCCTCGATGAGCGCGTCGACGCGCGTGATCCCGGCGTCCAGGTCCCTGACCGCGCGGGCCAGTGTGTGCGTCATGGCGGCTGCGGTCTTCTCGCCAGGGACCTGGGTGTGCTGGGCGTGGGCAGCCTTGACGGCAGCCGCTGCGATCACCGCGGCATTGGGCACGCTGCGGTTGGCGAGCCAGCCGGCCAGACAGGCCTTTCCGATCCACCGCAGGGCAGCGGCAGCGGGTGTCTGGTAGCCGGTCAGCGGAACCAGCGCGTCCTTCGAGCGCTGTAGTCGAAAGCGCATTCCAACGCAAGGAAGAACTCTAGGAGTTGGTCACGCAGCCCGGTTGATGGCGCGGGTGCGGTCGGCGTAGTTCCGGGTCGGTGGGGTAGCGACGGGCCGCCGCGCGTAAGCCGGCGACGATGGCGGCGCGGAATGAGTTCAGATGCCCGGCAGAGCGGAAGACTGTGGACGGCGCGTCGGTGAATGTCCGC
>NZ_JAAKZY010000153.1 GCF_011045015.1 Streptomyces scabichelini | reverse complement strand
GAGCGGGTAGTTGGGGGTGCGGGCCTTTTCGGGGTACGGGCAGGCGCAGGCTTTTGCTTTTCAGGGGCGCGGGGAACTGCGCGACCAGCCACAACGGACCCGCACCCGAAAACGAACCCAAACCGCCCAACCGCCGGAGGCAACCGGCTCAGGAGTCCCAGAGTGCTCCCAGGGTCATGAGGTCACCCCGGTACTCGATCCTGTCGGCCCACTCCGTGGGCCATGCGTCCGCCCCGATGTACGCCCCGGCGAACGCGCCCGCCAGGCAGGCGATCGAGTCGGAGTCGCCCGAGGTGCAGGCCGCTCGGCGTAGTGCCGTGAGGGGTTCGTCGAGGAAGAGAAGGAAGCAGAGCAGGCCGGTGGCGAGGGCCTCTTCGGCGATCCAGCCCTCGCCGGTGGCCAGGCACGGGTCCGTCTCCGGTGAGGGCGAGCGCAGGGCTGTCTGAAGCCGGTCCAGGATCTCCAGGCACTCGTCCCAGCCCCGCGCGATGAAGTCCGCGGGTGTCGGGTCCTGGCTTCGGGTCCAGAGGTCGCCGAGCCAGCGGTCGTGGTACTGGGTGCGGTTCTCGTACGCGTACGAGCGCAGCAGTCCGACGAGCCCGGTCGGCTCGGTGCCCTCCGCGAGCAGCCGTACCGCGTGCGCGGTCAGTTCGGACGCGGCCAGCGCCGTGGGGTGGCCGTGCGTGAGCGCGGACTGCAACTGGGCGGCGCCCGCGCGCTGTTCGTCGCTCAGGCCGGGGACAAGGCCGATGGGCGCGACGCGCATGTTGGCGCCGCAGCCCTTGGAGTGGATCTGGCTGGCCTCCTGCCAGGGCCGGTCCGCGCGCTCCAGCAGACCGCAGGCCCTGATGCAGGTGTTGCCCGGAGCCCGGTTGTTCTCCGGAGAGCGGTTCCAGGCGATGAACTCCTGCCGTACGGCCTCGGCCATCCCCTCGGGTTCGAGCACTCCGCGGTCCATCGCCGTCCTGAGCCCCCGCCCCAACGCCAGCGTCATCTGTGTGTCGTCGGTGACGATCGCCGGCGTCGGCAGCTCCATCTCCCGCCACGGCCCGAATTTGGCGAGGATCGACGGCACGTCGTTGAACTCGGTCGGGAAGCCGAGCGCGTCCCCGAGGGCGAGACCGGTGAGGGCTCCGGTGGCGGCTTGCTTCCTGACGGTGGTGGTCATGCGGGGTGTCCTTCCCGGGACGGTCGGAGCAGAGGTGGGTGGAGGGTGGTGGCCGTGCCCGCGCGGTACAGCGCAGCGGGTTTGCCCCGGCCGCCGGTCAGGCGCGCGGCGCCGGGGATCGGTTCGACGAAGCCGGGCGTGGTGAGGACCTTGCGCCGGAAGTTGGGCCGGTCCAGCGCGGTGCCCCACACCGTCTCGTAGACCTGATGGAGCTCCCCGAGCGTGAACTCGGGCGGGCAGAAGGCCGTGGCGAGACAGGTGTACTCGAGCTTGGCGCCGACCCGGTCGTGGGCATCGGCGAGGATCCGTTCGTGGTCGAAGGCGAGCGGTCCGAGCCCGTCGTACGGCAGCCATTGGGCGCGTGCCGCGTCTCCGCCGCCGTGGGGCTCCGGAGCGTCGGGCAGCAGCGCGGTGTACGCGACGGAGACGACCCGCATCCGGGGGTCGCGGTCCGGCTCGCTGTACGTCCGCAGCTGCTCCAGGTGCAGCCCGGAGACGTCCGACAGGCCGGTCTCCTCGGCGAGTTCGCGCCGGGCGGCCGTCTCCGCGGACTCGTCGGGCAGGACGAAGCCGCCGGGCAGTGCCCAGCGGCCCGCGTACGGTTCCTGTCCGCGCTCGATCAGCAGCACCTGGAGTGCGGCCGCCCGGATCGTGAACACCGCGAGATCGACGGTGACGGCGAAGGGTTCGAAGGCGTACTTGTCGTAGCCCTCGGGTGCGGTGCCCGCTGCTGGTGTCATGCCCGCCTACCTCCTTAATAGTCACTTGGACTATAAAGGGGTGAGCGAGCTGTGGCAACCCCTCAGCTCGCGTGCATGACCTCAACTCCCGTGCTTCGACGGTGCGAGCGATGCCACCACCGCGCCGGCGGCCGAGACCGCCGCCGAGACCCACAGCGCGGGGGCGCATCCGTCGATGAAGGTCTCCGCCGAGTCGTAGCTCCCGTACCCGACGAACACGGCCGCGGCGACGGCGACTCCGAAGACCCCGCCCAGCTCGCGCAGCGCGTTGTTGACGCCCGACGCGACGCCCACATCAGCGGGCGGCACCGACGCGCTCACGGCGTTCGCGACGGTGGGGAAGACCATGGAGATGCCGATTCCGGCGATGATCAGCGGCGCGACCAGGCGGTCGTAGCCGACCCCGGGTTCCACCTGCCAGGCCATCAGCCCGAGTCCCACGGCCTGGAGGGCGAGGCCCGTCAGCATGAAGGGCCGGTTCCCGAACCGGTCCGCGAGCGCGCCCGCGACCGGCGCGACGAGCAGTGGCGTACCGGTCCACACCAGAATCCGCAGGCCCGCCTCCAGCGGGGTGTTGCCCAGGCCGACCTGGAAGAGCTGCGAGATCATGAACAGCGCGCCGAGCAGTGACATGAACATCAGGAAGACGGCGCCGTTGGCGGTGGAGAAGCCACGCCGCCGGAAGTGCTCGAGCGGCAGCATCGGGTACCGCGCCCCCGACTTCTCCCAGCCGAGGAAGGCCGCCACGAACACGATCCCGGCGGCCAGGGCGCCCAGCACCTCGACGCTCCCCCAGCCGGCCTCCGGCGCCCGCACCGGTGCCCAGGCGAGCCCGGTCAGGCCCACGGCCGCCAACACCAGCCCGATGATGTCGAGTTGGGGCCGCGGGCCGTAACTCTCGCGCAGCTTCATCGCGGCGAGCGGAAGCATCACAAGGCCCAGGGGCACGTTCAGCCAGAAGATCCACTGCCAGGACAGACCATCCGTGACAGCCCCGCCGAGGACCGGCCCGGCGGCCACCCCGAGCCCACTCACACCACCCCACAGGCCGATCGCCACACCCCGCTTCTCGGCCGGGAACGCCTCGCTGATCAACGTCAGCGTGAGAGGCAGGAGTACGGCCGCTCCGGCGCCCTGGACCGCCCGTGCGGCGATCAGCGCCCCGGCGCCGCCGGCGAGCGCGGCCCAGGCGGAGGCCAGGGTGAAGACGGCGAGCCCGACGACGTACATCCGCCGCCGCCCGAACCGGTCGCCGAGCGCCGCGCCCGTCAGGGTCAGACAGGCGAAGACGAGGTTGTACGCGTTGATCGTCCATTCCAGCTGGGACAGGCTCGCCCCGAAGTCGGCCTGCAGCGCGGGCAGCGCGGTGGCGACGACCACCACGTCCAGCGCGCACAGGAGCGCCCCCAGCCCGGCGAGGACCACCGTCCAGACGCGCCGTGGAGGCGCGGCACCGGGTGGCTTGCGGGTGGGGGCGAGCAGGGTTTCTGCAATGTCAGCCATGAGAAATAAGCCCTTCCGTGAGAGTCACTCACGGAAGGCAGACCGGCCCCGCCCCGAAAAGGAATCGCGTCCGAGGAACGCGACGAGCCGGTCGGAGGCACCGGCCCGGGGCAGCACGCCCACCGGCTCGGCGAAGCGCACTCCCCGGTCCCCGTCCGCGACCACGCATCGCGCCACGGACAGCAGCTCGGCCGCGAGCGCGGACGGAATCGGCCGCGGCCGGCCGCAGGCCTGCGCCACGTCCCAGCCGTGCACGGCGATCTCGACGGCGCCGGTGGCGGCCATCACACGGACGTCCAGCGGCCGGTCTCCCACGGTCACAGAGCGCCCCTCCCCGGGCGACAGGGCCACCCAGGCGCCGAGCAGCGCGCAGGCACGCCGCCGGAAGTCGCACGCGGGATCCGCGCGGCCCCCCGCATCCGGGAAGAGCCCGATCCGCCCGCCCGTCAGCCCCTCGTGCAGTGCGTCGAGGCCGTCGTCGAGATGGTGGAGCAACTCCTCCAGGTCCCACCGCGCGCACGGCGTGGCCCGCCGCAGACTCCCTGGTGCCACGGCGGCGACACTCCCCAGCGCGTACGCGAGCGAACGCTCCAGCAGCTCCCCGGAGTTCATGACAGCACCTCGGGCATCCCGAAGAGCCCGGCCAGCCGCTCTTCCAGGAAGACGGTGATCCGCGTGATCTCCCTGTCCTCGACGGTGAGCACCTGCACGGAGTGCGCCCGGTACATCTCGTCCGCACCGCGCTTGTACGCCACCACGGCCGGCTGCCCGTTCGCCCGCGTGGGGACCATACGCAGATATCCCTTCTCGTGCTCGAGCGCCTCCAGGAACCGCATGACGTCCTTCCTCCCGCTGAACCACTCCAGGTAGGGCGGCATCTCCAGCTCGACGCCTTCCTGGAGCAGCCCGAGCAGCGCGTCCATGTCGGCGTGCTCGAAGGCCGCCACGTACCGGTCGAGCAGGTCACGGTCGCCCGTGCTGTCCGGCTCCGCAAGCAGGTCCTCGTCCGGCGCCACTTCGTCGAGCCGGGCACGCGCGCGTTGGAGGCTGCTTTTCACGGCCGCCGTCGACATCCCGAGCAGGGCGGCCACCTCGGGCGCCCGCCAGGCGAGCACGTCCCTGAGGATGAGCACGGTCCGCTGCCGCGCGGGCAGGTTCTGCAGCGCGGCGACGAGCGCGAGCCGCAGGCTGCCGCGCGCCGCGACGACGCTCGCCGGGTCGACGAGCGTGTCGGGCACGGGCTGGAGCCACGGGATGTCCGTCGGAGGGGGCCTCAACGGCTCCTCAGGCGCGTCTCCCGGCCCGCCGAGCCCGGAAGGCAGCGGACGTCGTTCACGACCCTCCAGCGCCGTCAGGCACGTATTGGTGGCGATCCGGTAGAGCCAGGTCCGCAAGGAAGCGCGGCCCTCGTATCCGTCGTACGACCGCCAGGCCCGCAGATACGTCTCCTGCACCAGGTCCTCGGCGTCGTCGACCGACCCGAGTATCCGGTAGCAGTGCGCCAGCAGTTCGCGCCGGTACATCCCCGTCAGCCGTACGAACTCGTCGCGATCCGTCGTCACAGCCATAACCCGCTCCCTTCATTCACGGGTACAGACCGGCGGAGCGGCGAAAACGCATCGGCCGGTCCCGGACGAATTCCGGAACCGGCCGTCGCACGCGGCGAGTACAGGGCGAGTACAGGGGGACCTACAGGTCGACCTCGCGCATCAGCATCCCGACCTCCGTGTTCGACAGGCGGCGCAGCCAGCCCGACTTCTGGTCGCCGAGCGTGATCGGCCCGAAGGCGACGCGCACGAGCTTGTCGACGGGGAAGCCGGCCTCGGCGAGCATGCGGCGCACGATGTGCTTACGGCCTTCGTGGAGAGTGACCTCTACGAGGTAGTTCTTGCCGGTCTGCTGGACGACGCGGAAGTGGTCCGCGCGCGCGTACCCGTCCTCCAGCTGGATGCCGTCCTTGAGTTGCTTGCCCAGGTCGCGCGGGATCGGGCCCACGATGTGCGCGAGGTAGGTCTTCTTGACGCCGTACTTGGGGTGGGTCAGCCGGTTGGCCAGCTCGCCGTGGTTGGTGAGCAGGATGACGCCCTCGGTCTCGGTGTCGAGCCGTCCCACGTGGAAGAGCCGCGTCTCACGGTTGGTGACGTAGTCGCCGAGGCACTGGCGCCCCTCCGGGTCCTCCATCGTCGAGACGACACCGGCGGGCTTGTTCAGCGCGAAGAACTGGTACGCCTGCGTCGCGACCGTCAGCCCGTCGACCTTGATCTCGTCCTTCTCCGGGTCGACGCGCAGCCCCTGCTCGAGCACGATCTCGCCGTTGACCTCGACCCGGGCCTGCTCGATCAGCTCCTCGCAGGCGCGCCGCGAACCGTATCCCGCGCGCGCGAGGACCTTCTGCAGCCGCTCGCCCTCCTGCTCGGCGCCCGGGAAGGTCTTCGGGGGCTTGACGTCCTTCTTCTCCGCGTACCGGTCGCGGTTGCGCTCCTCGACCCGCGTCTCGAACTCGCGAGAGCGCGCGGGGGCCGTACGACCGCGCCCGCCGCCCTGCTGTCCCTTCTTCGGAGCGCCCTTGGCCCCGCCGCGCGCGGAGCTGCCGCGCCCGGACTTGGGGCCCTCCTTGCTGGCGTCCGGGCCCACGTCGTAGCGGCGCTCCTCGGGGCGGGGCTTGCGAGGGCGGCCCTGCTCCTGCCCCTGCTTCTGGTCCCTGCTGTTGCCGGCGCCGCGGTAGTTACCGCGCCCGCCACTCTTGCCGCTGCCGCTGCTTCGCATCAAAGTTCCGTCGTCGTGTCGTCATCGGGGTCCGGTGCATCCGGATCGAACGACGGTACGCCTTCCTGCGTCTCGGCCTCGATCGCCTCCGCCTCGGGGAGGAAGGGCGCGAGCTCCGGAAGCTCGTCCAGGCCGCGCAGGCCCATCCGCTCCAGGAAGTAGTTCGTCGTCCTGTACAGGATCGCACCTGTTTCGGGTTCCGTGCCCGCCTCCTCGACCAGACCGCGCTGGAGAAGGGTGCGCATCACGCCGTCGCAGTTCACTCCTCGTACGGCCGAGACGCGGGAACGGCTGACCGGCTGGCGGTACGCCACGACCGCGAGCGTCTCCAGAGCCGCCTGTGTGAGCCGGGCCTGCTGCCCGTCCAGGGCGAAGCGCTCGACGGCTGCCGCGTACTCGGGCCGGGTGTAGAACCGCCAGCCGCCCGCGACGAGCCGCAGCTCGAAGCCGCGCCCCTGGACGGTGTACTCGTCGGCCAGCGCGCGCAGCGCGTCCGCGATCTGCCGCCGCGGCCGCTCCAGGATCTTGGCAAGGTGCTCCTCGGTCGCGGGCTCGTCCACGACCATGAGTACGGCCTCCAGGGCGGGCCTGAGGTCGAGGTCCGCGACGCTGCGCAGCCCTGCCGGGGCCTCGGTGGTGTCCTCGCTCACACCTTCTCCTCCTTGGCTTCCTCGGGGGGCGGCTCCGGGGGCCTGTCGAACTCGTCCGTGACCGTGGGCGTCTCATCGCCCTCCCCGCCGGTCCAGCGCACCAGCAGCTCCCCCAGCGCCTCCTCCTGGTCGAGCGCGACGGCCTTCTCGCGGTACAGCTCCAGCAGGGCCAGGAACCGGGCCACGACGGTCAGTGTGTCGTCGGTGTCCTCGACCAGCACGCGGAACGGGGCCTCACCGAGTTCCCTGAGCCTTGCCACGACGATCCCCGCCTGCTCCTGCACGCTCACCAGCGGGGCGTGGATGTGGTCGACGTACACCTGCGGCTTGGGCTTGGGCTGCATCGCCTTCACAGCGAGCTTCGCGAATCCCTCCGGGCCGATACGGATGACGACCTCGGGCAACAACTCGGCGTGATGCGGCTCCAGTCCGACGGTACGGGGATACCGGCGGGCCTCCTCCTCGAGACGCCCGCTGAAGATCTCGGCGATCTGTTTGTACGCGCGGTACTGCAACAGCCGCGCGAACAGCAGATCCCGCGCTTCGAGCAGAGCCAGATCCGCTTCGTCCTCCACCTCGGCGGACGGCAGCAGCCGAGCGGCCTTGAGGTCGAGCAGCGTGGCGGCCACCACAAGAAACTCGGTCGTCTGATCAAGATCCCAGTCCGGCCCCATGCCCCGGATATGCGCCATGAACTCATCGGTGACCTTGGAGAGCGCCACCTCGGTCACGTCCAACTTGTGCTTCGAGATCAACTGAAGCAACAGATCAAAGGGCCCTTCAAAGTTCACAAGCCGCACTTTGAAGATGCCGTCATCGGGCTCGGCGGCTTCACCCGACGCGGCGGCCTCAGCGGGCGCGCCGGGTTCGGCGTGACCGGTGGACGCGGCAGGCGCGTCAGGCGCGGAGGATTCAGCGTGACCGGTGGACGCGGCAGGCGCGTCAGGCGCGAAGGGTTCAGCGTGACCGGTGGACGCGGCAGGCGCGTCAGGCGCGAAGGGTTCAGCGGGTTCGCCGGACGGGGCGTGCGCGGAGGCTGCGGCGGGATCGGCGGGTCCAGCGGCCTCAGCGGGCCCGAAAGGCTCAGCAAGCTCGCCAGGAGCAGCTGCGTCAGCGAATACGCCAGACGCGGCGGCTTCAAGAGGATCGGCGGACGCGACCGACTCAGCGGGCCCGAGAGGCTCAGCAAGCTCGCCAGGCACAACTGCCTCAGCGAATACGCCAGACGCGGCAGCGTCAACGGGATCGGTGGACGGCACGGACTCAGTGGCCCCGAGAGGTTCAGCAAGCTCGCCAGGTGCAACTGCCTCACCAGATACGCCAGACGCGGCGGCCTGGGCGGGATCGGCGGGATCGGCGGACGCGACTGCCTCAGCCGACGCGGCAGGTTCGCCTGGCTCACCGGACGCGGCCGACGCGGTGGCTTCGGCGGCACCCACACGCTCGGCGGCATCGGCACGCTCGGCGGCACCGGCCGCCTTCACGCCGGCGGCAGGCTCGGCGAACCCGCCGGCTTCCGTGGGACCGGCAGACACGGTGGCCGCTCCGGATTCGGCGGCTTCGGCAGCGCCGGGCGCGGGCCGCAGCGATGCCGCCCTGGACGCGGGCGCGGCGAGAGCCTCGGAGTCGGCAGACGCCTCCGGCCGGGCAGCGGGGGGTGCGTCGCTACCCCCGCCGACGCCTTCCGCGGCCTCAGCAGCGGGCGGTGCGTCGTCCTCATCCACGCCGGCGTGCCCTTCGGGCCCGGCAGCGGGCGCCCCGCGGTCCGCAGTCGAAGGACCGTCCCCGCCCGGCGACTCGCTCCCCGCCGCAGGCGGTGCGGACTCCGCCGCAGGCGGCTCGACCGGGGCCGGAGGCACAGGTGCCTCGACCTCAGCCGGAGGCACGGGCGGCGGCGCGGCCCCGGGCCCGCGCCCCAGCGCACGCCGACGACCGGCAGAGCCGGAGGCAGAGGCGTCGTTCGAGGGGGACATCAGGCCCGAAGGCTACCGCTACCGCCCACGCAACCGCCGTACGAGGATGCTGGCATCTCCCCGCGACTCAAGATCCGCGAGCACAACGGCGACAGCCTCACGCACAATCCGCCCGCGATCCACCGCGAGCCCATGCTCCCCGCGCAGTACCAGCCGGGCGTGCTCGAGATCCATGAGCTCCTCGGCGGACACGTACACCGTGATCTTCTCGTCGTGCCGCTCACGCCCGCTGGGCCGCCGCGCGGCAGCACGGCCGCGCTTGCGTGGCTGGGCGGCGGCAGAACCTTCCTGCGCCCCCTGCCGTCGCGCGGAGCGCTCCGCGCCCGCGGCGCGACTACGGGACTCCCCGGCATCGGCGGACTCGGAGTCCGCGGCCACGTGCTCGGCCCCTTCACCGTCCCCGCCCTGCGCGGGCACGGCTTGTGGCGCGTCCTCCCCGGACCCGGAACCGGATCCAGAGCCGGAGGCAGCCGCATCGCCCTCGCCCGCCGGAGCCGGCACCCGGGCCTCACCGTTGGCCTGGCGCCTGGGGCTGGACGACTGCAGCGCCATTCCCCCTGTCGTACGGAACAGTTCGTCGGCCCCCGGCAGACTCACTCGGCGTGACACCGGGCGAGCACCTCCCTGGCGAGCTGGCGATAGGCGGCGGCACCGACGGAGTTGGAGGCGTACGTGGTGATCGGCTCACCGGCGACCGTGGTCTCCGGGAAGCGGACCGTGCGCCCGATGACCGTGTGGTAGACGTGATCGTCGAAGGCCTCGACGACACGCGCGAGCACCTCGCGGCTGTGCACCGTGCGCGAGTCGTACATCGTGGCGAGGATGCCGTCGAGCTCCAGCTCGGGGTTGAGCCGCTCCTGGACCTTCTCGATGGTCTCGGTGAGCAGCGCGACACCACGGAGGGCGAAGAACTCGCACTCCAGCGGCACGATCACCTTGTGGGCGGCCGTCAGGGCGTTCACGGTGAGCAGGCCGAGCGAGGGCTGGCAGTCGATCACGATGTAGTCGTAGTCGGCCATCAGCGGCTTCAGCGCCCGCTGCAGCGTGGACTCGCGCGCGACCTCGGAGACGAGCTGCACCTCGGCGGCCGACAGGTCGATATTGCTGGGCAGCAGGTCCATGTTCGGGACCGCGGTCTTCAGGAGGACCTCGTCGGCCGCCATGCCCCGCTCCATGAGCAGGTTGTAGACGGTGAGGTCGAGCTCCATCGGATTGACGCCGAGGCCGACCGAGAGCGCGCCCTGCGGGTCGAAGTCGACGAGCAGGACCCGGCGTCCGTACTCCGCGAGCGCGGCGCCCAGGTTGATGGTCGACGTCGTCTTGCCGACGCCGCCCTTCTGGTTGCACATCGCGATGATCTTCGCGGGTCCGTGATCGGTCAGCGGGCCCGGAATCGGGAAGTACGGCAGCGGACGCCCGGTCGGGCCGATGCGCTCACGACGCTGCCGGGCCGCGTCGGGCGCGAGCGTGGCCGCGTACTCCGGATCGGGCTCGTATTCGGCGTCGGGGTCGTAGAAGTGCCCCTCGGGCAGGTCGTCGTAGTCGGCGAAGTGGGTGCGGTTCTCGCCACTTCCGTTGCCGGCCATGGCGTTCACGTGATGGCCATCCATGCTCTGGTGGACTGTCTGAGTCATGCGCGGACTCTGGTGGGCTGCGAAGGTGCGCACCGCTACGGAGCCGACAGCCTCGAGCCCCGTGGGCCTCGGGCCCTGCGCAGGCATTCCTGGTTGACCACCCCCGGGAGTAAATGTCGACTCATTCACAAGTCGTCTTACCTCCTTGGTGACCAGGAAACTTCTAGATAGGTCAGCGTGGCACCATGCCGACGGTTGGCGACTCTATGGCGTGTCACCGGTCCGCAGCAACACAATCCGCCGGACCCGGCCCGATGTGTCGGCAACGGAACACCCCTCTGTCAAGGGCGTAAGGGCGTCGCACGGCAGGTTTCACGGGTGTGCGAAACGGTTGAAGGGTTACGTTCGAGGCGAGTTGAGCGAGTCTCGCAAAGTGACTCGACACACATGCGGCCGGGCCTTGCCCCGCAAGGTCCGGCCGGGTGCGCGTCGTTGACGACTCGTGTTGACGTATCGCCTTTTGTCGGCGGAGAGATGGGCCGACAGGGTCAGCCGAGCAGGGCCTCCAGCTCCGTGTGCGCGAGGCCGTGCGCCTCTGCGACCTCGCGGTAAACCACCTTGCCGTCATGGGTGTTGAGGCCCTTGGCGAGTGCGGGATCGCGGCGCAGCGCCTCGACCCAGCCACGGTTCGCGAGCTCCACGATGTACGGGAGCGTGGCGTTGGTGAGCGCGTACGTCGACGTGTTCGGCACCGCGCCGGGCATGTTGGCAACGCAGTAGAAGACCGAGTTGTGGACCGGGAAGGTCGGCTCGGCGTGGGTCGTCGGACGCGAGTCCTCGAAGCAACCGCCTTGATCAATCGCGATGTCGACAAGAACACTTCCCGGCTTCATCCGCGAGACGAGCTCGTTGGTCACCAGCTTCGGCGCCTTGGCGCCCGGGATGAGGACGGCACCGATGACGAGGTCGGCGTCCAGGCAGGCCTTCTCGAGTTCGAAGGCGTTGGAGACGACGGTCTGGATCTTCGTACCGAAGACCTTGTCCGCCTCCTTGAGCTTGTTGATGTCCTTGTCGAGCAGGGTCACGTGGAAACCCATGCCGATGGCGATCTGCGCGGCGTTCCAGCCGGAGACACCGCCGCCGATGACGACGGCCCGGCCGGCCAGTACGCCCGGGACACCGCCCGGCAGCACACCGCGGCCGCCGTTGGCGCGCATCAGGTGGTAGGCGCCGACCTGCGGGGCGAGGCGGCCCGCGACCTCGGACATCGGCGCGAGCAGCGGCAGCGCCCGGCCGGGCAGCTCGACCGTCTCGTACGCGATCGCCGTGGCGCCGGACTCCAGGAGCGCGTCCGTGCACTCCTTGGACGCGGCCAGGTGCAGATACGTGAAGAGGATCTGGTCCTTGCGGAGGCGGTGGTACTCCTCGGCGATCGGCTCCTTGACCTTCAGCAGCAGGTCGGCGGAGGCCCACACCTCGTCCGCGGTGCCGAGGATCTGCGCACCGGCGGCGACGAACTCGTCGTCCGTGATCGAGGAGCCGACGCCGGCGCCCTGCTCGATGACGACCTCGTGGCCGTGGCGCACCAGCTCGTGCACACCGGCGGGGGTGATGGCCACCCGGAACTCGTTGTTCTTGACCTCGCGGGGGATGCCGACCTTCACGTCGATCACGGTCCTTGGCTCAGGGGTTGTGGGGTAACGCATGCCCGGACGATGCCAGACATACCCGGATGCACGGGAGCACACCGGAAGACACCGCGAAAGAACGCAGTGGAGCCAGTCTAATGAAGGGATTCCCCGTGTCTAGCCTTTCAATGCTTCAATCTTCTGCGGATGTACTACGGATTTCGTAGGCGTTAGCGTCGTGTTCCCTGGCGGACACGTCCTCCGGGAGCTCGTCTCCCAGCATGCGCTCGGCCGCGCCGCGGTGCAGCCGGGCGGCCGCGGGGTCGCCGAGCCGCTCCAGGGTGTCGGCGAGCCGGAGCTGCAGCGCGGCCCGCAGCCGTACGTCCTCGGCGCGGCGCGCCCACTCGACCGCCTCCTGGCAGATGTGCAGCGACTCCTCGAGACGGCCCGCGTACTCCTGCACCCGTGCCATCTCGCTCAACGCCCTTGCCTGGCCCGCCACATCGCCGTTCCTGCGGTGGCCGGTGACCGCCGAGCGCCAGCTGCGCAGCGCCTCGCCGTAGCGGCCCGCGTAGGTGTGCGCGGTGGCGATGCGGCCGTGCAGCCGGGCCGCGTCCACGCGCTCGTCGCGCGCGAGCCTCTGCGCGAGCGCCCGCCCGTACCAGTCGGCGGCCCGGTCGTAGTCCCCCAGTTCCTGGTGGGCACCGCCCACGGATTCCATCGCGCGGCCGGTCGCATACGGATCGCGGGCTTCCCGTCCGGCGTCGAGCGCGGCGCGGTAGCGGGCAAGCGCCTCGCTCGTACGCCCGGTCTGGGCGTCCAGGTCCGCGAGGTTCAGCAGCGCGGCGGCCCTCTCGCGGGGCAGGTTCCGCCGCTCGGCGACGTCGAGGACAAGCCGGTGGATGCCGTACAACTCGGGCGCCGCCGCCCGCGTACCGAAGTGGGCGACCATCGCCCGCACCAGCGCGGCCATCAGGCGGCGGGCCAGCGTGTCCAGTTCCCCGTCCGCGACCGCGAGCCGGGCGGAGGCCAGCAGCGCGGGCTGCCGGATGCGCAGCCAGTCAGCGGCCGCGCGGGGGTTCGGAAAGCGCAGGGCGCGGGGCATCCCGGCGAGCTTCTCGCGGGCGGGCGAACTGTCGGTCTCGGTGATCGCGCGGCAGGACGCCAGCAGCCGCACGGTCCGCTCCAGCATCCGGGCGCGGGCCAGCTGCAGCTCGGCCGGGCGGTCCTCACTCTCGGTGAGCGAGCGCAGCAGCGGCAGCAGACAGCCGGGCACCTCGTACTGCGGCAGCGGCGACTCGACGGGCCGTACGAGGCCGAGCGCGGCGAAGTCGTCGAGGGTGCTCTGGGCCGCGCCCACCGAGCAGCCGGCCAGCGCGGACGCGGTGTGCGGGTCGACGAGGCCCGCGGGCGCGAGCGAGAGCAGGCGCAGCATCCGTGCGCGGGCCGAGGGCAGTCCGGCGTACACGAGGCGGAAGACGCGGGCGAGTGCCGGGCCTTCGTCACCCTCCGTGCGCAGCTGCTTGGCGAGGTCGGCGACGGCTGCCTTCGGCCGGTGCGCAAGCCAGCCGCCGGCGAGCATGAGGGCGGCGGGCTGGCCGGCGCAGGCCTCGACTAGTTCTTCGGCGGCGCGCGGGTCGACGGTGATGCGCACCGAGCCGGTGTACGGGCCGAGGAGTTCGACGCCGGACTTGGTGTCCAGGCCCCCGAGGGTGCACGGGCGTACGTCGGAGATCCCGGTCAGGGGCCCGCCGGACACGGCGACGACCAGGCACTCGGGGGTTTCGGGGAGGAGTACGTCGACCTGTTCCGCGTCCGCCGCGTCGTCGAGCAGGAGCAGCGTCCTGCGGGTGGCGAGAGCCTCACGCAGCGCCTCGGCGAGGTCGTCCTCGGCGGCTCCGGGCGGTGCGGTCAGCTCCAGGGCGGCGAGCAGGTCGCGGGCGGTGCGCTCGGTGGGTACCGGTGTGCCGTCGGGTTCGGTGAGCCGGGCGCGCAGCACACCGTCGGGGTAACTGTCCGCGACCTGCCGTACGAGCTCTTCGGCGAGCGCCGTACGGCCGTAGCCGGGCTTGCCCGCGATGAGCAGCACACGCGCGCGTGGCGCCTTGCGGCCCGAGAGAGTGTCCAGACCGGCGCGCTCGATATCGGCCCGGAGTTCCTTCAACTCTCTTGCGCGGCCGAGGAACTGACGCTTCGTACTCTTCGTGGGCCGGAGTCCCTCCGCTCGGGCGAAGTCGGGAGTGGGGGAGGACGCGGCAGCCGGGCGCTGCTCCTTGGCCGGCACCTTCGTACCGTCCGTGTCCACCGCCTGATCCGTCACGGGCCACACTCCCGTCCCACCGCACGCGCAAGCCCGCCGGGAGTCCGGACGGGCGCCTTCAGAGCCTAGTTCACGCTCTGCGACGATCCCGGCGGACCACGGCGGACACGTCCCCCGATCGGATCAGCCGATCGTCACATCGGCGGCAGCGGCCTTACTTAAGCCCGGTGCGGTACCGCGGCGCCCCGTAAGGGGCGCGGGGCGGTGTCGATATGCGGCTCCGCCGCGTGGGCGCGACCAGCCCCCACCGGCCCGCAGATTCATCACCGTTCTCCAGCGGAGCGCCTAGGTGGGGCTCACACCTCGAACGGCCGCGCAGGCCACGGCGCCTCGGCGGGGCGCAGCGCGTCGAGGCCCTCGCCGTTCTGGGCCGCGACCAGCGAAAGGACGCCCACGACAAGGCAGTTGTTGTGCAGCTCACCGGCGAGCACACCACGGACGAGCTCCTCGACCGGGACCCGCGAGAGCTCCATGTCGGCCTCTTCGTCCTCGACCTCGAAGCGCTGTCCCTCGGCCTCGGACAGATCGCGGGCGAGGAAGATCCGTACGGCCTCGTCGCAGCCGCCCGGCGTCGTGTACACGTCGGTGAGCACACGCCAGTCCTCGGCCTTGATGTGGGCCTCTTCGTAGAGCTCGCGCTGGGCGGCGGTCAGCGGGTTCTCGCCGGGGATGTCGAGCAGTCCGGCGGGGATCTCCCACAGCTTCTGGCGTACGGGGTGCCGGTACTGGCGGATGACCAGGACACGGCCCTGGTCGTCGAGGGCGAGGACCGCCACCGAACCGGGGTGGACCTGATAGTCGCGGCGGACGACCGTCCCGCCGGGCATGACCACGTCGTCCGTGCGTACGGAGGTCTTGTTCCCCGTGAACGGGGTCTCGGTCGCCCTGACCTCCCACTCCTCGGGGGTGTCCTTGATGGTCATGTCGACTTGTCCTCCCACGTACACATAAAAACCGGGGCACGCACCTCAAAAGATGCGCACCCCGGCAACGGTACAACCTTGTGTTACTTGCCCGTCTTCCGCTCCACCGCGGCCTTGACCAGGCCCGCGAACAACGGGTGCGGACGCGTCGGGCGCGAGCGCAGCTCGGGGTGCGCCTGGGTCGCGACCAGGTAAGGGTGAACCTCGCGCGGGTACTCCAGGTACTCCACGAGCTTGCCGTCCGGAGACGTGCCGGAGAACAGCAGACCGGCCTTCTTCTCCAGCTCGGTGCGGTAGGAGTTGTTCACCTCGTAGCGGTGGCGGTGGCGCTCCTCGACGTACTCCTTGCCGCCGTACACCTCACGGACGAGCGAGCCCTCGGCGAGCTTGGCCGGGTACATGCCCAGGCGCATCGTGCCGCCCATGTCGCCCTCGCCGGCGACGATGTCGAGCTGCTCGGCCATGGTGGAGATGACCGGGTGGCCGGTCGCGGCGTCGAACTCCGTGGAGTTGGCGTCCGCGATGTCGGCGAGATTGCGCGCGGCCTCGATCACGATGCACTGCAGGCCGAGACACAGGCCGAGGAGCGGGATCTTGTTCTCGCGGGCGTACTGGATGGCGCCGACCTTGCCGGAGACACCGCGGTCGCCGAAGCCGCCGGGGATGCAGATCGCGTCGACGTCGGAGAGCTGCTCCGCCGCACCCGCCGGGGTCTTGCAGTCGTCCGAGGTGACCCACTTGATCTTCACGCGCGCCTTGTTGGCGAAGCCGCCCGCACGCAGCGCCTCGGTCACGGACAGATAGGCGTCGGGCAGGTCGATGTACTTGCCGACCAGCGCGAGGTTGATCTCGTGCCGGGGGTTGTGGACCCGGTCGAGCAGGTCGTCCCAGATCGTCCAGTCCACGTCGCGGAAGGCGAGGTCCAGCTTGCGGACGACGTACGCGTCCAGGCCCTCGGTGTGCAGCACCTTGGGGATGTCGTAGATCGACTTGGCGTCGATGGCGGCGACCACGGCCGCCTCGTCGACGTCGCACATCAGCGAGATCTTGCGCTTGATCGCGGTGGGCACATCGCGGTCGGCGCGCAGCACGATCGCGTCCGGCTGAATACCGATATTGCGCAAAGCCGCAACCGAGTGCTGGGTCGGCTTCGTCTTCAGCTCTCCCGACGGACCGATGTAGGGAAGGAGCGAGATATGGACGACGAAGACGTTGTCGCGGCCGACCTCGTGTCGGACCTGGCGGACGGTCTCCAGGAACGGCAGCGACTCGATGTCGCCGACCGTGCCGCCGACCTCCGTGATCACGACGTCGACGTCGTCCGTGGCCATGCGCCGGATGCGGTGCTTGATCTCGTTCGTGATGTGCGGGATGACCTGCACGGTGTCGCCCAGGTACTCGCCGCGCCGCTCCTTGGCGATGACCGTCGAGTACACCTGGCCGGTGGTGATGTTGGCGGAGCCGTCCAGGTCCACGTCGAGGAAACGCTCGTAGTGGCCGATGTCCAGGTCCGTCTCGGCGCCGTCGTTGGTGACGAACACCTCACCGTGCTGGAACGGGTTCATGGTGCCCGGGTCGACGTTCAGATACGGGTCGAGCTTCTGCATCGTGACCCGCAGACCCCGCGCCTTGAGCAACGCGCCCAGGCTGGACGCGGTCAGGCCCTTGCCGAGGGAGGAGGCGACACCCCCGGTGACGAAGATGTGCTTGGTCGTCGTGGCTGTGCTGCTTCTGAAAGCGGCGGGCGGCATGGCCAAGAGGGGGCTCCCGTGGTCGCGGTTCGGAGTGCGGGCCGGCTGCCTGACCCGGGCATTTCGGGAGGTGCCGTCGCTGCGGTTCGGGGGACCCCTCGCGTCAGTTTTTGCTTCGGGGGCGCCCACCGGTCCACGGGCTACCAGGGTATCAGCGACAGGACGAGGCCGCTTCCGGCCACGCTCCGTACACGGATCGACACGGGCCAGTGGTGCTCACTCGTCCGGCGCACGCGGGTTGCGGGGAGGGGCGCGCGGATCATCAGCGTGCGTCGTATCCTGCTCGGACGATCGCTGCCGAGCCCGGCCGAACAACGGCACCACCCCGCCCGTATTCCCGGACAAAGAGCTCGTCAGTTCGTTCCGCAACGACAATCACTGCGACCATTGACGTTACGCAACGACGTGTAATGACACGTTCCCTTGACCGCAAAGAGCAACCGCCCCTCGGGGGGCGACGTGGCCGTTCGACTGGAGATGCACGTGGCCGGGCGCATCGAAGACTACGCACTTATCGGAGACATGCAGACCGCTGCGCTGGTCTGCAGGGACGGCACGGTGGACTGGCTGTGCCTGCCCCGCTTCGACTCCCACGCCGTCTTCGCCGGACTGCTCGGCACCGAGGAGCACGGCTTCTGGCGCCTCGGCCCGGCCCACTCGGCGGACGCCGAACCGCCCAGAGCGGTCCGCCGCGGCTACCGCGGCGACTCCCTGGTCCTCGAATCCGAGTGGGATACCCCACGTGGAACGGTCCGTGTGACCGATTTCATGCCCCCTCGTGACGGCGCACCCCAGCTGGTGCGCATCGTCGAGGGCGTCTCGGGCCGGGTGCCGATGCGCTCCGCGCTGCGGATGCGTTTCTCGTACGGCCGTGTCGTGCCCTGGGTGCACAAGCACGAGGGGCGGACGGTGGCCGTGGCCGGGCCCGACTCCGTGTGGTTCGACACGACGGCCGAGACCTACGGCAAGTCGCTGACCACGTACGCGGACTTCACGGTGGCGCCGGGCGACCGGATCGCGTTCACCATCTCCTGGCAGCCCTCGCACAAGGAGCCGCCCGCGCTGCCCGAGCCGGAGCAGGCCCTGGAGGCCACCGAGGACTTCTGGCGCGAGTGGGTGGAGCAGTGCACGTACCACGGGCCCTACCGTGAGGCCGTGGTCCGCTCCCTGATCACCCTGAAGGCGCTGACGTACGCGCCGACGGGCGGCATCGTCGCCGCGCCCACGACCTCGCTCCCGGAGGAGATCGGCGGCGTCCGCAACTGGGACTACCGCTACACCTGGCTGCGCGACGCGGCCATCACCCTCTCCTCTCTGCTGCGCACCGGCTACCGCGAGGAGGCGCGCGCCTGGCGCGAGTGGCTGCTGCGCGCGGTCGCGGGCGACCCCGAGAACCTGCAGATCATGTACGGCATCGCGGGCGAGCGGGAGCTGGGCGAGGCGGAGCTCGACTGGCTGCCCGGGTACGAGGACTCGGCACCCGTACGCGTCGGGAACGGCGCCGCTCACCAGCTCCAGCTGGATGTGTACGGCGAGGTCACCGAGGCCCTGCACCTGGCGCACATGACGGGTCTTGCCCGCAGCGACTACGCGGCTCTGCTGCAGCTCAAGCTGATCCGGTACCTGGAGGACCACTGGGACCAGCCGGACGAGGGCATCTGGGAGGTGCGGGGGCCGCGCCGGCACTTCGTGCACTCCAAGGTGATGGCCTGGGTCGCCGTCGACCGCACCATAAAGCTCATCGAGTCCGGTGACGCGGACGGTCCGCTGGAGAAGTGGCGCGAGCTGCGCGACGACATCCACCGGGACGTGTGTGAGAAGGGTTACGACAAGGAGCGCAACACCTTCACGCAGTCGTACGGCTCCAAGGAGCTGGACGCCTCGCTGCTGCTGATCCCGCAGATGGGTTTCCTGCCGCCCGACGACAAGCGGGTGATCGGCACGATCGAGGCCATCCAGCGGGAGCTGTCGACCGCGGACGGTTTCATCCTGCGCTACCCCACCGCCGGTGAGGACGCGGGCGTGGACGGCCTGGAGGGCGACGAGGGCGCGTTCCTCGCCTGCTCGTTCTGGATGGCGGACGACCTGGCGATGATCGGCCGCGTGGACGAGGCCCGCAAGCTCTTCGAGAAGCTGCTCGCCCTGCGCAACGACCTGGGGCTGCTCGCGGAGGAGTGGGACCCGCGCCTCCAGCGGCAGGTCGGGAACTTCCCGCAGGCGTTCAGTCACGTGCCCTTGATCGACACGGCACTGCGGCTGACGGCTTCGGGGGCGTACGGCGGCTGATCGCATGTCGCCGGACCGCGTGCGCCGGTAGCGTCCGCCTCATGGACAGCGGTAACGACACGCCGGACGCGCAGGGTGGCGGCATCACCGTGCGGCGGGCCCTGGAGCTGCCCGGGCTGCGCGGTGGGCTCCCGGAGGTCCTGGCGGGCGCCGACCGGCTGGAGCGCACCGTGCGCTGGGTGCACGCGGGTGAGGTGCCGCACATCGCCTCGCTGCTCAAGGGCGGCGAGCTGCTCCTGACCACGGGGTACGGGCTCGGAACCCGCCCGGCCGAGCAGCGGGCCTTCGTCCGTACCCTCGCCGAGCGCGGGATCGCGGCGCTCGTCGTGGAGCTCGGTCCGCGCTTCACACGGCTGCCCGCGGCGCTCGTCGACACGGCGCGCGCGGCCGGTCTGCCGCTGGTCCAGCTGCACCGCGAGGTGCCGTTCGTGGCGGTCACGGAGGAGGTGCACACCGAGATCGTCAACGGCCACTACGCGCTGCTCCAGCGGGCCGAGGAGGTGCACCGACGCTGCACGGAGGCGCTGCTCGGCGGGGGCGGGATCCCTCAAGTCCTCGGCATTCTGGCCGACTTCAGCGGCAACCCGGTGTTCCTGGAGACGGCGGACGGGCAGCTTCTGTACGCCGCCGGGGCCGGGCAGGCCGGAGCGGATCCGCTCCAGGTGTGGGAAGGCCTGCGCGGCCGGCACAAGGACGAGCCGCCTGCGGGGACGGTCCTCGTCGACGTGCCCGGCGGCGGACCTGGCGGCGTCCCCGGCACCGGCTCGGTCCGGGCGCGGCTGGTGCTCCTGCCCGTCGGCGCTCCGCTCGCGCCCGTGCACCGGATGGCGGCGGAGCGGGCCGCGGGCATCCTCGCCGTGGTGCTGATGCAGGCCCGCCAGGAGGAGGAGCTGGCGGCGCGCGGCCGCGGCGACTTCCTCACCGACCTCGCCGAGGGCCGCGTCACGGCCGAGGACGCGCCCGCGCAGGCCCGCGTGCTCGGCTTCAAGCCGGGCGACAGCACGCTGCTGCCGGTGGTGATGCGGCTGGCCGACGGTTTGTCCCCCGAAGGGGGAGGCTGGGCCGTCCTGGCGCGCGCGGTCGCCGAGGAGCTGGCCTCGGTGGGCATGCCGGTCCTGGTGGGCGTACGGCCCGTGGAGGGCCGCGTACCGCTCCTGCTGGGCCTGCGCGCGGAGTCCGAACGCCCGGCCGTCGCGGACCGGGTGGCGGCTGCGCTGCGGGCCGGGGTGGACCGCGCGGGCATGCTGCGGCCCGGGGCGCCGCCGCCGGTCGTGGTGGTCGGCGTGGCCGGAGGCTGGGCGGCCGCGTCGGCGGGTCTGCGGCACGCGGCCGAGACGGCGACGGCTGCGCAGGGGCTGTCCGACCGTCCCTGGTACGACGCCCGGCGCCTGGACATCGACCTGCTGCTGTGGCGCCTGCGGGACCACCCCGACCTGGCCGCCTTCGTGGACCGCGCGATCGGCCCCCTCCGGGCCCACGACAACCGCTCCAAGCCACCGCTCCTGCCCACCCTGGAGACGTACCTGGCCCACGCCGGCCGCAAGGCGGAGACGGCACGCGAGCTGCACCTCAACCGCCAGACGCTCTACAACCGCCTCGCCCGGATCGGGGAGTTGCTGGGGACGGACCTGGAAGACCCCCAGACGGTGCTGGCCTTGAGCCTGGCGCTGCGGGCACGCAGGCTGGTGGCGTAGTGCGCCAGGCCTGGCAACAGGCCTAGGGCAAGGGCATCGGCTTCGTCAACTCGTCGTAGACGCTGAGGACTTGGGCGACCGTCTCGTCCTCGGTCGGCCAGGAGGCGGTCTGGAGCGTGCCCTTGTCCTTCAGGGCCGCGCGCCGTTCCGGATTCCCGAGAAGGCGTACGACGGCTTCGGCGAGCGCTTCCGCGTCGCCGTGCGGGACGAGTTCGGCGGCGTCGCCGACCAGTTCGGGGATCCCGCCCGCTGCGGCGGCGACGAGCGGCACGCGCGCGTGGAGGGCTTCCTGGGCGAGCACGGAGCGCGATTCCCCGCCGCCGGGCAGCAGGGCGAGATCGGCGGCCGTCAGCAGCTCGCCGATGTCGTCACGCCTGCCGACGAGACGGACGGGCAGCCCTTCGTCCTCGATACGCCGCTGGAGTTCCCCGCGCAGCGGCCCTTCACCGGCGATCACGAGCAACGGCATGGGGTCGAGCCGCCGCCACGCGCGCGTGGCGTCCAGCAACGTGTCGTACCCCCGGTACCGCTCCAGGGAGCCGACGGCCATGAGCAACGGCCGGTCCGTGGAGCCGAGTTCGGCCCGGGCCTTCGGCCCCAGCCGGTCAGGGTCCTCGCCGCCGTCGGCAGGGGGCCGCGGACCCGGAAACGCGACCGCGGCGAGCCGCGCGTCCCGCGCCCCACTGCGACGGGCCCGGTCCACGAGGTCGGACGAGGACCCGAGGACCACCGACGCGGCCCTCGCGACCCGCCGCTCCAGCAGGCGCAGCAGATGCGCCCGCGCGCCCTCGGCGTGCGAGCGGCTGTGCCAGGTCACGACGAACGGAACGCGCCGCCCACTGAGCGCCATCGCCGCCCTCATCGCGGCATGAAGGCCATGCGCATGCACGAGATCGGCGTCCGCGCAGGCCGCCCGCAGCGCGGCCACGGCTGCCGGGTCACTGCGCCGCGGCACGTGCACATGCTGGGCCCCCACACCGCTGAAGTCGTACGTCCGGTCCGCCGCGGCCGGCGCGCACACGGTGACCCGCACGCCTCGTGCGACAAGCCCCGAAGCCAACGACCGCACATGCGTGCTGCTGCCCGCACTGCCACCACCGAGCACCTGCACGGTACGCAGCGACGACTGTCCGTGCGACGACTGGCTGCTCACGGGGGTCACGTGGCCGGGGCTCCTGGTTCGGCGTCGGGCGGTCACGAAGAAACGTACAGAGGAACGCGCTCTGGAAACGCGCCGTTGGGGTGTACCGCGCGTCGTCCCACACCTAAGGATGCCAGGGCGAGCGGGGGTTGCGGACCACGGGAGGGTCGGTGCGGCGGCGAGGTGGGGAGGATGTGACGGGGGTGGTCACCCACACGAGTGAGGGACCGAGGTTGTCCGAAGTCCGGTTCGCGCGCCCCGGGCCCGCCCCCTCGCGCCCGGTCCCGGTTCACGCCTCCTGCGTGTGTTCACGCCTCCTGCGCGTGCCCCAACGAGCGTGCGGCGTTGCTGACTTCGTCGCCGTACACGGCCGCGGCCACGAGAGCCGCGGCGTGCGCGAGAAGACCCGCGCGGCCGTTGCCGACGGCGATGGCCGCGCCGAGTGTGGCTCCCAGGGCGTGTGCTCCCGAGTCGCCGATCATCGCGCGCTCACCGAGGTCGTCGGGGAGTACGGCGGCCGCGGCCCCCATCGCCACGGCGGACAACTCCCCCGCGGGCCCGTTCCGCAGCAACCCGGGCGCCCCCAGCGCGAGCACGGCTCCTGCGGCCCTCCCCGGGCGTACATCGAGGAGATTGACGAAGTGGGCGGTCCCCGCGATCACCACTCCCGCCAGCAGTTTGTCGACCGGCCGCTCCTTGAGCAGCGCGCCCGCGACGAGCCCGGCGGCCGAGATCCCGAACAACTTGACCGCCCCGCTGGTCACTTCGCCGCTCCGCAGAGCGGAAAGGTGCGCCCGGAATCCCCGACGTGAGTCATCTGCACCGGCCACGTCGTCGTACGCCCCGCACGCCCCGGCCGCGAGCACCGCGAACCCCGCGGCGGGATGGACGCCCCCTGTCCCGAGCACGGCCGCCCCGGCCGCAGCGGGCCCGGCGTACAGCTCGACGGTCCGGCCTGCGTAGTTCTTCCGCGTCCAACGCTCGCGTCCGCCCGGGGGCTTCGAACGCAGGGCTGCGACGCCCACGCGGGTGGCCACGGCGGCGAGACCGAACGAGGCACCCTTCGACATACGCGTGATCACCCAACCACCCTATGGGTCCGCGGAACGGGTCAGGACCCGCCCGCTGAACGGCGTGCGGCCACCATCCCCGCCCCTGCCCCCGTCCCTGTCTCTGCCCCTGTCGGCGGAGCTACACGTCCCCCCGAGCCGTCGCCAGCAACTCCTCCGCATGGGCCCGGGCCGTCTCCGAGTCCTCCTGGCCCGCCAGCATGCGGGAGAGTTCGCGGATACGGTCCTCGCCCTCCAGGGCCTTCACACCCGACCGTGTGACCGAGCCCTCGTTGGTCTTCTCGACGAGCAGCTGACGGTCGGCGAAGGCGGCGACCTGGGGAAGATGGGTGACGACGACGACCTGGGCGGTCTTGGCGAGGCGGGCGAGACGGCGGCCGATCTCGACCGCGGCCTTGCCGCCGACGCCCGCGTCGACCTCGTCGAAGAGGTACGTGGGCACCGGATCCGTACCCGCGAACACGACCTCGACCGCCAGCATGACGCGGGACAGCTCACCGCCGGACGCGCCCTTGGCGATGGGCCGCGGCGGCGCCCCCGGGTGAGGGGCGAGAAGCAGCTCGACCTCGTCGACACCGGCGGGCCCGTACGCGACCGTCCGGCCGCCCACCTCTACGCCGTCGGGATCCTCCGTCTGCCGGATCGCGAACGACACGCGCGCGTGCGGCATGGCGAGCGAGGCGAGCTCGGCGGTCACGGCGGCGGCGAACCGCTCGGCGGCCTCCGCGCGGGCGTCCGTCAAGGCCTGCGCCAGCCCGCCCAGTTCAGCCCGCAACGCGTCCCGCTCGGCGGTGAGCTCGCCGATCCTGTCGTCGTCGCCCTCCAACTCCATCAGCCGCGTGGCACCCTGCTCGGCCCAGGCCAGTACGGCACTCACGTCCTCGCCGTACTTGCGCGTCAGTGCGGTGAGCGCGGCCCGCCGCTCCTCGACCGCCGCGAGCCGCAGCGGATCGGCGTCGAGATCGTCGGCGTACCCCGCCAGCTCCCCCGCCACATCGCCCAGCAGAATCCCGATCTCCCCGATCCGGTCGGCGAGCGCGGCCAGCGCGGAGTCATGGGAACGCACCGCCTCCAGGGCCCGGTGCGCGCCCGCGACGAGCGTGGCGGCGTCGATGCCCTCGGGGTCCTCGGGGTTGCCCGCAAGGGCCGCATGCGCCGCCGTGGCGGCGGAGGCCAGCGCCTCCGCGTGCCCGAGCCGTTCGGCCTCGGCCGCCAGCTCGACGTCCTCGCCCGCCCGCGGCTCCACGGCCGCGACCTCGTCGAGCCCGTAGCGCAGCATGTCGGCTTCCTGGACACGTTCACGCGCGCGCGTGGTGATTTCGTCCAGCTCGGTCGAGATGGCGCGCAGCCGACGGTAGGCGCCCGCGTACTTGGCGAGCGGCACGGCGACCGCGTCCCCCGCGTACCGGTCGAGCGCCTGCCGCTGCCGGGACAGCTTGAGCAGTCCCTGCTGGTCGGTCTGACCGTGTACGGCGACAAGCTCGTCGGCGAGTTCGGCGAGCACCCCCACGGGCACGGAACGCCCGCCCAGATGCGCCCGGGAACGCCCTTCGGCGGACACGGTACGGCTGATCAACAGCGCCCCGTCGTCGAGCTCGGCCCCCGCCTCCTCGGCCCGCAGCACCGCCGAGGCACCCTCGGGAACGGTGATCCGTCCCTCCACCACCGCGTTCTTGGCGCCGATCCGCACGAGTGCCGCGTCCGCGCGCCCGCCCAGCAGCAGCCCGAGGCTGGTGACCACCATCGTCTTGCCCGCACCGGTCTCACCCGTCACGGCGGTGAAGCCGGGCGACAACTCGACGACAGCGTCGTCGATGACTCCGAGCGACCGTATCCGCATCTCCTCCAACACGGACACGACCTTACGAGGTCAGGGGCCCGTGTGCGACGCCCCCCTGACTTCATTGCGTGAAGGCGCAGGCATTTAGGGGCGCGGGGAACTGCGCGACCAGCCACAACGCACCCGCAGCGAACATACGAACCCCAGGGGGCCTGGGGGCGCAGCCCCCCCCAGGCCCCCTGGGGTTCGTATGTTCGCTGCGGGTGCGTTGTGGC
>NZ_JAAKZY010000152.1 GCF_011045015.1 Streptomyces scabichelini | reverse complement strand
CCCTTAGGACCCCCGCCCAGCCGTCGGAGACACCAGCACACCCCCCGCCGTCCGCGCCACGACGAAGGACTCCCCCTTCGTCGCCTTCGCATCCAGCGCGAGCCGGTGCCTGCCCGCTTCCAGGACCCCGTCGAAGACCTCGTACGCATGCGTGCGGTACAGGCGGTCCAGGCGGTACGCGATCAGCTGGACCCGGCAGGTGGAGGTGACCTCGACGCCCGCCTCGCCGTCGGCGGCGACCAGCCGGGTGAGTCGGCGCTGCTCCTGGGGACTGCGGTCCAGGGCGTGTTCGATCTGGGCGACGAGCAGCGGGACGATCGGGGCGAGTCCGTCGACGTACGCGACCTCGACACCGGCGCGCTCGAAGGACTGCCGCACGGCGGTACGTTCCTGCTCGCTGACGGCGCGGCCGAAGGCGACGGCGCCGTAGGTGCGCAGTTCGGCGGCGGAGACGTCGGCGGCGTCCCGGGTGATCTCGGCGCCGATGCCGATGGTGCGCAGCGCGGCGGCGAGCTTGGCGAGGACGGCGACGCGGTCGCCGATCAGCAGGACCCGGCGGCGCTCGCCACCGGAGCCCGTGAGCCCGGAGTCCGTCAGCAGGGAGCCCAACGCGGACCGGTACTCGCCGCCGTGGAAGCGGAACGGGCCGATGCCGTGGTAGCCGTTGAGCTCCAGATCCGCCCGCTCGTCGGTCTGCCAGGCGAAGTCGCGCCACACATAGTCGTCGCCGAGCTTCTCGATCACCGCGGTGACGGCACCGCAGGCGAGGTCCTCGCACTCGGGACAGCCGTAGATGACGTACCGGCCGCCCTCCAACGGGGCGCCGGCTTCCAGCAGGAGACCGCGCACCTGCGCGGTGAAGATCGCGGGCGGTACGTCGGAGGCGAGTGGAGAGACGGCGTCGAGGTCGGAGAGCTGGAACAGCAGCGGTCGTCCGTCGACGATGAAGTCCATGAAATCCCGGTGCACTTGGTAGTCACCGTTGGCGAGGACTCCACCGGCGCGCATGGCCGGTGCCAGGCCGAAGGTCGCGTACTCGGCAGACATGCTGTGAGTATCCCCAGACTGCGGGTGATGTGAGCACGGCATGACGTATTCCGTTAGTGTCCGGCTGTGAACGGTCAGCGGAACGATGACGTGATCGTCGTCGGCGGCGGTGTCATCGGCCTCACGACGGCCGTCGTCCTCGCGGAGAGCGGCAGGCGGGTCCGGATCTGGACGCGGGAGCCCGCCGAGCGGACCACCTCGGCCGTTGCGGGCGCGCTGTGGTGGCCGTACCGGATCGAGCCGGAGCCGCTCGTCGGTGAGTGGGCGCTGCACACACTGTCCGTGTACGAGGAGCTGGCGGCCCGGCCCGACGAGACGGGCGTACGCATGGTCGAGGGCGTACACGGTGAGACGGTGCTGGACGGGCTGGGCTCGTGGGCGGCGCGGGTGCCGGGACTGCGGGCGGCGACGGCCGGGGAGTACGCCGGAGTGGGGCTGTGGGCGCGGCTGCCGCTGATCGACATGCCCGCGCATCTGGCGTGGCTGGGCGAGCGGTTCCTCAGGGCCGGCGGGACGATCGAGGAGCGGTACGTCACGGACCTCGCGGAGGTCGCGGCGCCGTTCGTGGTCAACTGCACGGGTCTTGGCGCCCGGGAGCTCGTACCCGATCCGGCGATGCGGCCCGTGCGGGGGCAGTTGGTCGTCGTGGAGAACCCCGGTGTGACCACGTGGCTGACCTCGGGGGAAGCCGACGCCAAGTCGACGTACTTCTTTCCGCAGCCGGGCGGGCTGATCCTGGGCGGGACCACGGAGGACGACAACTGGTCGCTGACACCCGATCCCGCGGTGGCCGAAGCGATCGTGAAGCGCTGTGCGGCGCTGCGGCCGGAGATCGCCGGTGTGCGGATCATCGGCCACCGGGTGGGCCTGCGGCCGGTGCGCGACGCGGTGCGGCTGGAGCGTGAACTCCTGCCCGACGGGCGGGCGTTGGTGCACAACTACGGACACGGCGGGGCGGGCGTCACCGTGGCGTGGGGCTGCGCGCGGGAGGCGGCCGGGCTCGCCTGGCGCTGACGCACCGCCCGACCCACCTCCCACTGACGCGCTTATGCCGCCCAAGCGGATTTACCGAAGCCTGCCGCGGTACCGCGCCCGAGGGGGCCGTAGGCCCCCAGGGGCGCGGGGAACTGCGCGACCAGCCACAACGGACCCGCAGCTTGAAAACCGCCTTACCCAGCGGAGCGCTCAGCGGTGCTCGTGCCCGAGCGGGTCCCCTTCCGTGTCGGTGCCGGGCCCGGGGCCGACACGGATCCCGAAGTCGCCGTCGTACTGCTTGTGTCCCTCGATCACGGCGAGTTCGACGGCCTCGGAGCCCATCGCGCTGCGCACGATGACCGGGTCCTTGCGCAGATCGCGCATGAGGGCGACACACATCCCGATCATGATGAGGACGAAGGGGGCGGCCGCGAGAATAGTGAGGTTCTGCAAGCCCTGGAGTGCGTCGTCCTCTCCGCTGCCGATGAGCAGCATGATCGCGGCGACGGCCCCCGTCACCACGCCCCAGAACACCACGACGAGCCGACCCGGTTCGATCGAGCCCTTCTGGGAGAGCGTGCCCATCACGATGGACGCGGCGTCAGCTCCCGAGACGAAGAAGATGCCGACCAGGATCATCACGAGCAGGCTGGTGACCGTCGCGATGGGGTACTCCTGGAGGACGCCGAAGAGCTGGCCCTCGGGGGTCGCCTCCTTGCCGAGCCGGTTGCCCTCCTGCAGCTTCATCGCCGAACCGCCGAAGACCGCGAACCAGACGAGGCTGACGGTGCTGGGCACGAGGATGACACCGCCGACGAACTGCCGGATGGTGCGGCCGCGGCTGATGCGGGCGATGAACATGCCGACGAACGGCGTCCAGGAGATCCACCACGCCCAGTAGAAGACGGTCCAGCCGCTCAGCCACTCCGCGACGCCCTCGCCGCCGCTGGCCTCGGTACGGCCGGCGAGCTGCGCGAAGTCACCGAGGTAGGAGAAGACCGAGGTGGGCAGCAGATCGAGAACGATGACGGTCGGCCCCGCGATGAACACGAACACGGCGAGCAGCAGCGCCAGCACCATGTTGATGTTGGACAGCCACTGGATGCCCCGCTCGACGCCCGAGACGGCCGAGGCGACGAACGCCGCCGTCAGAACGGCGATGATGACGACGAGCAGGCCGGTGCTCACGTCGTCCATCCAGTCCAGCTCGGTGAAGCCGGAGCCGATCTGGAGCGCGCCGATACCCAGTGAGGCCGCGGAGCCGAAGACGGTGGCGACGATGGCGAAGATGTCGATCACCCGGCCCGCGCTGCCGTTCGCGTGCTTCTCGCCGATGAGCGGCGTGAAGACCGCGCTGATCGTCTGGCGCCGGCGTTTGCGGAAGGTGCTGTAGGCGATGGCGAGGCCGACCACCGCGTAGATCGCCCAAGGGTGCAGCGACCAGTGGAACAAAGTGGTGGCCATCGCCGTCTCCATGCGCTCCGCGGAGTCGGCGGGATTGGTGCCCGGCGGGGGCGTGGTGTAGTGCGACAACGGCTCGCTCACACCGAAGAACATCAGGCCGATGCCCATGCCGGCACTGAACATCATCGCGACCCACGAGACCGTGCGGAACTCGGGCTCCTCGCCCTCGGTGCCGAGGTGGATCCGGCCGTAGCGGCTGACGGCAAGCCAGAGCGCGAAAACCACGAAGCCGGAGGCGGTGAGCACGAAGGCCCAACCGCCGTTGTGCATCAAGCCGTCGAGCATCTTGGTCGAGGCGCTCTCCAGCGAGTCGGTAGCGAGGGCGCCCCAGAGCACGAAGGCCAACGTGATCGCAGCGGTGACACCGAACACCACCCGGTCGGTCTCGCGGCCGGGACCGCCTGGGATCTCCGATGGATCTCCCAGGCCTCCCCTCTTCCTCAAATCTTCAGTCATCGGCGGCACCTTCCCCTGGAGGCCGTACGGAAACACTTGTTCCTGGTTGCGCCCCTACGACCTACCACAAGTACCCCCGTTGCCAACCTCATCAGCAGTCGATGTCGGGCTCCCCGGCGGCGAGATGATAAGCCGCACGCTCGTCGAGCAACAGCGGGACGAGGGCGCGCAGCGACTGGCGCAGCGGGACGTACGTGCCCTCGCTGTCCTTTCTCGCCTTGACGCCGTGCAGAGCGAGTTCGTCCTTGAGATCCGCGTACTGCCCGGCGGTGAGCCGGTAGGCGCAGGGCGGATCCTGGATGATCTCGGTCGGTTCGGCCGGGTCGTTGTCGGCGCCGCCGACGTAGACCGGGCCGCTGTCGCGGTAGCCGGTGAGCCGGGCCGCCGACGTGGCCGCCTCGATCCGGCCGCGGCGCTCGTCCGTGAAGCCGAACAGCCCGTCCAGCGCGGCCAGTTGGGAGTGCACGCGGCGCCGGTTGTTGAGTGCCTCGTCGGCCTGCTCGGCGTCCGTGAGCGGGTCCACGCGGCTCTCGATGAGCAGCCCGACGCCGTGCTTGACGCCGGACATGTTCCGCAGGATCCGCTCCTGCCCGTCGCCCGCGACCTGCTTGATCGGGTCGCCGGTCTCGGGGTCGGTCCAGATGCCGTACGTCCCTGTCGAGTACCCCTCTTTGTGGGCGGCGGGCCGCACATAGGCCTCCGACAAGGTCTGCGCCTCGTCGTGCACGGCCGCGTCGGTGTTGAGGTTGCGCGGCCAGAGGTCGAACAGGTCCTTGTCGTAGTACTTCGGTGTGGCTCCGTACTCGTGCAGGTCGTAGACCACGTCGGGTTTGCGGTCGCGTATGACGGCCGCCATGGCCCGCGCCTCGGCTGTCCGCAGCGACAGATGGTCGCGGTTGATGTCGACTCCGTCGCTGTTGCCACGGGTGTCGGCGGCCCGGCCGTCCGGGTTGGCGGTGGGCACGACGAGCAGCGTGGTGCGGTCCAGGAACGCGCGGGTGCGCGCATCCCTCGCGTATGCGAAGTCGCGGATCGTCGTGAGGCAGGCCTCACGCCCGGACGGCTCGTCGCCGTGCTGACTGCACACGAGCAGCACGGTGTTGGCGGTGGGGCGCTGAGAACCGACGCGTACGAGCTGGAGCGGGCGGTCCTGCTTGGTGGTGCCGATCCGGGCGATCGAGACCCTGTTGCTCGCCTTGTCGACGGCGGCCAGGAACTCCTGCTCCTCCGGCTCGCTGGTCCAGCGTGCGCCGTCGGTCTGCTCGAATCCGGTACGTGGCGGGGCCTCGGTCGCGTGGGCGGGCACCGTCAGCAGCGGTGCGACGAGCACCGCTGCTGACAGGGCGACGGCCCCGATATGACGGAGTGTCATCAGTGGCTGCCTCCAGGGATGCGCTGCGGGGTGCGAGGCTCGGCGACGCCGTCGAGGGCGGCCTCGGGCGTGATGTGCGCGGATCCCGAGGTGGCGCCCGCGAAGGCCTTGGCGCCTCCGACGAGCGGAACACCGGCCGACGTACGGGACAGGTCGAGCTTCAGCGTCGGTTTGCCGGCCGGGGGGTCGATGAGGTCCTTGTCGGTGCCCGCGACGATCAGCGCGAGGCGGTGACCTGCCGGGACGACGTGGTCACTCGCGTGCAGGTCCAGGCTGATGGTGTACGGCTTGCCCGGCGTGAGCGGGACGCCCTTCAGATCCGAGGCGTGGTTGCCGAGGTCGGCCCAACCGCGGCTGAACACCGTGTAGTCGACGTCCGCCGTCTTGGCCCGCGTCTCCTTGAAGCAGGAGCTGTCGCCCGTGGTGCTCGGGCCCCAGCAGCTGCGGTCGGTGAGCGTGGTGATGCCCTCGGCAGCGTCCGCGTAGTCACGGATGGTGTCCGGGCCGAGGTCGACAAGGACCGCCGACAGGTGGGCGGTTGTGGTGCTCGGCGTGGCGGTGACGGTCACCTTGGAGGAGCCGGACAGACGCAGATCCTTGGTGAGCGGCTTGGTGATGAATCCGGCCTTGCTAGGAGTGGACTGGTCGATCTGCGCGGCCCAGTCGGTCTCGCTCTGCTGCGGGTCGTCGGTGAACGTCTCGGTGCCCGATCCCTTACGCAGTCCGAGGGTGCCCACGCCCGCCTGCTCGCCCTTGCCGGGGCGCAGGCTCACGGTGTCGGTGCCGCGCGGCGGCCAGACGGTGGATGTGACCCACTTGTCGGGGGCGCGTTCGATGTCGGCCATGGGCTCGTCGTCGATGCCGTTGTCATAGCCGAGGAGTTCGTGGTCGAACCAGCGGTGCAGGGTGTCCACCCACTCGGCGCGACGGAAGTCGAAGGGGTCGACGTGGCCGGTCTGCGACAGCCAGATCTTGCGGTCGACACCGTTCTCGGCGAGGGCGTCCCACCACTGGCCGAAGTGCTTGGGCCGGACGTTGAGGTCCTGCATGCCATGGATGACGAAGACGCTCGCGTCGACCTTGTGGGCGTCCTTCACGTAGTCGCGCCCGGTCCACAGCTTCGTCCAGTCGCCGGTGCGCGGGGCTCCGTCGACGAGCTTCTGCTGCACTGCCGCGCACTTGGCGCGGGCGTCGGGGCTCTCGACGTAGTTCGACAGCCAGTCGGGTCCTGAGTCGTAGAGCGGGGCGCCCTTGGCGAAGTAGTAGTCGTACCAGGAGGAGATGCCGGCGATCGGGACGATCGTCTTCAGGCCCTCGACTCCCGTCGCGGCGACTCCGTTCGCGACGGTGCCGTCGTAACTCTTGCCGATCATGCCGGTGTTGCCGTTGGTCCAGCCGGCTTTGGCCTTCGTACTCCCGGTCCGGGATGTGTAGCCCTTGGCCCGGCCGTTCAGCCAGTCGACGACGGCCTTCGCGGACTGGACGTCGGAGCGGCCGCCGACATCCACGCAGCCGTCGGAGCGGTTGGTGCCGGCGAAGTCGACGCCGACGAAGGCGTAGCCGCGCGGTACGAAGTAGTTGTCGTAGAACAGCGGCATCTGGACGACGTCGCCGTTCGCGTCGTATGTCTTCTTCTGACTCTCGTTGCCGCGCCCGCAACACGAGTAGTACGGGCTGGCGTCCATGATCACGGGTATCCTGCGGCCCTGCTGGGCGGGTTCGCGGGGCCGGACGATGTCGACGGCGACGCGGTCGGTCTTCCCGTCCGTGTCGCCGTCGAGTCCGGTGTCCACCCACACGGATTCGCGTATCGCGTTCTCGTACGAGTAGACGGGTCTGCTCTCCCGCGGGGCGCTGTGTGCGGCAGCCGGGGTGAGGAGTGTGGCCATCAGGGCGGCGGTGGCCGCCGTCGCGAGCGTTCTCCAGGTCCTGAAGCGCATGAAGCGTGCACGTGTCGGCATGCGCGGAAGGTACCCCGGTCAACTCCTGTGCAAAAGAGGGCCGTTCCGAGTCCGAAGAGGCCAGAAGTGTCCCGCGGGAAGGATCGGGAAGGATCGGCCGGAATCAGTCGTGAAAGGTCCGTGGGACGGATTGGCTCATGTCGGCCGAATGGCGATCGTGTGACAGCGGCGGCCGTGGACACGACCGGGCCCACCGGGACTGAATAGTCTCCGAACAGACCTCGTGCCCCTACGACTTGGAGCTTTCCGTGCACCGCAGACTGATCGTCCCGGGCGCGCTCGCGGCCTCCCTGCTGCTGGCGATCCCGGCATCGGCGGACGCTGGGGGTGTGGGGGAATCCCCCATAAAACACAGCTCGCCTGGCGCATCGGGCATCGGCGACCCCTATTACCCGTCCTACGGCAACGGCGGATACGACGTCTCGCACTACGATCTCCGGCTCAAGTACCAGCCGGAAACGGACAAGTTGGAGGGCACGGCGACCCTCCTGGCTACCACCACACAGGATCTGTCCCGGTTCAATCTGGACTTTCTGCTCGACGTCAGCGAGGTACGGGTGAACGGCGCGAAGGCGTCGTTCTCGGCCTCCGGCGAGCACGAGCTGGAGATCACGCCGAAGACGCCGCTGCCCAAGGGCACGCCCGTCACCGTCGTGGTGCGCTACAGCGGAGTGCCGTCCTCGAAGACGGCGTACGGCTTCACCAGCTGGCACCGCACTCCTGACGGCGGCGTCGGGGCCAACGAGCCCGAGGCGGCCTGGTGGTGGTTCCCGAGCAACGACCATCCGCTGGACAAGGCCACGTACGACGTGTCGGTGGCCGTGCCGGACGGCTCCCAGGCGATCTCCAACGGCACGCTCCAGTCGACGAGTTCGCGGGCCGGCTGGACGCGGTACAACTGGCGGTCCAACAAGCCGCAGGCCACGTATCTCGCCACACTGGCGGTCGGCAAATTCGACGTTACGACCGGCACGTCGGAGAGCGGCATCCCGATCGTCAACGCGTACAGCAAGGATCTGGGCGACAACTACGGGGCGGCACGGGCGAGCATCGAGCGCACCGGGGAAGTGGCCGACTGGCTGGCGGAGTACTTCGGGCCGTATCCCTTCAACGCGCTCGGCGGCTATGTGCCGAACACCGCCGACACCGGGTACGCGCTGGAGACCCAGACCCGGCCGTTCTACAGCCCGCGCCAGTTCGCGAACGGCACGAACGTGTCCGTGGTCGTCCATGAGCTGGCCCACCAGTGGTACGGCAACCTCGTGTCCGTCGCCGGGTGGAAGGACATCTGGATCAACGAGGGCTTCGCGCGGTACGCGCAGTGGCTGTGGTCGGAGCACGAGGGCGAGGGGACGGCGCAGGAACTCGCGGACTACGTGTACGCGTCACGACCGGCCGACGATCCGTTCTGGAAGGTCAGGCCGGGGGACCCGGGGCCGGAGAACCAGTTCCACCTCGCGGTGTACGACCGGGGCGCCCTGGCTCTCCAGGCCCTGCGCAACGAGATCGGCGACGAGGCGTTCTTCACCATCCTGAAGGGCTGGCCGAAGGAGCACGCGAACGGCAACGCGACTGTCGGCGACTTCGTGAAGTACGCCGAGCAGGTCTCGGGTCAGCCGCTTGCCGCCCTCTTCGACACCTGGCTCTACCAGCCGTCGAAGCCGAGCGCGCCCGCGGCCCGGAACGCGTCGATCGCCCGCTCCTCCGTGACTCCGGACCGGCCGAAGTCCTGGAAGAAGATCGCCGCGACGAACGACGTACACGAGCATGAGAACAAGAAGAAGAGCGAGAACGAGAACGAGCACTGAGGCGAGCCCGGCGGCGCGGCGGGCGGGCGGCATCTGTCCGCCCGCCGCGCTTTCGCACCACTGGTGGGACAGCAATACTGTTGCACCGCACGGACGCGGTACGGCAGCACGCGAAGGAGCAGCCATGACGACGGACACCGAGGAGCCGAAGCTCACCGTCGACGAACTGGCCGCGCGTGCGGGTGTCACGGTGCGTACGGTGCGCTTCTACGGCACCAAGGGGCTGCTGCCGCCGCCTGTGATCGGGCCGCGTCGCGTCGGCCACTACGGGCAGGAGCACCTGGCCCGGCTCGCCCTGATCGAGGAGTTGCAGCGCCAGGGGATGACGCTGGCCGCGATCGAGCGGTATCTGGAGCAGTTGCCGACGGATCTGAGCGCCCAGGACCTGGCGATCCACCGTGCCGTGGTGGCCTCCTGGGCGCCCGAGTCGGTGGAGGAGATGAGCCGCGCCGAACTGGAGCGCCGGGCGGGTCGCGCGCTGGGCGAGGAGGACCTGGACCGGCTCGCCGCGATGAACGTCGTCGTACGGACTCCGGAAGCAGGCGCCCCCGCATCTCCGACGAGGGCGGACGCCTTTCGCGTGGACCCGGGTCTGCTGCGGCTTGGCGTACAGCTGCTCGACGTGCCGATCGCGCACGAGACGATCCTCGCCGCGCGCACCGTCCTGCTGGAGCACACGCGCGCGGCGGCCCGCGAGCTGTCCCGGCTGCTGCGGGACGAGGTGTCCGAGCGCGAGTCGATGGCGGCGGTGAAGTCGCTGTCGGCGCACATGCAGCCGCTGGTGGTGCAGGCGCTGGTGACCACGTTCCAGCGGTCCCTCAACGCGGAGCTGCGGGAGTGGCTCAAGAGCCCACGTTGAAGGTCTGTCCGGTCACGAGGCCGCTGCCCTCGTCGACGACGTACAGCAGCGTGGAGACGAGATCCGACGGCTCCTGGTGGTCCAGGCTCGGGGCGATCGCGTTGACCGTGATGCCGTACGGGCCGAGGGCCGGGGCGAGCGCGCGCGTGAAGCCGATCAGGCCGGCCTTCGACACGGTGTACGTCACCATCGTCGGCGGTGGTGTGAGGACGGCGGAGGAGGCGATGTTCACGATGCGACCCCAGCCCGCCGCCTTGAGATACGGCAGGACGGCGCGGGTCATCAGGAACGGTGCCTCCAGGTTGACGCGCATGACGTGCCGCCACTCCTCGAGGGTGGTGTCCTCGAACTCCCTCTCCAGGTCGACGCCCGCGCTGTTGACGAGCACGTGCAGGGTGCCGAACTGCTGGACCGCCCGCTCCAGGGCCTCGTCCGCCTGTGTCTCGTCGGTGACGTCGGCGATCAACTCCACATAGTCCAGGATCCGTTCGGCCGTCTCCGGCTGCGGTCCGAGATCGAGTCCGGCGACCCGGTAGCCGCGCCCGGCGAGCGCGACCGCGAACTCCTGCCCGAGGCCCTGTGCGGCGCCGGTCACCAGGGCGGTACGCGTCTCCATGGGGGCGAGTGTGCGGACCCGTCAGGCACTCGGCAAGGGGCCGTTCCGGTCTCCCGAACGGCCCCCGAGCGCACCTCGCTCCCCTTACGCGTCGCTGAACCGCTCCCCCTTCTCGGCCTTCTCCACGAGCAGCGCCGGCGGCGTGAACCGCTCCCCGTAGCGCTCGGCGAGCTCACGCGCGCGTGCCACGAATCCCGGCAGGCCACCCTCGTATCCGTTGATGTACTGGAGCACGCCACCGGTCCAGCCGGGGAAGCCGATCCCGAGGATGGACCCGATGTTGGCGTCGGCGACGGACGTCAGGACGCCCTCCTCCAGGAGCCTGACCGTGTCCAGGGCCTCGGAGAAGAGCATGCGCTCCTGCATGTCTTCGAAAGGCACGGTCTTGGACGGGCTCTCGGCGCCTTCGCGCGTGAAGTGCTCCCGCAGTCCCGGCCAGAGCCCCGCGCGCTTCCCGTCGACGTACTCGTAGAAGCCCGCCCCGCCGCTGCGGCCCGTACGGCCGAACTCGTCGATCATGCGGTCGACGACGGCCTCGGCGGGGTGCGTCGCCCAGGTGCCGCCGGACTCCTCGACGGCCCGCTTGGTCTCGGTGCGGATCTTGCGCGGCAGGGTGAGCGTCAGCTCGTCCATGAGCGAGAGGACCTTGGCCGGATAGCCCGCCTGGGCCGCGGCCTGCTCGACGGAGGCGGGCTCGATGCCCTCGCCGACCATCGCGACGCCCTCGTTGAGGAAGTGCCCGATGACCCGGGAGGTGAAGAAGCCGCGCGAGTCGTTCACGACGATCGGGGTCTTCTTGATCTGCCGTACGAGGTCGAAGGCGCGCGCGAGGGCTTCTTCGCCGGTCCGCTCGCCCTTGATGATCTCGACGAGCGGCATCTTGTCGACGGGCGAGAAGAAGTGCAGCCCGATGAAGTCGGCCTGCCGCTCGACTCCTTCGGCGAGCGCGGTGATGGGCAGGGTGGAGGTGTTGGAGCACAGCAGCGCGTCCGGCTCGACGATGTGCTGGATCTCCTGGAACACCTTGTGCTTGAGTGCCGGGTCCTCGAAGACGGCCTCGATCACGGCGTCGCAGCCCGCGAGGTCCTGCGGGTCGGCGGTGGGCGTGATGCGGGCGAGCAGCGCGTCGGCCTTCTCCTGTGTCGTACGTCCCCGGGAGACGGCCTTGGCGCAGAGCTTCTCGGAGTAGCCCTTGCCCTTCGCGGCGGCCTCGGCCGACACGTCCTTGAGGACGACGTCGATGCCCGCGCGTGCGCACGAGTAGGCGATCCCCGCGCCCATCATCCCGGCGCCCAGGACGGCGACCTTGCGGACCTGGCGCGGTTCGGTCCCCTTGGGCCGGTTGGCGCCGGAGTTGACGGCCTGGAGGTCGAAGAAGAAGGCCTGGATCATGTTCTTGGAGGTCTGGCCCGCGGCCAGCTCCACGAAGTAGCGCGACTCGATGACCTGGGCGGTCTCGAAGTCGACCTGGGAGCCCTCGACGGCGGCCGCGAGGATGTTGCGCGGGGCCGGGTAGGGCGCGCCGTTCGTCTGCTTGCGCAGGGTGGCAGGGAAGGCGGGCAGGTTCGCCGCGAACTTCGGGCTGGACGGCGTGCCGCCCGGGATGCGGTAGCCGGGCGTGTCCCAGGGCTGCCGTGCCTCGGGGTTGGCGTCGATGAAGGCGCGGGCCTTGGCGAGCATGTCCTCGCGGGTGGTGGCCACTTCGTGGACGAGGCCGTTCTCGAGCGCGCGCCGCGGGCTGTACTGCGTGCCCTGGAGGAGCACCTTCAGCAGGGCGTCGGCGATGCCGAGGAGGCGTACGGTCCTGACGACTCCGCCGCCTCCGGGCAGCAGGCCGAGTGTGACCTCGGGGCAGCCGATCTTGGAGCCGGGGGCGTCGAGGGCGACGCGGTGGTGGCAGGCGAGCGCGATCTCGTAACCGCCGCCCAGGGCCGCGCCGTTCATGGCGGCGACGACGGGCTTGCCCAGCGTCTCGATACGGCGGAGGTCGCGCTTGATGGCGAGGCCCCGCTCGTGGAGGTACCGGGCGTTCTCGGGCGTGACCCTGATCAGGTCACGCAGGTCGCCGCCCGCGAAGAAGGTCTTCTTGGCGGAGGTGAAGATGATGCCGCGGATGGAGTCCTTCTCGGCCTCCAGGCGGTCGGCGATCACGGTGAGCGAATCCCGGAACCCCTGGTTCATGGTGTTCGCGGACTGGTGGGGGTCGTCGAGGACGAGGGTGACGAGGCCGGTCCTGTCCTGTTCCCAGCGGATGGTGGTGCTCGTGGTGCTTTCGGTCATGGCTGTTTCTCCGTGAGGGGACGCCGCAAGGGCCGTAGGGGGCGGGCGGACAGGACGTTCAGAGACGCTCGACGATCGTGGCGATGCCCATGCCGCCGCCGACGCACAGCGTGGCGAGGCCGAACCGCTTGTCCTGGCGCTCCAGTTCGTCGACGAGGGTGCCGAGGATCATCGCGCCGGTGGCGCCCAGGGGGTGGCCGAGTGCGATGGCGCCGCCGTTGACGTTGACCTTGTCCAGCGAGAGGCCCATGTCCTTCACGAAGCGGAGCACGACGGCGGCGAAGGCTTCGTTGATCTCGACGAGGTCGATGTCGTCGATGGTCAGCCCGGCCTTGGCGAGCGCCTTGCGGGTCGCGGGCGCGGGACCGGTGAGCATGATGGTGGGCTCGGATCCGGAGACGGCGGCGGAGACGATGCGGGCGCGCGGCGTCAGCCCGTACCGCTCCCCCACCTCACGAGAGCCGATCGCGACGAGCGACGCGCCGTCCACGATGCCGGACGAGTTGCCCGCGTGGTGCACGTGCTCGATCTTCTCCACCCAGTGGTACTTCTGCAGCGCCACGGCGTCGAAGCCGCCCAGGTCGCCGATGTCCGCGAAGGACGGCTTGAGGCCCGCCAGCGAGTCGGCGGTGGTGCCGGGGCGCATGTGCTCGTCGTGGTCCAGGACGACGAACCCGTTGCGGTCCTTCACCGGCACGACGGACTTCTCGAAGCGGCCGTCCTTCCAGGCCGCCGCGGCACGCTCCTGGGACAGTGCCGCGTACTCGTCGACGTCCCGGCGCGTGAAGCCCTCGATGGTGGCGATGAGGTCGGCGCCGATGCCCTGGGGGACGAAGTTGGTGGCGATGTTGGTCATCGGGTCGGCGAACCAGGCGCCGCCGTCGGAGGCCATCGGCACCCGCGACATCGACTCGACGCCGCCCGCGAGCACCAGGTCCTCCCAGCCCGAACGGACCTTCGCGGCGGCCAGGTTGACGGCTTCGAGACCGGACGCACAGAACCGGTTCTCCTGGACGCCCGCCACCGTGTCCGGCAGCCCCGCCGCGACGGCGGCGATGCGGGCGATGTCGGAGCCCTGGTCGCCGACCGGGCCGACGACGCCGAGCACGATGTCGTCGATCGCGGCCGGGTCGAGGTCCGGGAAGCGGGCCCGGATCTCGTGGATGAGCCCCACGACGAGGTCGATGGGCTTCGTGCCGTGCAGGGCGCCGCTCGCCTTGCCGCGGCCTCGCGGGGTGCGGATCGCGTCGTACACGTACGCTTCGGTGCTCACTGGTCAGGCCTTTCGGGAGGGTTGGCGTCCGGGCGGCCCTTCAGGAGGCCGGGTACGTCCCAGTCGCGGGCCACGTCCGCGATGTCGGCGCCCGGCTGCGCGGGGCCGCTGCGGACCGAGGTGTGGGTGACGGAGAAGCGGGGTGCGGGGGCGGGCTGGGTGATGCCGCCGTGGTCGGTGAACGTGCCGCGGGCGGCGAGGTGCGGATGGTGCGGCGCCTCGCCCAGCGAGAGAACCGGCGCCACGCACGCGTCGGAGCCCTCGAAGACCGCGGTCCATTCCTCGCGCGTACGGGTCTTGAAGCGGGCCGCGACCGTCTCGCGCAGTTCGTCCCAGCGCGCCGGGTCCTTGTGGGCCGAGGCGTGTTCCGGGATGCCGAGGAGGTGCACGAACTCCCCGTAGAACTGCTGCTCCAGCGCGCCCACCGCCATGTACTGGCCGTCGGCCGTCTCGTACGTGCCGTAGTACGGGCAGCCGCCGTCGAGGAGGTTCGCGCCGCGCCGGTCCTGCCAGCGGCCGGCGGCCAGCATGCCGTGGATCATCGCGGCCAGGTGTGCGGCGCCGTCGACGATGGCGGCGTCCACGACCTGTCCGCTGCCGGTCGCGCGGGCGTGGTGGAGGGCGGCGAGGACACCGACGACGAGGTAGAGCGAGCCGCCCGCGTAGTCGCCGACCAGGTTCGCGGGGACGGCGGGCGGCGCTTCCGGGTCGCCGATCATGCCGAGTGTGCCGGTCAGCGCGATGTACGCGATGTCGTGGCCGGCACGCTGGGCGAGCGGTCCCTCCTGGCCCCAGCCGGTCATTCGTCCGTAGACGAGCTTGGGATTGCGGGTGTGGCAGGTCTCGGGTCCGACTCCGAGGCGCTCGGCGACGCCCGGGCGGTAGCCCTCGATGAGGATGTCGGCGCGTTCGACCAGGTCGAGGACGTGGGCCGGGCCTTCGTCGGTCTTCAGGTCGACGAGCACGGACCGTTTGTTGCGGTTGGTGATGTCGTAGTCCGGGTTGATCACGAGTCCCGTGCCGCCCGGCCGGTCCACTCGGACGACGTCGGCGCCCAGGTCGGCAAGGAGCATGGCGGCGAACGGGCCGGGCCCGATGCCGGCCAGCTCGACCACGCGCACCCCGGCGAGCGGACCGTGCCCTGCCGTCCCTGCCACTGTCATCGAGCCCCCAGCACTGTGACACTACTGATGTAACACCCGTGATGTTAGAAACGCGTTCCACGCCGCACAAGACTCTGGGCGAGCAAGCGCTTAGCCATTCTGAAGGCCCGGCGCCGCCATGGGAATCCCCGGCGTCGCGAAGGGAATCAGCGCGCGTCAAGCTCGGCTATGAGCGTCTTCGGGGCAATCGTGCGATAGCTCTCCTCGACCCAGTCGCACAGCAGCTCAGCGGCCGGGGCGCCCTCCTCCTCCAGCGGGATGCTCACCCAGCCCGCCTTCCCGAGGCCGTAACCGGCGGGCTCGGCGCCCGGCGAGGTCATCGCGTGGGCGTGCGCCGCCTCGTCCTTGAGCTTCACGGTGAGACCCATGGGATAGCTGCCGTCGGCGACACCGAGGAAGACGAAGACCTTCTTGTTGACCTTCGCGACGGTCTCGCCCCAGGGGAACTCCTCGGTGGCGCCCGGCAGTCCGAGGGCGAACTCGCGCACTTTCTCCCATGTCTTCACGGCGTTCTCGGTCGCGGCCACGGCTGCCTCCGGTTCTCGGTACGGCTCCTCGCGCGGGTGTCCTGTTCGGCTCCTCGTACATCACGCTAGCCTCAGCCACCGACAACGGCGCGAGCTGTACGACTGAGAGGTGCCATGAGCAGGCAGGACGGGACGGAGCGGGCGTACGACATCGTGCTCTTCGGGGCCACGGGGTTCGCCGGAAGACTCACCGCGGAGTACCTCGCCGCGCATGCGCCCGAGGGGCTGCGCTGGGCGATCGCGGCGCGCGACACCGCGAAGCTGGAGCAGTTGCGCGAACAGCTGGCCGCGATCGACCCGGCCTGCGCCGAGCTGCCCGTGATCCGCGCCGACGTCGCCGATCCGGCCTCCCTGCGCGACATCGCGGAGCACGCGCGCGTGGTGGCCACGACCGTCGGGCCCTACCTCACCCACGGGGAGGAACTGCTCGCCGCCTGCGCGGACGCGGGCACCGACTACGTGGATCTCTGCGGAGAGCCCGAGTTCGTGGACCTCATGTATGTGCGGCACGACGCACGCGCGCGTGAGACCGGGGCGCGCCTCGTGCACGCGTGCGGCTTCGACTCGATTCCGCACGACCTGGGCGCGTACTTCACGGTCCGTCAGCTTCCCGAAGGGGTGCCGCTGACCGTGGACGGGTTCGTGCGCGCCGAGGGGATGTTCTCCGGCGGCACGTTCGCCTCCGCCCTCAACCAGTTCTCGCGCGGGCCACAGATGCTGGCCGCGGCGCGGGACCGCAGGCGGCACGAGCCGCGGGCGGCCGGCCGACGGGCGTACGCGCCGGCGGGTGTGCCGCGGTATGCCAAGGAGGTCGGGGCGTGGGCGGTGCCGCTGCCCACGATCGACGCGCAGATCGTGCAGCGGTCGGCGCGGGCCCTGGAGCGGTACGGCCCCGACTTCCGCTACCGGCACTACGCGGCCGTCAAGCGGCTGCCGTTCGCGGTGGGCGGGATCGCCGCGGCCGCCGCGGTCTTCACGGCGGCGCAGGTGTCGCCTGTCCGGCGCCGGCTGTCGGACCGGCTCAGGCCCGGGGAGGGTCCGAGCGAGGAGAAGCGGGCGAAGAGCTGGTTCTCCGTGCGGTTCGTGGGCGAGGGCGGCGGTCGCCAGGTCTTCACGGAGGTCGCCGGCGGCGATCCCGGTTACGGCGAGACCGCCAAGATGCTCGCCGAGTCCGCCCTGTGTCTGGCCTTCGACGATCTGCTCCCGACGTCGGGCCAGGTCACGACCGCGGTCGCGATGGGCGACGCGCTCATCGAGCGCCTTCAGAAGGCCGGGATCACCTTCCGGGTCGCGACCGCCCGCTGAGCACTGACGCAACCGCTCGGAACCGGCACCCCATGACCGTTCAGGGCTACCACCCCGTGACCGTGTAGATCATCCCGGCTATCCAGCCGACTCCGGCGAGGACGGCGAGGATCAGTCCCGCCATCACGGCACGCTCGACGGGCTGGGTGGGGCTGGTGACGGGCTTCGGGGCTCGGTGTGTCGTCATGCGGCACAGCCTGCCGATCACGAGGGCGCCCCGGCATCCGTACAGATACTCAGACGACGTACTCAGTCGTCTTCAGAGCCCGGCGGCACAGCGCGTCCGCACGGCGGGTCGTCTCCGGGAGGCGGAAGCGCGGCGCGAGCCGCAGGGTGTGGGCGCAGGCGGTGTCCAGGGTCACCCGGTGGCCGACCGAGACGAAGACCGGCTTGATGCCCTGCTGGGTGCGCAGCGCCCGCCCGACCTCCTCCTCGCCCGCGAGCAGCGGGGCCGAGGATCCGCGTGCGGCGCCCGGCTCCTCGTACCCGAAGGTGAACGGGTTCTTGGCGACGCCGATCGTCGGGAGTCCGGTCAGGACGCCGAGGTGGCTGGCCAGGCCGAAGCGGCGGGGGTGGGCGAGGCCATAGCCGTCGCAGACGACCAGGCCCGGCGCGCACGCCAGGGCGTCGAGGGCGGCCAGGACGGCCGGGATCTCGCGGAAGGCGAGCAGTCCCGGGACGTAGGGGAACGACACCTGCCCCACGGCGGTGGACTCGGCCACGACGTCGAGGGTCGTCGCGTCCAGGACGACGGCCGCGGCCACGACGATGTCGCGCTCGTCGTCGTACGCCACGTCGACCCCCGTCACGCGGCCGGTTCCCGGCGGCGGCCCGGGCTCGTCGAGTACGACACGAGAGCGCAACTCGTCCTGCACGGCAAGGGCTTGCTCTTCGGTGGCCGGCCAGTCCGCCGGGATGCGTACGGTCGTCATGGTGCCGTCGAGCGTACGCGGTCGGGTGACCAGGGTGGCGTTCAGCGCCCCAGGGCCCGTGACAGCTGCTCCTTGTTCATCTTGGAGCGGCCCTCGATGTTGCGGCTCTTCGCCTCCTCGTAGAGCTGGTCGTAGGTGGCCGCCGAGCGGGACTCCTGGCCGCCGCGACGGCCGGCCGGGGTGTCCTGGGCCGACGTACGGCTCGTGGTCTTCGACTCGCCGCGCCGGGCGCGTTCCTTGTCGGTGGTTCGGGCGGCGATCTCCTCGGCGCGCCGCTCGCTCGCGCCGCGTTCGCGTTCGCTTTCCCTGATGTGTTCCTGCTGGCGTTCCCGCCTGGAACTCGAGCCACGTGCCATGGCCGGACTCCTCACTGCTGGAAGACTGCTGGAAGCCGCCCCTCTTCCAGCCAAGCACGGCCCGAGCGCGCTCGCATCAGCGCTCGAGACGTGCCACCCGCCCCTTCTCTCCGGAGGCCCAGCAGCCCAGGTCGGGGGTGCAGTCGACGGTGTCGTACGAGCCCTTGTCCAGGGTGTGCCAGGTGCGGCCCGCGTCGGTGGTGAGGTCGGTTCCGGTGGGGCCGACCGCGAGGGCTGCCGTGCGGCTGTGCGGGAGCCAGGTGACGCCGGAACGGTAGGCGGGCGGCGGCTGTGCGGCGGGCGTCCAGGAGCGGCCGCCGTCGCCGCTGACGGCGGCCGCCCGCGGTGACGCCTGGTCTGCCCGGTAGTCGCCGCCGACCGCGATGCCGTGCGTACGGTCGCGGAAGGCGAGGGCGAAGACGCCGCGCGCCGGATCGCCCGCGGGAATCGGGGTGTCGGCGGCCGTCCACGTCAGGCCCCGGTCGGAGGAGTGCAGCACGCGCGCGCGTGCGGCCCCGCCGGTGGCCAGCCACACATCGCGCGGCCCCGAGCTGACCAGGCACTGCCCACTGGCCGCGAAGCCCGCCTCGCCCTCCTGTGCCTTGGGCATCCCGTCGTCGGGCAGCACCTTCCAGGAGCGGCCGCCGTCGCTGGTCGACAGGATGCGGAACCTGCCGTCCACCGGGTCGCTCATCGCCAGGCCGTGGCGCCGGTCGAAGAAGGTCAGGCAGTCGTAGAAGGCCTTCGCGTCGGTGTTGCGGAAGGACTCGGTCCAGGTTTCGCCGCCGTCGTCGGTGCGGAAGACCCGTGAGGCCTCGCCCTCGCCGATGGCCAGCACCACGGCTCGCCTGCCGTCGAAGGCCTCGATGTCCCGGAACTCCAACTCGCCGCCGCCGGGCGGCGATACGTTCCGCCAGCTAGCGCCGCCGTCGGAGGTGCGCAGCACGGTTCCCTTGGACCCGGCCAGCCAGGCGGTGCTGCGGCTGACGGCGGAGAGCCCGCGGAAGCGTACGTCCGTGCCGCTGTCCTTGAGCTCCCAGTGCGGCAGCCGCCCGCCGGATTCCTGTGCCCGCGCGGATTTCTGTGCCTGCGCGGGCTCCTCTGCCTGCACGGGCGCCGCGAGGGCGGCAGCCACCGCGGCACCGCACACCCCCACAGCCATCAATCGCTTCGTGAATCTCTTCCGTCGCGTCTTCCCCAAGCCCCTCATGGCGGGCGAAGCTAGCCCACTCCCCCGGTGGCGTCCAGATGCCCCAAACGAAGCGGTGACCACTCGGGTGATTGAAGGCGGTGACAGAGGTCACTCGAACTTCGTAGGACTTCGTGCGCACGGAATGGCTGATTCTGGCGTCTCTTGAAGTGCCCGGCCCCATCCGTTCACCGTTCGTCAAACCGTCACAAGGGAGCAGGCGTTGTCCACTGTCATCGAGCAGCCCGTCGAGGCCCGCCTCGTCGCCGCCGCGCCGCGGATGCCCAGCATTCCCGCAGCGCTCCACTACGACCCCCGTGAACCCTTCGCCGTCCGTATGACCTTCCCGGCCCCTGCCACGCTCGAAGGCGTGGACGTGTGCTGGACCTTCGCCCGCGAGCTGCTTGTCTCGGGTCTGGAGGAGCCGGTGGGTGACGGCGACGTACGGGTCCGGCCGTACGGATACGACCGCATCGTCCTGGAGTTCCACGCTCCCGAGGGCACCGCCGTGGTGCACGTCCGCGCGGGCGAACTGCGGCGCTTCCTTGAGAGCACGACGGAGCTGGTGCCCGTCGGCCTGGAGCATCTGCACCAGAACGTGGACCACGCGCTCGCCGAGCTGCTGCGGGACGCCTGCTGATCCTCTTCCCCACGTTCCCGCGTCCCCACGTTCCCGCGTCCACCAGCTCCCGTGCGACGCGGCGAACCGGCGCGTCCGAGGCCTCGCGATGCCCCGAAAGCCTCGCGATGCCCCCCAAGAGCCTCAGCTCCCCGTCGTCGTGGTCGTCGTGTACGCCGTCGTCAACGTCGCGATGATCGCCGCACGCACCTCCTGGATCACCTTCTTCAAAGCCGGGGTCGCCGCCCCGCTGCGCTCCGTCAGCGCCTCGATGCGCTCTTTGTGGCGGCGCCGGTCCTTGCCGGACAGGATCGTGCGCAGCTCGGCCGTGGCGGCGAGCGCGACGAGCGCCGCGTCACGCTCGGACACGTCCGCGACGGGCACCTCGCTCTCCAGTACCTGCCGCGCATCCTCGCGCAGCGCCTCCACGACGGGGACGCGGTCCAACTCGTACTCCACGGACGGGAAGAGCCCGAGGACCCGCTTCTTCTCCGCGCGCAGATATCCGTCGGCGGCCAGCTGAGCCCGTACGGCGTCCAGCGTGACGCCGGCCCGCAGCGTCACCCAGGTCTTCCACCTGTGCGGCCGGGACTCCTCGATGAGTTCCATGAGCCCGTCGAGGACGAGGTCGCCCGTCCTGGCATCCGGATGCACCGGCTTGGCGATGCCGTCCTCGTCGGCGAGCAGTCCGCGCTGCGCCAGTTCGGTCAGTGCGGCGGCACGGACCAGGTGGTGGAGCTGGGACACGCCGGTGACCTTGAGTTTCGTGGTGTCCCAGGCCAGCAGGTAGAGCCGGGCGGGCAGCGAGAGCGAACCGATGGGCACGAGGTCTCCTTTGCGCGGTCGCGGTCGGGGCTCACGTTAATTCGTTGACAGGCGCCGGACCCCTTCCTACGGTGTACAGCGGTCCTGTTGCCGTCGATTGGAGAAGGACGTTGCTCGTCTGAGGTCCTGAGACACCGCGTCACACATGTCTGCGTGTGTGCGCCGCGTGCGACCTCGGCATACGAGCCGTCCTCCGGAGCGGGGCCTTCCCCGAACCCGGATCTCCAGGACTTCTGCCCGTCTTCCGGCCGTTGTCGCCTTCCGGTGCCTGGCGGTGTCTCGATACGCGTTGCCCTGACCGCATCAAGCAACCGCGAGGCCCCATGTCCACCTTCCCCACCTCCATCACCTGCACCGCCCTCAGCTTCGCCTGGCCGGACGGCACCACCGTCTTCGACGATCTGCAGGTGGCCTTCGGACCCGGCCGAACCGGGCTCGTCGGCGTCAACGGGTCGGGTAAATCAACCCTGTTGAAGCTGATCGCCGGGGAACTCACACCGGCCGAAGGCACCGTCCGGGTGGCGGGCGAGGTCGGTTACCTGCCGCAGAACGTCACCCTCGACACCGGACTGCGCGTCGACGAGGCGCTCGGCATCGACGCCAAGCGCACCGCGCTGCACGCCATCGAGGCGGGCGACGTGTCCGAGGAGCACTTCGACATCGTCGGCGACGACTGGGACGTCGAGGAGCGCGCCCTTGCGACCCTCGGCGAACTCGGTCTCGGTCACATCGAGTTGGACCGCACGATCGGCGAGGTCTCGGGCGGCGAGTCGGTACTGCTGCGCCTGGCCGCGCTGCTGCTGCGCCGACCCGACGTACTCCTGCTGGACGAGCCCACCAACAACCTCGATCTGTACGCCCGTCGGCGGCTGTACGCAGCGGTCGAGGCCTGGTCAGGAGTGATGGTCGTGGTCAGCCACGACCGTGAACTCCTCGATCTGGTCGACCAGATCGCGGATCTGCACTCCGGGGAGTTCACCTGGTACGGCGGCAACTACTCCGCGTACGAGGAGGCGCTCGCCGCCGAGCAGGAGGCGGCCGAGCGCATGGTGCGGGTCGCCGAGGCCGACATGAAGAAGCAGAAGCGCGAACTGGTCGACGCCCAGGTCAAGTTGGCCCGTCGCAAGAGGTACGCGCAGAAGATGTACGACACCAAGCGTGAACCCAGGGCCGTCATGAAGCTGAAGAGCCGCACGGCCCAGGTGAGCGCCGGGAAGCACCGCATCATGCACGAGGAGAAGCTCGCCGAGGCCAAGGAACGCCTCGACGAGGCGGTCGACGCCGTACGGGACGACGACGAGATCCGCGTCGACCTGCCGTACACGGCCGTGCCGCCCGGCCGCACCGTCCTCACGCTCCAGGACCTGGAGTTGAGGTACGGAGCCCGCGTGGCCGGAGGCCTCGAGCTGCGCGGCCCCGAGCGGATCGCGCTGATCGGGCGCAACGGCGCGGGCAAGACGACGCTCCTGCGGACGATCGCGGGGGAGCTCGACGCGGTCTCCGGAGAGGCCCGGGCCCACGTACCACTGCGCTTTCTGCCCCAGCGGCTCGACGTACTCGACGACGAGTTGACCGTCGCCGAGAACGTGGCCCGGTTCGCGCCCGGCGCCACCAAGAACCGCATCCGGGCGCGCCTGGCCCGCTTCCTGTTCAAGGGCACCAGGGCCGACCAGCGCGCCGAGACGCTCTCCGGCGGCGAACGCTTCCGGGCGACGCTGGCGGCCCTGGTCCTGGCCGAGCCCGCACCCCAGCTGCTGATGCTCGACGAGCCGACGAACAACCTCGACATGGCGAGCGTGCGGCAGCTGACCACGGCACTGGAGTCGTACGAGGGCGCGCTGATCGTGGCCAGCCACGACGTGCCGTTCCTGGAATCGATCGGCATCACGCGGTGGCTCCGGCTGGAAGGAGAACTGAAGGAAATCAAGCCAGAAGCTGTCGGGTATCCCGACTAGCTTCGCCGGTATGAGCCAACTGACCACCGGTACTCTCCCCCGCTCATGGGGGTCCCACATGTTCATCCAGGTCACAGGGGCCCGAGAGAACAACCTCCAGGACGTCACCCTCCGCATCCCGAAAGGCCGGCTGACCGTCTTCACCGGCGTTTCGGGATCGGGGAAGTCGTCCGTCGTCTTCGACACGATCGCGGTCGAGTCGCAGCGCCAGCTGAACGAGACCTTCACCTGGTTCATCCGCAACCGGCTGCCGAAGTACGAACGGCCGCACGCGGAGGCCATCGACGATCTCTCGCCCGCGATCGTCGTCGACCAGCGGCCGGTCGGCGGTCACTCCCGGTCCACCGTGGGCACGATGACGGACGTCTACTCGGTGATCCGGGTGCTGTTCTCGCGCTACGGCACGCCGAGCGCGGGTCCGGCGACCGCCTACTCGTTCAACGATCCGTCGGGTATGTGCCCCGAGTGCGACGGCCTCGGGCGCACGGTCCGGCCCGACTGGGACCGCATCCTGGACCCGGACCGCTCGCTGGCGGACGGCGCGATCCGCTTCCCGCCGTTCGCACCGGGAACCTGGCAGGGACAGGCGTACACGAACACCACCGAACTGGACCCGGACAAGCCGGTACGTCAATTCACCGCCACCGAGCGGGAGTTCCTGCTGCGCGGGCGCTCCGGGAGCAAGGTCACCATCAGCGGCTCGGGCGGCGCCTGGAGCACCGACTACGAGGGACTCGCCGACCGATTCGATCGGCTCTACCTCAAGCGGGACCTGTCCGCGCTCAGCCAGAAGACCCGCGACCAGGTGCAGGGCTTCCTGGCGGAGGGCACCTGCCCGCAATGCGGGGGCGCACGGTTGAACGCGGCGGCGCTCGCGACCCGGATCGGCGGCCTGTCCATCGCCGACTGCACCCGGATGCAGGTCAGCGACCTGATCGCCGTGCTGAAGGACATCGACGACCCCGTGGCCGGGCCGATCGCGGGCGCGGCCGTGGCATCCCTGGAGCGGATCGAGGCGATCGGGCTCGGCTACCTCAGCCTCGACCGGGAGACATCGACGCTGTCCGGCGGCGAGGGCCAGCGCCTGAAGACGGTGCGACATCTCGGATCGAGCCTGACCGGGATGACGTACATCTTCGACGAGCCGAGCGTCGGGCTGCACCCGCGGGACGTGGGGCGGCTCGGCGATCTCCTGCTGCGGCTGCGGGACAAGGGGAACACCGTGCTGGTCGTCGAGCACGACCCGGACGTCATCGCCCTCGCCGACCATGTCGTCGACCTGGGTCCCGGGGCCGGGGCCGACGGCGGTCGCGTGGTGTTCGAGGGCACACCGGGCGAGCTGGCGGCGGCCGACACTCCCACGGGCCGCGGTCTGCGCCGTCGCACCGAGCTCAAGGAGCGGACTCGGCAGGCCACCGGCGGACTGTGGGTGAAGGGCGCGGACCTGCACAACCTGCGGGACGTCACGGTGGAGTTCCCGACCGGTGTGCTGACCGTCGTGACGGGTGTCGCGGGCTCCGGCAAGAGCACGCTCGTCTCGGAGGCGTTCACGGCCGCCCACCCGGACGCGATCGTCGTCGACCAGTCGTCCATCGGCATCTCGGCGCGGTCCACTCCGGCGACGTACGTCGGCATCATGGACACCGTACGCAGGATCTTCGCGCGCGAGACGGGAACGGACCCGGGGCTGTTCAGCTTCAACTCCGAGGGCGCCTGCGGGACTTGTCAGGGGCGTGGGGTCAGCTACACCGACCTGGCGTTCATGGATCCGGTGACGACGACCTGCCCCGACTGCGCGGGGCGACGCTTCAAGGACGAGGTACTGCGGCTGACCGTGGGCGGCAAGTCCATCGTCGACGTACTGGGGATGACGGCCGATCAGGCCCTGGAGTTCTTCACGGACACGGGCGTACGCCGCCGTCTGCGCGCCCTGCGGGACGTGGGGCTCACGTATCTGACGCTCGGCCAGCCCCTGTCCACGCTCTCCGGCGGTGAACGGCAGCGCATCAAACTCGCGACCCGGCTCCACCGGACGGGTGCGGTGTACGTCCTCGACGAGCCGACGACCGGGCTGCACATGTCGGACGTCGACGGGCTGCTCGCCCTCCTCGACCGGCTGGTCGACGCCGGCAACACCGTGCTGGTGGTCGAGCACAACCTGGACGTCGTGGCCCACGCCGACTGGGTCATCGACCTCGGTCCCGACGGAGGCAAGGACGGCGGGCAGGTGATCTTCGAGGGGCCACCGCGTCGGCTGCTCGACGCGACGGGGTCGTTCACGGCGCAACATCTGCGGCGGGCGGTCGGCGAGGGCTGAGCGGGGCGGACCGGGGC
>NZ_JAAKZY010000151.1 GCF_011045015.1 Streptomyces scabichelini | reverse complement strand
GCCCCCAGGCCCCCGTATCGGCCTGAACGGCCTCGTCCTCAAACGCCGGACGGGCTGAATTTGCCTGGACCGGCGCTTCCAAGGGTGGCCGTTGCCGGCGGCCCCGCCTTCACCTTCTCCTACGCCGAGCATGCCGAACTGCTCACCGCCGCCGGAGCCGAAGTCATCACCTTCGACCCCCTCCATGACGAGCAACTGCCGGACGGAACGGCAGGGTTGGTCATCGGTGGCGGGTTCCCGGAGGTGTACGCCTCCGAGCTGTCCGCCAACGAACCCCTGCGCAAAGCCATAGCGGAGCTGGCGTTCGGCGGCGCTCCCGTCGCCGCCGAATGTGCCGGCCTCCTCTACCTCTCCCGCGAGCTCGACGGTCGGCCCATGTGCGGTGTCCTGGACGCGACCGCCCGCATGGACGAGCGGCTGACCCTCGGGTATCGGGACGCCGTGGCCGTGAGCGACAGCGTGCTCGCGGCAGCCGGGACCCGGATACGCGGGCACGAGTTTCACCGCACCGTCGTCGAGCCCGGCGCCGGGGCCGCTCCCGCCTGGGGGCTGCGCGCCCCTCAACGGCGGGTCGAAGGTTTTGTACAACAAGGTGTGCACGCGAGTTATCTGCACACGCACTGGGCGTCCGCACCCGGCGTCGCCCGTCGGTTCGTGGAGAGGTGCCGGACGTCATGAGCAGCAGCCTGGTTGGAGTCGGAGTGGGGCCCGGGGACCCGGAGCTCGTGACCGTCAAGGGGGTCAACGCTCTCCGCGCGGCGGACGTCGTCGTCGTGCCCGTCATGGCCGCAGCTGATGGAAAAGACGGTGGCGAGCGCGGGCGCGCCGAGGCCACCGTGCTGCACTACGTGCCCGAGGAGAAAGTCGTACGGGTCGTGTTCGCGCTCAACGAGCGGTCGGACCGGGCACGGCGCGAGGCCGCCTGGGACGCGGCCGGTATACGGGTGGCCGAGCTGCTGCGCGCCCACGGATCGGTCGCCTTCGCCACGATCGGCGACCCGAACGTGTACTCCACGTTCACCTATCTCGCGCAGACCATCGAGGAGTTGGTCCCGGGGACGGTCGTGGAGACCGTCCCCGGCATCACCGCGATGCAGGATCTCGCCGCCCGCTCCGGGGCCGTACTGACCGAGGGCACCGAGCCGCTCACCCTCGTGCCCGTCACGGCCGGGGCCGCCGTGCTGAAGGACGCGCTCGCCGGTCCGGGCACGGTGGTGGCGTACAAGTTCGGCCGCCTCGCGGAGGAAGTGGTCGCGGCGCTGCGGGAGACCGGGCGGCTCGATGACGCGGTGTGGGGTTCCGCGCTGGGCCTGCCCGACGAGTCGATCAGCCCCGCGTCGGACCTGGACGGCACTCCGCTGCCCTACCTCTCCACCCTCATCGCCCCAGCTCAACGCCACGGCGAACGCGGCGGCAAGCTATGACCGCCCGACATCGCTGATCACTCGTAGCCCTCGCAGTACTCGTACCGCTCATACCACTAAGCACCACTCGTACCACTCGTACCACTTGTAGGAGAGGACCCACCTCATGCCCGACGCCCCCACCCCCAAGGTGACCTTCGTCGGCGCCGGGCCCGGCGCAGCCGACCTGCTCACGTTCCGCGCGGCCGGCGCCATCGCCGAGGCCGACATCGTCATCTGGGCGGCCAGCCTGGTGCAGGAGGAGGTCCTGGAGCACGCGCACGAAGGAGCGGAGATCCTCGACTCGGCAACCATGTCGCTCGAGGACGTCGTCGCCGTGTACGAGCGGGCCGCGGCGGAAGGCCTGAAGGTGGCCCGCATCCACTCCGGCGACCCGGCCCTGTGGGGCGGCACGCAGGAGCAAGTCGACCGGTGCGCGGACATCGGTATCGAGACCGAGATCATCCCCGGCGTCTCCTCCTTCTCTGCCGTCGCCGCCTTGGCGCAACGCGAGCTGACCATCCCCGAGATCGCCCAGTCCGTGATCCTCACCCGCCTCGGCGGCGGCAAGACGCCCATGCCGCCGGGCGAGGAGGTTCGCGAGTTCGCCCGCCACGGCACCACCATGGCGCTGTTCCTGTCCGCCGCCCGCAGCGGACAGCTCGTACGGGAGCTGCTGGAGGGCGGCTATCCGACGTCGACGCCGGTCGTGGTCGCGTACCAGGCGACCTGGCCGGAGGAACTGATCGTCAAGTGCACGATCGGGACGCTGGAGGAGACCGTCAAGGAGCACAAGCTGTGGAAGCACACGCTGTTCCTGGTCGGCCCCGCCCTCGACGCACACGGCACGCGCTCGCACCTCTACCACCCGGGCCACTTCCACGGCTTCCGCAAGGCGGACCCCGAGGCTCGTAAGGCGCTGCGCACGCAGGGCATGCGGGGTGCCACACCATGATCACCGTCGTCGGTACGGGAACGGGGGCGCCCCTTTCTCCGGACGCCGAGGCCGAGTTGGCCGGGGCGACGCTCGTCGTGGGTGCCCGTCGGCATCTGGCGGCGGCCCGCCTGCCGGACACCGCGGAACGGGTCGTCCTCGGTCCGCTGCCTCCCGCCCTCGACGCGATCGAGCAGCACCTGAAGAAGCCCGCGCATCACGCGAACCACGGAAATCACGCTGATCAACAGCGGGTCGTCGTACTGGCCTCCGGAGACCCCGGCTTCTTCGGAATCGTACGAGCGCTCGCCGACCGCTTCGGCGCCGACGCCCTGGACGTACGCCCCGCCGCCTCATCCATCGCCACCGCCTTCGCCCGCCTGGGCCTGACCTGGGACGACGCGGTCGTGGTGAGCGCGCACGGGCGGGATCCGCGGACCGCGGTGAACGTCTGCCGTGCCCACCCGAAGGTGGCGGTGCTGACCGGTCCGGGCGCCGGGCCCGCGGAACTGGGCGCCGCGCTGCAGTCGCAGTCGAGCGAGCGCGTCCTCGTCGTGGCCTCCGCCCTGGGCTCGGGCCCGGACGAGCGCGTCGAGCGGGTCACGCCCGCCGAGGCCGCCGCCCGCGAGTGGGGAACGGCGGTCAGCGTCGTGCTGTGCCTCGACGAGTCACGTGTCCTCTCCCCCGTACGCACAATCGCGGGGCCACCACCCGGGCCTTCCCGATGGGCCCTGGACGAGGACGAGTTCGCGTACCGCGACTCGATGATCACCAAGTTCGAGGTACGGGCTCTCGCGCTGGCCCGGCTCGGGCCGCGGCTCGGGGACCACGTCTGGGATGTCGGCGCGGGGTCCGGCTCGGTCGCCGTGGAGTGCGCGCGGCTCGGGGCCGCCGTGACGGCCGTCGAGAAGAGCGGGGACGGCGTGGAGCGTGTGCGCGCCAACGCCGCCGCGCACGGCGTCGACGTGACCGTCGTGCGGGGCGCCGCGCCCGCTGTGCTGTCCGAACTGCCCGATCCCGACGCCGTGTTCATCGGCGGGGGCGGGCGTGAACTGCCCGCGATCGTGACGGCCTGTGCGGGGCGGGCGCGGCGGGCTGTGGTGGTGGCGATGGCCGCGCTCGACCGGGTTCCGGCGGCACGGGACGCGCTGCTGGCCGCCGGGTTCGACTGTGACGGCGTACTGCTGCAGTCGTCCCGGCTCGCGCCGCTGCCCGGGGATGTCACCCGGCTCGCGGCGACCAATCCCGTCTTTCTGCTGTGGGGCGTCCGGCCTCCGGCGCGTACCGAGGGAGTTGCTCAGTGATCGGCCTGATTTCCGCGACGGCGGCGGGTGCCAGGGCCCGTGAGCGGGTGGCTGCGGCGTGGCCGGATCGCACACGCGTGTACGAGGGGCCTGTCGGGGACGCCGTACGGCGGGCCTTCGCCGAGTGCGAGCAGCTCGTCTGTTTCCTCGCCACGGGGGCCGTGGTGCGGCTCGTCGCTCCTTTGCTCGCGGACAAGGCGTCCGACCCCGGGATCGTGTGCGTCGACGAAGGCGGACGGTTCGCCGTCTCGCTGGTCGGGGGGCACGGGGGCGGAGCCAATGAACTCGCCAGCGCGGTGAGTGAGTTGCTCGGTGCGGAGCCCGTGGTGACGACGGCGACGGACGCGGTCGGGGTGCCGGGTCTCGACACGCTCGGGTTTCCGGTGGAGGGGGATGTCGCGGCGGTTTCGCGGGCTCTGCTGGACGGTGAGCCCGTCGCCCTTCACGCGGAGGTTCCGTGGCCGCTGCCGCCCCTGCCTGTCGCGCCTTCCGGGCAGTACGCGATTCGGCTCACGGACCGGCTGGCCGAAGCCGCCGCACAAGAAGCCGTCCTCCGCCCGCCCTCCCTCGTCATCGGCGTCGGTGCCTCCAAGGGCGCACCCGTGGACGAGGTGCTGGGGCTCGTCGAGGACGCCCTGCGCGATGCCGGGCTGTCCGCGAAGTCCGTCGCCGAACTCGCCACCGTCGATGCCAAGGCCGACGAGCCCGGCATCGTGGGGGCAGCCGCCCGCCTGGGCGTACCTCTGGTCACGTACTCCGCCGGGGAGTTGGCGGCCGTGGACGTGCCCAACCCGTCGGACGCCCCTCTCACCGCCGTCGGTACGCCCTCCGTGGCGGAGGCCGCGGCGCTCGTACGGGGAGGTGAACTCCTCGTACCCAAGCGGAAGTCGGCCGGGCAGCCCGGTCAGCCCGCGATGGCGACCTGCGCCGTCGTACGACGTCCGTCCCGCGGCCGGCTTGCCGTCGTCGGACTCGGCCCCGGCGCGCGCGACCTCCTCACCCCGCGCGCGAAGGACGAACTGCGCCGGGCCTCCGTACTCGTCGGGCTCGACCAGTACGTCGACCAGATCCGCGACCTTCTCCGCCCCGGCACCCGGATCCTTGAGTCCGGGCTCGGCGCCGAGGAAGAGCGGGCCAGGACCGCCGTGGCGGAGGCCCGGCTCGGGCACGCCGTCGCGCTGATCGGCAGCGGGGACGCGGGCGTGTACGCGATGGCGTCGCCCGCGCTCGCCGAGGCGTCCGACGACATCGACGTCGTCGGGGTGCCGGGCGTGACCGCCGCCCTCGCGGCCGGGGCGATCCTGGGCGCGCCGCTCGGCCATGACCACGTGTCGATCAGCCTGTCCGACCTGCACACGCCGTGGGAGGTCATCGAGCGGCGCGTACGGGCCGCCGCGGAGGCCGACATCGTGGTGACGTTCTACAACCCCCGTAGCCGGGGCCGCGACTGGCAGCTCCCCAAGGCGCTCGCGATCCTCGGCGGCCACCGGGAGCCGACGACGCCCGTGGGAGTCGTACGCAATGCCTCGCGGGCGGACGAATCCAGCCGCCTCACCACCCTCGCGGAACTCGACCCGGCCGTGGTCGACATGATGACGGTCGTGACGGTGGGCAACACGGCGACCCGTGAGATCGCGGGCCGTATGGTGACGCCCCGCGGCTACCGCTGGCAGGAGGAGACCGAGTGAACCGAGTCGTGCACCCTGTTGAGCGTGTCGTGCACCCCATCGAGGTGGAGTCCTTCCGGCGGCTGCGCGCCCGGCTCGACACCTCGCACTTCCCGCCGCTGACGCAGGCGGTCGTGGAGCGGGTGATCCACTCGGCGGCCGATCTCGACTACGCGGAGGATCTCGTCACGGACGAGGGCGCGCTGGAGAAGGCGCATGCCGCGCTGCACGGCGGGGCGCCCGTCGTCGTGGACGTGGAGATGGTCGCGGCGGGGATCACGCGGCGCGAGACCGTGTGCCGGCTGAAGGACGCCAGGTCCGGTCCGGGACTGACCCGTTCCGCGCACGCGATCCGGCTCGCGTACGAGCAGGTGGGGCCCGGAGCGCTCTGGGTGATCGGCTGCGCTCCGACCGCGCTGGAGGAGCTCCTGACGCTGGACGCCGCGCCTGCGCTCGTCATCGGTCTGCCCGTCGGCTTCGTCGGCGCGGCCGAGTCCAAGGCCGCGTTGCGGGAGAGCGGGCTGCCCGCCGTCAGCAACGTGTCCGAGAAGGGCGGTTCGGCGGTCGCCGCCGCCGCGCTCAACGCTCTCCTGTACCACCCCGTATCTCTCTCTGTATCTCACCCCGTATCGCAGTCCGTATCCCAGTCCAAGGAGACATCGTGACCACCCCGCCCCCCGCCCTGCTCATCGCCGGACACGGCACCCGGGACGACGCGGGCGCCGAGGCCTTCCGTGACTTCGTGCGGGAGTTGGGCCGCCGCACCCCCGAACTGCCCGTCGCGGGCGGCTTCATCGAGCTGTCCCCGCCGCCGCTCGGTGATGCCGTGACGGAGCTGGTCGAGCAGGGAGTACGCCGTTTCGCCGCCGTCCCGCTGATGCTGGTGTCCGCCGGGCACGCCAAGGGGGACATTCCGGCGGCGCTGGCCCGTGAGAAGGAACGGCACCCGGGGATCTCGTACACGTACGGGCGCCCGCTCGGCCCGCACCCCGCGCTGCTCGCCGTCCTTGAGCGGCGGCTCGACGAGGCGCTCGGTGGTCCGGCGCGCATGCCCTCCGACCGGGCCGATGTGACCGTCCTCCTCGTCGGGCGCGGCTCGACCGACCCGGACGCCAACGCGGAGGTGCACAAGGCGGCGCGGCTGCTGTGGGAGGGGCGTGGTTACGCGGGCGTGGAGACGGCGTTCGTGTCGCTGGCGGCACCGGATGTGCCGTCCGGGCTCGACCGCTGCGCGAGGCTGGGCGCGCGCCGGATCGTCGTGCTCCCCTACTTCCTCTTCACCGGGATCCTGCCGGACCGGGTGCGGATGCAGACCGAGGGCTGGGCGGCCGCGCACCCGGAGGTCGAGGTGCGGTCGGCCGATGTCATCGGTCCTGAGCCGGAGTTGCTCGACCTGGTGATGGAGCGCTATCGGGAGGCCGTGGCGGGCGACATCCGTATGAACTGCGACTCCTGCGTCTACCGCGTCGCGCTGCCCGGCTTCGAGGACAAGGTGGGGCTCCCCCAGCAGCCGCACTTCCACCCGGACGACGACGATCACCACCATGACGGCCATCACCACGGGCATCACGGTCATGCACACTCCCATGCGCGCTGAGGGCACGGAGGAGAACCGGGCGCACGACCTCCGTCACCACGGTGACGCCGAGGTACGGGACGACGGCTCGACGCTCGTCGACCTCGCGGTCAATGTCCGCGCCGACACGCCTCCGGGCTGGCTGCGCGAGCGGATCGCCGAGTCGCTGACCGGGCTGGCGGCCTATCCGGACGGGCGGGCCGCGCGTGCGGCGGTGGCCGCCCGGCACGGGCTCCCCGTGGAGCGGGTGCTCCTCACGGCGGGCGCAGCAGAGGCCTTCGTACTGCTCGCCCGCGCCCTGAAGGTGCGTCGGCCGGTGGTGGTGCACCCGCAGTTCACCGAGCCGGAGGCGGCGTTGCGGGACGCCGGTCACAGCGTGGACCGGGTGCTGCTGCGGGAGGCGGACGGCTTCCGGCTCGACCCGGCCGCCGTCCCCGAGGACGCGGACCTCGTCGTGATCGGCAACCCGACCAACCCGACGTCCGTCCTCCACCCGGCCGCCGCGATCGCCGAACTCGCCCGTCCCGGGCGGACGTTGGTGGTCGACGAGGCGTTCATGGACGCGGTGCCGGGTGAGCGCGAGGCCCTTGCCGGGCGGGGCGATGTCCCCGGCCTTGTGGTCCTGCGCAGTCTCACGAAGACGTGGGGGCTTGCGGGGCTGCGGATCGGCTACGTGCTCGCTCCTCCGGAGGTGATCGCGGACCTGGAGCGGGCGCAGCCGCTGTGGCCGGTGTCCACGCCGGCCCTCGCGGCGGCGGAGGCCTGCGTGTCCCCGCGGGCCCTGGCGGAACAGACCGACGCGGCCCGTCGCGTCGCCGCGGACCGGGCCCATCTCGTCGCGGGCCTCAAGGAGTTCGCCTCCGACGGGTTGGCTGTGGCGGAGCCCGCCGAGGGCCCCTTCGTCCTCGTCCGCCTGCCACGGGCGGCTGTTGTACGACACCGCCTGCGCGCCCTCGGCTTCGCCGTACGCCGCGGGGATACGTTCCCGGGGCTGGGCGAGGAGTGGCTACGGCTGGCGGTACGGGACCGGGCGACGGTGAACGGCTTCCTCCAGGCGCTGGACCGGGCGATGGCTCTGGCGGGCAGCTGAGAGGTGGTTTCACCTCCGCCGCCCCTGCCCATTCGCCTGCCTGGCCGACCCCACCGCCGTCGCTCCCAAGGCCGTAGCATGAGCAATGGCGTGAATCACGGTGAGCAAAGGGGGAGTTGAGCCGTGCAAGTCCGGCTTACGTTCGCGGACAGGACGGACGGCGACCATGTCGAAGAGAGCGGCAGCCTTGACGACACGATGTCTCTGTATCGCTGGCTGGTCGCAGATTCCGGGCTACGGGGCCTCGCCGAGGTCGAGGAGGGCCTTTATGAGTCGATCGACGAGCCGACGCGGAGCCCGGATCCATACACCGTCCCTGGCAGCGCCACCACGCTGGAGAACGCGAAAGCCTCGGTGTCCTGCGAAGACGTCAGCATGCGCACCGCGTTCCGCCACTCCTGCGACACCGTCTTCGCACGGATGGCCGTGGATCTCGGCCAGTCGCAGCTGAAGAAGACGGCGGAGAAATTCGGTTTCAACGCGGACAAGTTCACGCCGCTACGCGTCGGCCGGAGCGAATTCCCCGGTGACATGAGCGAGGGCCAGGCGGCATTGGCCGGCATCGGTCAGTTCAAGGTGACGGACGCGGCGGGCAAGGTGCTGAAGAGTTACGACGACTCCGCCACGACGCGCGTTGTCAGCGAAGGTACGGCGGCCGAACTGCGGGAGGCGATGGCCGAGGTGGTCACGGTGACCGTGGAAGGAGTGGGCGGAACCGTTTCGACGGCTGGGATCGCACGGCGACTGATGGAAGCCGCGGTCTCCGGCTCCGGCCAGTGACCGCGAATCCCCGGTGCGTCCCTGCTCAAGCGAAGCCGAGAGTGTAGGGGGCCGGGGTCAACACGCTCAGCCGCGACCCCACTGGTCCTAGCCGACAACCTTCCCGTTCAGCACCACCCTCCGTGGAGCGGCCAGCACCCGTACGTCCGCCCGGGGATCCCCGTCGTACACGACAAGGTCCGCGGGTGCCCCCTCGTCCAGGCCGGGGCGGCCGAGCCACGCGCGTGCTCCCCATGCCGTGGCCGACAGTGCCTCGACCGGTGGGATGCCGGCGGTCACCAGCTCGGACACCTCGCCCGCGACCAGGCCGTGGGCGAGGGAACCGCCGGCGTCGGTGCCGACGTACACGGGGATCCCGGCGTCGTACGCGGAGCGCACGGTGTCGTAGCGTCGCTCGTGCAGCCGTCGCATATGGGCGGACCAGCGCGGGAACTTGGCCTCGCCGCCGTCCGCGAGCTGGGGGAACGTGGCGATGTTGACGAGCGTGGGGACGATGGCGACGCCGCGCGAGGCGAAGAGGGGGATCAGCTCCTCGGTCAGGCCCGTGGCGTGCTCGACGCAGTCGATGCCCGCCTCCACCAGATCCCGCAGCGAGTCCTCGGCGAAGCAGTGCGCGGTGACGCGCGCGCCCAGGCGGTGCGCCTCGGCGATCGCGGCATCGATGGCGTCACGGGGCCAGCAGGCGCTCAGGTCTCCCGTCCCGCGGTCGATCCAGTCGCCCACCAGCTTCACCCAGCCGTCACCGCGCCCGGCCTCCTGCGCGACGTACGCGACGAGGTCGTCCGGCTCGATCTCGTGCGCGAAGTTACGGATGTAGCGGCGCGTGCGGGCGATGTGCCGCCCCGCCCGGATGATCTTCGGGAGATCGTCGCGGTCGTCGATCCAGCGGGTGTCGGAGGGCGAGCCGGCGTCCCGGATGAGGAGGGTCCCGGCGTCGCGGTCGGTCAGGGCCTGCTTCTCGGAGACCTCGTCCGGCACCGGGCCGTGAGTGTCGAGCCCGACATGGCAGTGCGCGTCGACGAGGCCGGGCAGCGCCCAGCCCTCAACGGTACGGATGTCACGGGCGCCGACGGGACGCTCGTACGAGATTCTGCCGTCGATCACCCAGAGTTCGTCCCGGGCGTCGTCGGGGCCGACGAGCACCCGCCCCTTCACATGCAGCACGGCCTGATCGCTCATGCACGGCACGGTAGCGCTCCGCTGGGTGCGGGGTTCAACGGGTGCGGGTTGGTCGTGGCTGGTCGCGCAGTTCCCCGCGCCCCTTATAGGGCGCCCCCTAGGGGGCGCCCAGCTGGTCCGAGATCTCCTCCTCCACGTCCGCCATCGCCGGGTCGAGGAGCCGGGACAGGAAGTGGCGGGTCCGCTCATGGGCCGGGTTGCCGATGACCTGGGCGGGTGTGCCGTCCTCGACGATCACTCCGCCGTCCATGAACACGACCCGGTCGGCGACCTCGCGCGCGAAGGTCATCTCGTGCGTGACGACCATCATCGTCATGCCCTCGTTCGCGAGCATGCGCATCACCGCGAGGACGTCGCCGACGAGCTCCGGGTCGAGCGCCGAGGTGGGCTCGTCGAAGAGCATCACCTCGGGCCCCATCGCGAGCGCGCGGGCGATCGCCACGCGCTGCTGCTGTCCGCCGGAGAGCGAGGAGGGGTACGCGTCCGCCTTCTCGGAGAGACCGACGCGCCGCAGGTTGTCGGCGGCCACCTTCGCCGCCTCCGCCTTGTCGCGGCCGAGTACGCGGCGCTGCGGCAGCGCGAGGTTCTCGGTCACCGACAGATGCGGGAAGAGGTTGAACTGCTGGAACACCATGCCGATCCGGCGGCGTACGGCATCGATGTCCACGTCGGGGTGGGTGACTTCGGTGCCGCCGACGAAGACCCGGCCCTTGGTGGGCTCCTCCAGGAGGTTCACGCAGCGCAGCAGTGTGGACTTGCCGGAGCCCGACGGGCCGATGACGCACACGACCTCGCCGCGGCCGATCTCCAGGTCGATGCCGCGCAGCACCTCGTTGTCGCCGAAGGACTTGTACAGGTCCTTGACCTGGATCTCCGGGTGCGACGAGGCCGTTGACGCGGGCTTTTCCATGCTCACTTGGTGGCCTCCCCGGCCTTCGCCTCAAGACGGCGTACGACAAAACCGAGCGGGACCGTGACCAGCAGATAGCACAGGCCCGCGACCAGGATCGGCGTGGAGTTGGCGGACTCGCTCGCCAAGTCCCTGCCGAACTTGGCGAGTTCGCGCTCCTCCAGCGTCACACCGAGGAACAGCACCAGCGAGGAGTCCTTGAAGAGGAGGACGAGTTCGTTGGTGAGCGGCGGGATCACGATCCGGAACGCCTGCGGGATGATGATCGAGGCCATGGCGCGAGCGTGCGAGAAGCCCAGCGAACGGGCCGCCTCCATCTGCCCCTTGGGCACCGCCTGGATGCCCGCGCGGATCGTCTCCGCCATGTACGCGGCCGCCACCAGGCCGAGCGCGAGGGCGACCTTCCCGTACGTCCCGCCGGGGATCTCCGTGCCAGGGAAGGCCAGCGGTACCGCGACGCCCACGAAGATGAAGATCAGCAGGGCGGGCAGTCCGCGGAAGATCTCGATGTAGATGCCGGCCAGCCAGCGGTACGGTCCCACCGGCGAGAGCCGCATGAGCGCGATGACCATGCCGAGGGCGAGGCCGAACGCGAAGCCGGACAACGTGTAGAGCACGGTGTTGCGCAGCGCCAGCGTGATGATGTCCGGGAACAGTTCCTTCGCCAGGTCGACCTGCGCGAACTGGTTCCGCAGCCGGCCCCAGTCGGCCGTGACACCGAGGGCGACCAGGGCGGCGACGAAGACCGCGTACTGGACGCCGCGCGAGACGGCACGCTTCTGACGCCTCGTCAGCCCTTGCTTGCGTGGCTGGATCTGGGTGTCGGCCTTGCTCATGAGGCGGCTGACGGGGAAGCCGAGGCGGCACCCGCCGCGCTCTCGTCGTACGGGCCGATCCACTGCTCGTACAGCTTCTTGTACGTGCCGTCGGCCTTCGCGTCCTTGAGCGCCTTGTTGATGGCCTCGACGAGCTCGGTGTTGCCCTTCTTCACCGAGAACCCGTACTGCTCACCGGTGTTGAGGTTGTCGACGACCTCGAAGGCGTTGGCGTTCGCCTTGTCCTTGAGCCACCCCTGGACGACCGGGTAGTCGATGACGACGGCCTGGACCTGGCCGGTGCGCAGGCCGTTGAGGACCGCGTCGGAGCTCTCGAAGGAGACCGGGTCGAAGCCCTTGCTCTTCGCGTACTCCTCGCCCGTCGTCTGCGCCTGGGCGCCGAGCTTCTTGCCCTTCAGGGCATCGAAGGAGCCGATGCCGCTCTTCTTGTCGACGAGGACGGCCTGGGTGGCGTCGAAGTACGGGTCGGAGAAGTCGACGTTCTTCTTGCGCTCGTCGGTGATCGTCATGCCGGCCGCGGCCAGGTCGCACTCGCCGGAGTTGAGGAACGCGCCGGTCTTGAAGTTCTCGAACGGCGTGTCCAGGATGTCCTGCTTCACGCCCAAGTCCTTGGCGACCAGGTCGATCAGCGAGACGTCGAAGCCCTGCACCTTGCCGTCGATCTCCGACTGGAAGGGCGGGTACGGCAGATGCGTGCAGGTCGTGAGCTGCCCCGCCTTCACGATCGAGACCCCCTTGACGGTCTCGCCTCCCCCGTCGCCCGAGGAACAGCCGGCCATGAGCAGCAGCCCGGCCGTCGCGGTGGTGGCGGCCAGAATGCGGGACCGGCGTCCGAGGACCGTGTTCACGGGGGTGACCTCCTGAGGGGGTCTGTGAGGGGACAGTACCTTCCGATTATAAGGAAAGCTTTGACCCCTTCAAACCATTCCCATGGCCGACGAGCGATTCGACCTCAGAAGCTTCGACCTCAGGGATTTCCGTCGGCCGCCGACGTGTGGTCGAGGATCGCGGAGGCCAGGGGACCGAGGACCGGGCGTGGCAGTGCGTGCCCCATGCCGGGGATCTCGACGAGGCGCGCGTCGCGGATGACCTGGGCGAGGTGCTGCGGATGCGGCGGCGGGAAGACGGGTTCGGCGGGCGCGGAGATCACGAGCGTGGGCACGTCGGTCTTGGCGAGTTCGTCGGTGCGGATCATTCCGGAGTGGTCGGCGCGGCCGTGTGCGGTGCCTGCGGTGTGGTGACCGGTGTGTTCGATGATCTTCCGCTCAAGCGCGCGGAAGTACTCCGCGTCGAAGGGGAGCTGCTCGCCGCCCAGCGCCCGCCAGTGCTCGACGCGCCGCTCCAACTCGGCCTCCAGTTCCAGGTCTTCGACCGGGCGGGCCCACATCTCCAGTATGCGGGGCGCGATTCCGGGGAGTTCCGCGGCCGGAGTCCCGGTTCCGTCCCGGTGGACGTACGGGGCGGTGCTCAGTGCGCAGGTCCCGATCAGGGTGGCGCTGAGCAGCCGGTCGGGGCGGTCGGCGATCAGGAGCTGGGCCAGCATTCCGCCCAGCGACATGCCGACCACGTGTGCGCGCCGGACGCCGAGGCCGTCCAGGACGGCGACCGCGTCCTCGGCGAGAGCGGTGATGGAGTAGGGCCGCTCGTCGAAGGACCACGTGGAGCGGCCGGTGTCGCGGTGGTCGTAGCGGATGACGCGGTGGTGGCGGGCGAGCGTGTGCACCAGCTCGTCCGGCCAGCCCATGCCCGATGCCTGGGCTCCCATGATCAGCAGCAGCGGGGGCGCGTCGGCGGGGCCGTGTTCTTCCGCCCACAGGCGGACGTCGGGTGCGGCGTCGATGAAGTGGTGCATGAGGGCATCCTCCGGAGAGATCGCGAGGCGATACGTCTCGTCTCGTCTTGTGTTCAAGGTACCGCACATCGCCCGCACCGCACAGTGAAATTGCCGCCGGATACGCTCGAACTCGCGTACCGGAAGCCACTGGAAGCACTGCGAAGAGAGCACCGCACCATGACTCACCCCCTCCTGGACCTGGCACCGTTGGGCGCCGCGCGTTTCGCGGCGATCGAGGACCGCGTGGCGCGGCTGCTCTCCACCGAGCAGGACGTCGTGATCACGCAGGGCGAGGCGCTGCTTCCCCTGGAGGGCTGTATCCGGGGAGCCGCTCAGCCGGGTACGACCGCGCTGAACGTGATCACCGGTCCGTACGGGCAGACCTTCGGCGACTGGCTGCGGGACTGCGGGGCGACCGTGATCGATCTCGCCGTGCCCTTCCATACGGCGGTCACCGCCGCGCAGGTGCGGGAGGCCTTCGCCGAGCATCCCGAGATCGACTTCGTCTCGCTGGTCCACGCGGAGGCCGCCACCGGCAACACCAATCCCGTGGCGGAGATCGGTGAGGTCGTACGCGAGCACGGCGCGCTGTTCATGCTCGATGCCGTGGCCTCGGTGGGCGCCGAGCCGTTGCTGCCGGACGCGTGGGGCGTGGATCTGTGTGTGATCGGGGCGCAGAAGGCGATGGGCGGGCCCGCGGGGGTCTCGGCGGTGTCGGTGAGTTCGCGGGCGTGGGCGCGGATGGCCGCCAATCCGCGGGCGCCGCGGCGCTCGTATCTCTCCCTTCTGGACTGGAAGGAACGCTGGATCGACGGCGGCCGCAAGGCGCTGCTGCACGCGCCGGCGCAGTTGGAGATGCTCGCGCTCGAAGCGTGTGTGGAGCGGATCGAGGCGGAGGGGCTTGACGCGGTGATGGCCCGGCACGCGACGGCGGCCGCGGCCACCCGGGCGGGGGTTCTCGCGTTGGGCGGGGGGCTTGAGCCGTACGTGTACGAGGCCGGGGACGCGGCGCCGGTCGCCACGACGTTGCGTACTCCTGCCGGGGTCGACGCATCGGACCTGGTGACACGGGCGCTGGCCGCCGACCCCGCGCTTCCGCTGGCCGCGGGTGGGGGCGCGCTGGCCGGGGAGATGATTCGGGTCAACCACTACGGGCCCGATGCGACGCGCGGGGCCGTCCATGCCAGTGTGGCCGCCTTGGGCGCGGCGCTGGCGGAGTCGGGAGGCTCGGTGGATTCGGTGGATCTGGAGGCGGGGCGTCGGGCGGTGACGGACGTGTGGGCCGAGACCTGAGGTTTCTTCGCCTCCCTGACCTCGCTCCTCAAACGCCGGACGGGCTGGGGATTTCAGCCCGGGCGAAAACCCCTAGCCAGCCGCCCGCATGCGCCACGTGGCCGTCGCCGTCAAGGTCAGCGCGGTCGCGCTCAGGGCGAGACTCACCCGCATCCCCGCCTCGAACCCGTCGGAGACCAGCGCCCCGAACACCGCGATCCCCAGCCCGCCCGCCACCTGCCGAGCCGCGTTGAGCACCCCGGCGGCGAGTCCCGCGCGCTCGCCCGGTACGGCGTCCATCATGGCGGCGGTCAGCGGCGGAATCGCCAGCGCGCACCCCAGGGCGAGGGGTACGAGGAGGAAGGCGAGCAGTACGGGAGGCGTGCCGGCGTCGGCGTACAGGAGGATCAACAGGCCCGCCACCGCGAGAAGTTGGCCGATCAGCATGGGGAGGCGCGGCCCGAAGCGGCCCGCCACCCTGCCGGCGAGGACGTTCGTGACCGCGATGAGCCCGGTCATCGGCAGGAACATCAGCCCGGCGTACAGCGCCGAATGCCCCTGCACCTGCTGGAAGAAGAGCGAGAAGAGGAAGACCACACCGTAGAAGGCGATGCTGCACGCCGCGCCCGCGGCCACCGCGACCGAGACCGTGCGATTGCGGAACAGGCCGAGCGGTACGACCGGATGGGCCTGCCGCCTCTCGGTCCACAGGAACGCGATGACCGCCGGCACGGTGACGGCCAGCGCGATCAGGCCGATCGTGCCGCCCTCGATGACCGAGAAGGTGAGGGCCGTCAGTGCGACCACGGCGGTGAGTTGTCCCGGCAGGTCGAGCGCCGCAGGGCGGCGCTCCGAGCGAGGAGCGCGCAAAAGGAGCACGAGGGCCACCGCGCCCAGCGGCAGGTTGATGAAGAAGATCCACCGCCACCCCCACGCGGTGGTGAGCGCGCCACCCGCGACCGGCCCGAGTGCTATCGCCACGGAGCCGCCCGCAGCCCAGGTGGCGACGGCCCGTGCACGCCGGGCGGCGTCCGTGTAGGCCTGCCGGACGAGGGCGAGCGAGGCGGGCAGCACGACGGCGGCCGCCACTCCCTGCACCACGCGGGACGCGATGAGCACCGGCAGGTTGGGCGCGAGCCCGCACACCGCCGACGCCAGTGTGAACAGGGCGATGCCGATCGCGTACGCCCGACTGGCCCCGGCCCGGTCCGAGAACGCCCCCGTGGACAGCATCAGCGCCGCGAAGGCGAGCGTGTACGCGTCCACGACCCACTGCAGGCCCGACATCCCGCCGCCCAGTGCGGACCCGATCGAGGGGAGCGCGACATTCACGACGGACGTGTCGAGGGTGATCAGCGCGAAGCCGAGGAGGGCGGCGGCGAGGGTGAGGGCCGGGGACGTATGCGGAGAGGGGGCCGACCTGCCCTGTTTGCCGGGCAGTCGGGAGACCGTGACGTCGGGGTTCGTTGGCATGTCTCCATCCTGCGGATCTTCGGCGGCGTACAGTAGTGGCCCGAATGCCATACGTCCGGAGGTTCTGGCCATGACCCGATCGCAGGGCGTCCGCCGTGTCCGTCGCGTAGCCGTCGTCACGGCGTCCCCCGTCTCCATGTTCAACCTCGCCATCCCGGAGCTCCTCTTCGAGAAGACCGAGGTCGACGGCGGTCCGGGGTACGAGGTCGTCATCTGCGCCGCGGAGCCGGGCCCGGTCCCCACCACCGGCGGCCTCGACCTCCATGTGCGGCACGGGCTCGACGCGGTGCGGGACGCGGACACGGTGCTCGTCGCGGGCACCGGGAACTGGTACGCGCCCGACCCGCGCACGGTGGCCGCCGTCCGCGAGGCCGCCGCCGCGGGCAAACGCATCGCGTCCATCTGCAGCGGCGCCTTCGCGCTGGCCGAGGCGGGGCTGCTCGAGGGACGCAGCGCCACGACCTACTGGGAGCAGGCCGAAGTGATGCGCGAGCGGTACCCGGCGGTCGACCTCAAGGGCGACGTCCTGTACGTGCAGGACGGACAGATCATGACCTCGTCCGGATACGCCGCCGGAATCGACCTCTGCCTGCACATCATCCGGACGGACTACGGTGCCGCGGTCGCCAACCAGGTGGCCCGCCTCGCCCTCGTCGCGCCCGTACGGCCCGGCGGCCAGACCCAGTTCACCCAGACCCCGCTGCCTCCCGAGCACGGCAGCGCCTGCGCGGACACCCGGGGCTGGGCCATGAGCAACCTCGACAAGCCGCTCACGCTGACCGACCTGGCGCGGCACGCGGGTGTCTCCGTACGCACGCTGACGCGACGCTTCCATGCCGAGAGCGGGGTGAGCCCGTTGCAGTGGCTGCTGCATCAGCGCATCGAGCGGGCCAAGGAGCTGCTGGAGACGACCACCCTGCCGATGGACCGGGTGGCCCGCGCCTGCGGCCTCGGCACCGCGGACTCCCTGCGCACCCATCTCGTACGCCGTACGGGTCTGACGCCCAGCGCCTACCGGACGCAGTTCAGCCGGCTCGGAACCGAGGCGGACACGTCCTCCGCGGCGTGACCGGGTTCGCGGGTCTGTGTGGGCGGGGAATGACACGGGCCGCTTGAACGTTCACACGCTCCAGCGGAGGGTGTCTCCGTGCCGTACGACCTGGAGAGAGCCGAAGTCATGCGCGTCGAGATCTGGAGCGACATCGCCTGCCCCTGGTGCTATGTGGGCAAGGCCCGCTTCGAGAAGGCGCTCGGCGCCTTCCCGCACCGCGACGACATCGAGGTGGTGCACCGCTCCTTCGAGCTCGACCCGAATCGGGCCAAGGGCGAGACGGAGTCCGTCCTGACGATGCTGACCAAGAAGTACGGGATGAGCGAGGCGCAGGCCGGGGCCGGGGAGCAGAACCTGGGCACGCTGGCCGCCGCCGAGGGGCTGGAGTACCGCACCGAGGGCCGCGACCACGGCAACACCTTCGACCTGCACCGGCTGCTGCACTTCGCCAAGGAGCAGGGCAGGCAGGACGAGCTGCTGCAGATCCTGTACCGGGCGAACTTCGTCGAGGAGCGGTCCCTGTACGTGGACGCCGACGCGTATCTGATCGAGCTGGCCGTCGCCGCCGGGCTCGACGAGGAGGCGGCGCGCAAGGTGCTCGCAGACCCGTCGGCGTACGCCGACGACGTGCGCGCCGACGAGCGGGAGGCCGCCGAGCTGGGTGCGAACGGCGTGCCGTTCTTCGTCCTCGACCGCAAGTACGGCGTCTCCGGCGCCCAGCCCGCCGAGGTGTTCGCGCAGGCGCTGGAGCAGGCGTGGGGCAACCGCTCGCCGCTGAAGCTGATCCAGGACAATAGCCCGGGCGACGCCGACGCATGCGGTCCCGACGGATGCGCGGTGCCGCAGCACTGAGGCGACCGGGCATCATCGGCGCAGGTCGGCGGGCATACATAAGGGTTCCTTAGGGATGCCACGTACAAATACGCAATGGACTGGGGCTTCACGGGGTCGCAGAGTGGACCTATGGAGACTCTGGAGACTCTCGTCCGAGCCGAGTTCGCCCCGAAGACCGTCTACCTGAACACCGCCAGCACCGGGCTGCTCCCGGCCCGCACGGTGGACGCGATGAGCCGTGCCGTGCAGGCCATGGCGGAGGGACAGCCGACCGACATGTTCGCGGACGTGGAGGCGGCCCGGGCCTCCTTCGCCCGTCTGGTCGGTGTCCCGGCGCGCCGCGTCGCGGCCGGGGCCTCGGTCGCCGTCTACACCGGGCTGATCGCCGCCTCGCTGCCGGAGGGCGCCGAAGTCCTCACCGCCGAGGCCGACTTCAGCTCGGCCGTGAACCCCTTCCACGTCCGCAAGGACCTCAAGGTGCGCACGGTTCCGCTGGAGAGCGTCGCCGAGTCGGTGCGGCCGGGCACGGCGCTCGTCGCGGTCAGCGCCGCGCAGTCCGCCGACGGGCGCGTCGCCGACCTGCCCGCGATCCGTGAGGCCGCGCGGGCCCATGGTGCCCGTACGTACATCGACGTATCCCAGGCGGCCGGCTGGCTGCCGGTCGATGCCGACCAGTACGACTACATCGCCTCCGTCGCTTTCAAGTGGCTCGTCTCCCCGAGGGGCGTGGCCTTCCTCGTCGTTCCGGAGGACCTCGGCGGACTCTCCCCGCTCTTCGCGGGCTGGGTCGCGGGCGAGCACCCCTGGGACTCCTGCTACGGCCCGGTCGAGGAACTCGCCCACTCCGCACGACGGTTCGACGAAAGCCCCAGCCTCTTCTCGTACGCGGGCGCCCGGCACTCCCTCGCCCTGATCGAGGAGATCGGCGTCGAGGCCGTACAGGCCCATGACCTCGCGCTCGCCGACCGCTTCCGCGCCGGACTCGGCTCCCTCGGCGTGGCCCCGGTGCCCGCACCCGGCTCCGCGATCGTGTCGGTGCCCGGACTCGGCCACCGCCAGCAGGAACTGAGCAGCGCCGGAATCGAGGTGTCCGACCGTGCGGGCAACCTGCGGGCCGCCTTCCACCTCTACAACACTCCCGCGGATGTGGACAGGCTCCTCGACGTCCTGTCCGGCTGAGCACTGGCGCGGGACAGGGGCGGGACGCTAGGAAGGCAGCACGAGGTGGTGGTGCCGGTGGAGCCAACTCTCCACAAGACCGAAGGACCACCCGCCGACGCGGAGTTGCATCGGCGGCTGGTGTACGGGGACGAGTCCGCGCTGACCGAGGCGTACGCGGCGTACGGCGGGCTCGTCCGGGGAGTGGCCGTCCGGGTGACGCGCAGCCCGGTCGCCGCCGAGGACGTGGCGCAGGAGGTCTTCGCGCAGCTGTGGAGCAGGCCGTACGCGTTCGACGCGAGCCGTGGCTCGCTGCGCACCTGGCTGTCCGTCCTGGCGCACCGGCGGGCCGTGGACTGGGTGCGCAGCGAGGCACGGCACCGCAAGGCGGCCGGCGCCGACGACTCTGCGCTGCAGGCGATCCCCGACACGGGTCCTGGCCCGGACGAGACGGTCGTCGACCGTGAGCGTTCGATCCTGCTGCACTCCGCGCTCGCCGAGCTCCCGCAGCCGCAGCGGGAGGTGGTGCACCTGGCGTATTTCGCGGGCCGCACCTACCGCCAGGCCGCCGTCGAACTCGGCATTCCCGAGGGCACCGCCAAGACCCGGCTGCGCTCCGCCTTACGCAAGCTCGCGGAATCCTTGGCGGACCCACCGGATCCGGCGTTGGAAAGGGGCGCATGATGGATGCGGCCGGGAAGCAGGGAAAGGCCGGGAAGCAGGGAGAGGAGGTGCGCGGTGACCACTGATCACGACGGTGTACGTGAGCTGCTGGGGGCCTGGGCGTTCGGCGCGTTGCGGCCGGAGGACGAGAGGACGGTTCCGCTGCATCTCGCCGAGTGCGAGAGCTGCGCGGCGGAGGCGGAGCGGCTGCGGGAGACGGTACGGCTGCTGGACGGGTCACGGGGAACGGCCATGAGCAACGGCTCGGGAGCGTCAGGTGGCGTACTCACTGTCGCGCTGCGCGCCCGGCCCTCGGTGCCGCGGGTCGCCGCGCACGCCGCCCCGTACGCCGCCGCCGTGTCCGGACTCCAGGCGCTGGTGAAGGAGCTGGACGGCCGCTGGGGCACGCCGGTGGTGCACGACTGGGACGCGCACGCGACCGTCGCCCATCTCCTCGCCGCCGACGAGCCGTTGGCCGTACGGCTCGGCCTCGACACGCGCGTGCCCGTCTCGCCGGTCCCTGAGGGGACGAGGTGGGAGGACGCCTGGAACGTACGCAGCGCCGACGTGATCGCCCACGAGCTCGCGCGCACGCCCGAGGAGACCGTCGCCGCCTGGGCCGCGCAGGCCGGCGCCCTGCTGGCCACGGCCGAGGCCCGCGACCCCGAACGCGCCGCGCACGCCACGACGTTGATGGGCATCCGGCTGCCGGTCGCCGACCATTTCCTGGTGCGCGCCTTCGAGGCGTGGATCCACACCGACGACATCGGCCGAGCGGTGGGCCTCGCCGTACCGCCGCCGCCGGAGGAGCACCTCTGGCAGCTCGTCCGGCTCGCCGTCCGCATCCTCGACCTGGCGCTGGGACCCACGGCACCGCCGGTGCTCTTCGCGATCAGCGGCGGCGAGGAGTGGGTCCTGGGCTCCGAGGACGAGCCCGTACGTGCCGAACTCGTCCTGGAACCCGTCGACTTCTGCCTGCTCGTGGGCGGACGGTACGCCCCCGACACGGTGCCGCGGGGTGCAACGGGCGACGACGCGGCCGTCCAGAACGTGCTGGAACGGGCCGCGTCGCTCGCGTGGCTCTAACGGGTCACTCTCTAACGGCTCTAACGGTTCACTGAACCGGAGTGAAATCCCTCGCCCCGATGAACTCGGGGCGGCGGACCGGTGCCGCGAACGGCTCCACCGCCGCGTTCTCCACGCTGTTGAACACGATGAAGACGTTCGACCGCGGGAACGGAGTGATGTTGTCGCCCGAACCGTGCATGCAGTTGCAGTCGAACCAGGTCGCCGAGCCGGCCCGCCCCGTGAAGAGCTTGATGCCGTGCGCTTCCGCGAACTTGGTGAGCGCCTCGTCCGAGGGCGTGCCCGCGTCCTGCATCTGCAGCGACTGCTTGTAGTTGTCCTTCGGCGTGGCCCCCGCACAGCCGAGGAACGTCTTGTGCGACCCCGGCATGATCATGAGGCCGCCGTTGGTGTCGTAGTTCTCGGTCAGCGCGATCGACACGGACACGGTCCGCATGTTCGGCAGACCGTCCTCCGCGTGCCAGGTCTCGAAGTCCGAGTGCCAGTAGAAGCCGCTCGCCCCGAACCCCGGCTTGACGTTGATCCGCGACTGGTGGACGTACACGTCCGAGCCGAGGATCTGCCGGGCTCGGCCCACGACCCGCTCGTCGCGCACAAGCCGCGCGAAGACCTCGCTGATCTTGTGGACCTCGAAGACCGAACGGATCTCCTGCGACTTCGGCTCGATGATCGAGCGCTCGTCGGCGCGGATCGCCGGGTCGCTCACCAGGCGCTCCAGCTCGCCCCGGTAGACGGAGACCTCGTCGTCACCGATGAGCTGCTCGATGGCGAGGAAGCCGTCGCGGTCGTACGACTCGAGGTCGGCCGCCGCGATCGGACCGGGCTCGCCCGGCGCGCTCCACACCACGGGGTCCTGGCGGGGTACGGCCACCTCGGTGGCGCCGCGGCTCGGATACAGGTCGGTGAGCGTGGTCATGATTCTCAGACCTCCTCGGTCAGCAGGGGGTAGACACCGTTCTCGTCATGGTCCTCCCGTCCGGTCACCGGCGGATTGAAGACGCAGAGGCAGCGGAAGTCCTCCTTGATCCGCATCGTGTGCTTCTCGTGGCCGTCGAGGAGGTACATGGTGCCGGGGGTGATGGTGAACTTCTCCCCGGTCTCGTCGTTGGTGAGCTCGGCCTCGCCCTCGACGCAGACGACGGCCTCGATGTGGTTCGCGTACCACATCGACGTCTCCGTCCCCGCGTACAGGATCGTCTCGTGCAGGGAGAAGCCGACCTTCTCCTTGGCGAGGACGATGCGTTTGCTCTCCCAGGTGCCCGACGCGGACTTGACGTGCCGGTCGGTGCCTTCGAGGTCCTTGAACGAACGGACAATCACGGTGGGGCAGTGCCTCCTTCAGGCTGTTTCTACTGCGGTCAGGCCGTCTCTCGTACGGCCCGGGCGAGGGTACGCAGTCCCTCGTCCAGCTCGTCGCTGGTGATGGTGAGCGCCGGGAGGAGCTTGACGACCTCGCTCTCCGGGCCCGATGTCTCGATGAGCAGGCCGAGCTCGAAGGCCCGCTTGGCGATGCGGCCCGCGCGCTCCTTGTCGTGGAACTCGACGCCCCAGACCAGGCCGCGGCCCCGGTACTCCTTGACGTCGTCGGGGTTCTCCTCGCAGACGGAGATCAGCGCCTGCTCGATCTGCTCGCCGCGCGCCCTGGTCTGCTTCTCCATGGCGGGCCCGTCGGACCAGTACGTCTCAAGGGCCGCGGCAGCCGTGACGAACGCCGGGTTGTTGCCGCGGAACGTGCCGTTGTGCTCGCCCGGCTCCCAGATGTCCAGCTCGGGCTTGAACAGGGTCAGCGCCATGGGCAGTCCGTAGCCGCTGATGGACTTCGAGACGGTCACGATGTCCGGCGTGATGCCCGCCTCCTCGAAGGAGAAGAACGCGCCGGTGCGGCCGCAGCCCATCTGGATGTCGTCGACGATGAGCAGCATGTCCTGACGCTCGCACAGGTCGGCCAGGGCACGCAGCCACTCGGGGCGCGCGACGTTGATGCCGCCCTCGCCCTGCACGGTCTCGACGATCACGGCGGCGGGCTGGTTGAGGCCGGAGCCCTGGTCCTCGAGGAGTCGCTCGAACCACAGGAAGTCCGGGACCTTGCCGTCGAAGTAGTTGTCGAACGGCATCGGCGTGCCGTGCACGAGCGGGATGCCCGCCCCGGCCCGCTTGAAGGCGTTGCCGGTCACGGCGAGCGAACCGAGGGACATTCCGTGGAAGGCGTTCGTGAACGACACGATCGCTTCCCGGCCCTTCACTTTTCGCGCCAGTTTCAGCGCGGACTCGACGGCGTTGGTGCCCGTCGGGCCCGGGAACATGACCTTGTACGGCAGGTCGCGGGGGCGCAGCACGATGTTCTGGAACGACTCGAGGAAGGCGCGCTTGGCGGTCGTCGACATGTCGAGACCGTGCGTGACGCCGTCGCGCTCCAGGTAGTCGATGAGGGCGCGTTTGAGTACGGCGTTGTTGTGGCCGTAGTTGAGGGACCCGGCTCCGGCGAAGAAGTCCAGGTACTCGTGGCCGTCCTCGTCGTACATGCGGCTGCCCTGCGCGCGGTCGAACACGGTGGGCCAGCCGCGGCAGTAGCTGCGCACCTCCGACTCCAGGGTCTGGAAGACGCTCAGGTCAGGCTGGGTGATGGTCACAGCGGATCTCCTCCTGGGAGATGAAGTCTTGGGGGGACCGGACTGGTCGGGTCCGGTCTGCTTGATCTTGCTTGATCCTGCTCGATCGGCTTGATCTCGCTGGATCGCATGTATCGGATGGATCGGATGATCGGGACCGTCCGTCCGGCCGGACGGATCGGCTCAGTCGGCTTGGTCAGTTCTGCGAGCGCGAGATCCGTCAGCCGTTCCGAAGGTCAGCGGTCCGATGCGGTACAGCACCTCGGGGTCGTGCGGGCCGTCCGGGAAGTGCGCTGTGTCGAACAGCACTTCACGCTCGACGCTCGCTCCGTGGCGTGCGGCGTATGAGGTGAACAGTCGCTCGGAGGCCGTGTTGCCCGGGGTGATGGTGGTCTCTATGGCGTCGAGGGCCTGGTCGTGGGCGACCCGCGCCGTGAGTCCGTCCAGCAGGGCGGCGGCCAGCCCGCGTCCCCGGTACGCGGCGTCGACGGCCACCTGCCAGACGAGAAGGGTGCGTGGCAGTTCGGGCCGTACGTACCCGGTGACGAAGCCGACCGGGTTGCCCTCCGTGTCACGCGCCACCGCCGAGGTGCCGGCGAAGTCACGGCACCACAGCAGATAGCTGTACGAAGAGTTCAGGTCGAGGGTTCTGGAGTCCTTGGCGATGCGCCAGAGCGCGGCGCCGTCCACCACCTCCGGACGGTCGATCCGCAGCCCCTCCGGCATTTCCAGGAATTCCGCTTGCAGGTCTGCTTGTGCGGCGGTCATGGGGATTGAATTTACCGAGAGAAAGTTGAAATTGCATCGCCGGATGGGGTTACATGAGCGCCGTTCATATGTTATCGCGCAGGCGCGGACGCCGCGCGCTGACGCGACAGGAACAGCCCGTTTGTCCGGAAAATACGGGAGGAAGCGGGCACCCTGTGTGTTGCGTCACAGATCCGTAACCATCACGAGACCTGCCCGAATTACGAGGTTGGCCTTCGCGAAATCTTAGTGTTTAGGATCGAGGAAAGCGGGCAGAAGAAAACGGGAAGCTGCACTCGAACAGACCGAACGGACTTCGGATAGGCGGCGAAAAATAAAGCCTGGGTGAATTCCTGAAATTAGGCACCCGTGACGCCGTCGATACGCTCCCTGACAATGTCCGCGTGCCCGTTGTGCCGGGCGTACTCCTCGATCATGTGCACGAGGATCCACCGCAGACTGACCTCAAGACCGGCCATCGGGCCGTCGGCGATCCGCCCGGTGTCATCCAGCGACCGCCCCGCGCACAGCTCCCGCCCCCGCGCGATCTCCCGCCGCCAGTCCGCCAGCGCCTCGTCGAGCCCACGCTCCGGAACGAGGGCGTAGCCACTGGCCCCGCCCTCGTACACCGGCGGCACGTCAAGGCCGGCGAACACCCGCTGAAACCAGTTCCGTTCCACCTCGGCGAGATGCTGGACCAGCCCGAGCAGCGTCAGCTCCGAGGGCTCGGCGGACGCCAGCCGCAGCTGCTCGTCGTCCAGCCCCGCGCACTTCGATTCCAGCGTGGCGCGGTGAAAGGCCAGCCAGCTCTCCAGCATGGGCCGCTCCGGCCCGGTCATGAACGGGACGGGACGGCCGTCGGGCAGGCTCTGGGTCTGGGCCTGGTACGTGTCGGTGGCCATGCCGGGCAGCATGGCACGGGGGTCCGCCGGGG
>NZ_JAAKZY010000150.1 GCF_011045015.1 Streptomyces scabichelini | reverse complement strand
CAGCGCCAAGATCTTCAACGGCGGCGAGGGCTGCCACTACGCCGGCGACACCGTCTGGTTCACCACCAAGGGCGACAACCGCGTCTGGCAGCTCAACCTGCTCAACAGCACCTACGAACTGGCCTACAACGACAGCCTCGTCACAGGCGGCACCGCACCGCTGACCGGCGTGGACAACGTCACCGGCAGCTCCTCCGGCGGCATCACCTACGAGGTCACCGGCCCCTTCCGCACCACCGCCTGATCGTCCCGAGACGGCTGGGACGGCGCCGACTGGTGCCGCCCCAGCCGTCACCAACCACATCCGCCCCACATCACAAGCCGCTTACCGTCGTCGAGGAAGGCGACAACCGACTGCTCCGAACACGGTGGCCAGTCCCCTTCGAGCAGACCCACCAGCAGGCCGAGGATCATGGCAGCTCTGGAGGTCCAGTTGGTGGCCATGACACTGGACACGCTGACCGGTACCTGACCCGATGGCCCCGTGGCCCCGCCGGATCAGTTGCCCGGCGGGGCCACGCCTTTGATCACAGCTCCTTGGTCACAGCTCCTTGATCCTGATGTTCCTGAACCCGACCTTCCCGGTGTGGGCCTGCAGCCCGATGAAGCCTGATGCCGGGTCGGCGGTGGCGGGCTTGCCGCGCCAGCTGTCGGTGTTGGTGAACGCCGTGGTCTGGGTGCCGTTCAGGCGCACCGTGTAGGTGTCGCCGCGGACCTCGATCTCGCAGTCCGTCCACTGGCCGGGCAGCAATGGGGCCGGTCGCTGGTAGGACTGGCCGCCGGGGACAGCGCCGGTGTCGATGTCGTAGATCGCGCCGGTGCGGTGCTTGTCCAGTCCGTCGGGTGCCGCCGTGTCATCGAACTGCACCTCGAATCCCGTGTGGACTGCGACCCACGCCTGGTTCGCGTACGGGTGCAGCTTGGCGGGGTCGGTCCGGTCGGGGACGGGGCGGTGGGGGGCCCGGGAGCGGGCGAAGATCCCGGAGTTGTCCTGGACGGATCCGACACGGAACTGCAGGCGCAGGACGAAGTCGCTGAACGGCTGGCGGGCGTAGTAGAGCAGCCCGAGCCCGCCGCCCGCGGGCTGCGGGACGATGGCCCCGTCGACGAGGGCGAAGGCACCGCTGCCGACGCCGCGCCAGAGGCTGAAGGTCTTGTCGGTCCCGTCGAGGAGATACCGGAACCCGGTTTCCGGAGCCGGGGGTTGAGGTGCGGGCACGACGTGGTCGCCGGTGCGGCGGGCGAGGGCGACTCCGGAGAGCATGGGGTTCGGCGAGCCGATGGTCGGGAGCACGGCGGGGCCGACGGCGTGGAGGTTGTCGCTCTCGTGCAGGCGGCCCCAGACGTCCGTCACCGAGGACGAGGGGTCTTCTCCCATCCACAACGTGCCGCTCTCGTGATGCGTGGAGGAGAGCGTGTCCCGGCGGGCGCTCAGCGCGGGCGGGGTGTTCTGCCAGCCTCCACTGCCCAGGTACTGGACCGGTCCGCCGCCTGCGAGGATCAGCGCGACCTCGTCGGTGGCCCGGTCCATGGCGTCCCAGAGGGCGAGGTTGCGCCCGGCCGGGTCGGCCGGGTCCTGGGCCTCCAGCCGGACCAGGGCCCTGGGCTGACCGTAGTCGTATGGTCCTTGCGGGCCCTGGTGATCCAGGGTGATCCGGTTCTGCGGGTTGGCGGAGGTCTTGTCGCCGGTCATCTCTCCGATGCCGCGCAGGGTCACGATGACCCACTCGTCCGTCAGCTCACGGAAACGGTCGATGGTGTCGAGATCGGGGATCTTCTTGAACAGCTCGGCCTCGGAGTCGGAGCCCATCGCACCCACACCGGAGGCCGTGATCTGGACGTGGAAGTGCCCGGTGCTCTGGTCGGCGTGGGCGTGGACGCCCTTGACGAAGAGGGCGGAGACGGCGAGTTCCTGGATACCCGCGAGGGCCTTGTCCAGGGAGGCTCGGGGCAGCCGGATCGTGACGTTGGAGCGCAGGTGCGCCATGAGGTTGCGGCCGATCAGCCCGCGCGCGTTGGGCAGGGTGGCCAGCGCGAGCCGGGTGCTCTCCACGGTCCCGAGGGCGAGGACGACGTGTCCGCCGGAGGGGACGTCGACCGTGCCCTTGTTGGTGAACACCCGCGTAATGTGGCCGCCCTGGCGTTCCAGCCGGATGACCTTGGTGTTGTCGACGAGCATCAGGCGCTTCTTCACGTCCCGCTCGGCGGGCCCGCCCACCGCGCTCTGCTCCGCCTCCGCCTGGGCCAACCGGGCCGCACGGATCAGCAGTTGCACGCCGTTGAACTTGTTGAACGGGAAGAACCCGGGGCGCGGGGGCGCCGACTGCACCGCGAGCGGGGCGTCGAGCTCGCGCTCGAGCTGCTGCCTCGGCTGAGTCCCGTTCATCGGCGTACCGCGATTGCCGACCAGCGCGGTCTGGCCGCCAGGGCGCGCCCGCAGACCGTCGAACAGCCGGTCTCGCAGCGCCTCGTGGAGCGGTCCGTAGACGAAGTCATTGGTCTGGTCGGTGCCGATCTGCTCGGCGGCCGCATCCAGGTACGAGCGCGTGGGGCTGTGGACCGGGACGGCCGGGGTGGTGAGGTCGTCGGTCACGGCCTTGGGCCAGCCGTCCAGTTCGGTGTCGATGAAGTACGGCGACCAGCCGCCCCAGAACAGCGACCGCCCGCCCGGACAGAACGCGAGACCGGGGAATCGCCGATTCCACGCCTGTGGACTGTCGGAATTCCAGGGAACGCCCCACACCTCGGCGGGATTCAATTGGGGCGGAAGGTTCTGTGTGTGTTCCGGGAGCACCATGGGACCGGCTTCCAGAACGAGAATGCGGTGGGCGCGCGAAATGTCGTTGAAGAACAGGTGACTGGCGAGAACCGCGCCGAAACTGCCGCCGCCCAGCACGATCAGGTCGAAGGGACGCGCGTCCGCGTGACTGGCCGTGTCGGTGCTGGCCAGAGCTTCGTCGAGGCCGTTGCATACGTACCGGCCCATCACATCCAGGGAGAAGTCGGTGGACTGCGGAGCAAGGCTGGTCGGCATGATCGGCTCCTTCTTCTGTTTTCGTGCAGGATTCTTTCGATCGTAGGACTTTCACTATCCTCGGCAGGAAGGGCGTTCGCAGCGACGCGACTGGCCCATCGGTTTAGTCCTCCGAGTGAGGGCCGTCAATGATTCGACGGAATTACAAGGGCGTATTCCTCATCGGCAGTCGAAAGCCGTCAGATCGGTGACCGATCGGGGAGAGGGCGCAAGCGGTGGGCGTCGTCGAAGAGGACCCGTTCGGTGAGGCGGGCCGCGGTCAGGACGGCGAGAGCCGAGGCGGTCAGCAGCATGTACATCACGACGATCTGGTAGCGGATCGCTGTGAGCGGGTCGACGCCGGCCAGGATGAGCCCGGTCATCGCGCCGGGCAGGCTGATCAGTCCGACGGTCTTGGTGGAGTCGATGACGGGGACGAGGGCGGTGCGCAGCGCCGAACGCAGTTGCGGGGCGAAGGCGTCGGCGGCGGAGTAGCCGAGTGCGAGGCGGGCCTCGACCTGGAGGCGCATGGTGCGGGCCTCGTCGCGCAGCCGTATCAGTACGAGCGCGGTGACCTGCATCGCGCCGGAGACGACCATGCCGCCCACCGGGATGACGACTCTGGGCTGCGCCGCGATGACGTCAAGGACGAGGAGGACTCCCACAGTGGCCGCGGTGCCGACGGCGACGGCCGCGGTGGCGGTGAACCGTGCGCGGGGCAGGCCATGGGCGCGGCGCCCCGCGACCTGACCGGCGACAAGCGTCATCGCGGCGAGCCATCCGAAGGCACCGGCCAGGCCGGTGTGCTCGAAGACCAGAAGCAGGATCGCTCCGACTGCGGCCAGTTGGATACCGGCTCGTGCGGCGGCGAGGGTGATCTCACGCCCCAGGTGCAGGCGGCGGCGCCAGGCCACGACCGCAGTGAGCGCAACCAGAGTCACGGACGCGGTCACTCCCGCCCAGCCTGGGACCGCCGCGTTCACATGCCCTCCCCCGGACAGGCGATCCGGTCGGCGGAGCCGGAGGCGATCAGCCGTCCGGCCTCCAGGACGAGGACCTGGTCGGCGATCCGCCGCACCTGCGCCCTGTCGTGACTGACCACCACCACGGAGATCCCGTCGGCCACCAGTTCACCGATCACGGTCTCCACCGCCTTCGTGGCGTATGCGTCCAGCGCGGAGGTCGGCTCATCCAGTAGCAGCACGCGGGGCGCGACGGCCAACGCCCGTGCCAGGCATACCCGTTGTGCCTCGCCGTCGGAAAGGCCGGAGGTCGACCGGCCGATTGCCCCTGCGGAGAGGCCCAAGCGCCCGAGCAGCGCGACTGCTTCGGCCTCGGTCAGCTCGGGACGACCGACGCGCAGTTCGTCAAGGATCCGGTCGGTCAGCAGCACCGGCCGCTGCGCGACCAGCAAGACCTCCCGCCGCAAGGCGAGTACATCCCAGGTAGGCAACGGGCGGCCCTGATAGTTCACGACGCCGGCAGTGGGCTCCTCGAAGCGGTTCAGGAGCCGCAGCAGGGTGGACTTTCCCGCCCCGGACGGTCCGACCAGCACCGTGCACGCGCCTGCGGGCACCTGGCAGGTCACCTCGTCAAGCAGCAGTGCGGACGCACGCCGCACCGTCACCCCCTCCAGTGCGAGGACGCCACTCGCCTCCTCGGAGAACAACACGGATCAGCTTCCGGTCAGCCCGGCCAGTGCGGCCACCAGACCGAGGCCGGCGCACACGCCCAGGGTGCGCAGGACGCTCCAGCGCACCCGGAAGATCAGGACGACGGCGACCAGCGCGATACCGAGGGCGACGGGGCGGAAAGTGGTGAAGTCCGGCACGGCGAGGTGCAGCGGGCCAACCGTGTGGTCGTCCACGGTGGTGAAGAGGGTGTGTTCGGCGAAGTACAGCGCGAGGTTGGCGATGACGCCGACGATCGCGGCGGTGATGCCGCTCAGCGCCGAGGAGACGTGCCGGTTGCCGCGCAGCCGCTCGATGTAGGGGGCGCCGAGGAAGATGAACACGAAACACGGCACGAAGGTGACCCAGGTGGTCAGCAGCGCCCCGAGCAGGGCCGCCGCCCACGGGTTGAGCGAGCCGGGGTCCCGGTAGGCCCCCAGGAAGGCGACGAACTGCACCACCATGATCAGCGGTCCCGGTGTGGTCTCCGCCAGCGCCAGGCCACGCACCATCTCCCCCGCGCTCAGCCAGCCGTACGTCTGCACGGCCTGCTGGGCGACGTAGGCGAGGACCGCGTACGCCCCGCCGAAGGTCACCAGAGCGGTGCCGGAGAAGAACAGGCCCTGAGTGGTGAACACGCTCCCGGTGCCGGTGAGTACGGCGACGGCCGCCACCGGGACCGCCCACAGCAGCAGGCCGGCCAGCAGGATGCGCACCGTGCGACGGCGGCTGGGCCGCTCATGATGCAGAGCGTCGTCGCGGATCAGCGGGGCCGATCCGCCATCGCCGGAATCATGCTTGGCGGGCTTGAAGACACTGGGGGCCCAGCGGGCGATCAACCACCCGGCCGCCCCGGCGACGACGATCACCACCGGGAACGGCACCTGGAACAGGGCCAGCGCGGCGAAGGAGGCCACCGCGAGCCCCACCAGCAGCGGGTGCGTGAGCGAGCGGCGGCCGACCCGCCACACCGCCTGGGCGACGATGGCCACCACGGCGGGGGCGAGCCCGGCGAACAGTCCGGTGACCGCGGTGGTAGTACCGAGGCCGACGTACAGCGCGGACAGCGCGAGCAGCGCCACGACCCCCGGGAGCACGAACAGGGTGCCGGCGGCCAGGCCACCCCGGGTGCCGTTCAGCAGCCAGCCGGTGTAGATCGCCAACTGCTGCGCCTCGGGTCCGGGCAGCAGCATGCAGTAGCTCAGGGCGTGGTTGAAGCGCTGCTGCCCGATCCAGCGCTTCTCCTCCACCAACGTCCGCTGCATCACCGCGATCTGCCCGGCCGGACCGCCGAAGGTCTGCAGCGAGATGCCGAACCAGGTCCGAAGGGCCTGGCGGAACGGTATGAGATCACCGCGCTCGGGCTCACTCTGCGGCAGCTGGGAGGCAGGGCGGTCGGTGGCGGTCATCCGCGGAGCTCTCCGTCCATGGGTCCATGAGCAAGATCCAGGGGCTGGGCGGGTACGCCAGTGGACGGCCGCCATCCGCTTTCCCTGGAGTGCAACCATGGTTACATGATGATGTCGGGTGGAGGAAGGGAGCCAGGTTCCGGTGAACGTGAACAGTTCGTTGCGGCTGCCGGCCACAACCAGGCTGACCCGGCGCCGTACGCTCCCGGCGACGGGAAAACGCCGCCGCTCAGGACCCACCACGTGACCGACCACGACCGCCCGGAACCGGCCGCACCCAGCGGTACGGGCCAGTGGGTGCTGCTGTCCTACCGCCTCCCCCGCGAACCTTCGACCCCGCGCATCACCGTCTGGCGCAAGCTCAAGCGGCTCGGCGTCGCCCAGATCAGCGACGGCCTGATCGCCCTGCCCGCCGACGCCCGCACCCGCGAGCAACTGGAGTGGATCGCCGAAGAGATCACCGACTTCGGCGGCACCGCCACCCTGTGGATCGCCCACCCGGCCGCCGTCGCCGAGGAACGCCGACTCGCCCAGACCATGGCCAACGCCCGCGCCGCCGAGTACGAACAGGTACGGACCCAGGTGGAGGAAGCCCGGCATCAGCCGGACGACGAACGCCAACGCGCCCTGCGCAGGCTCCGCGCCGAACTGCGCCGCATCCAGCGCCGCGACTACTTCCCCCCACCGCAACGCCGCACCGCGGAAACCGCGGTGGAGGCCCTGCACCCCGCCGGCACCGGGCCGGAGTCCCCATCCGGTACCGGATCCAGCCCTGCATCCGCTGAGCCCAACACCGAGGAGCACTCCGCATGAAGTGGGCCACCCGCGCCGGCATCCACATCGACCGCGCCGCTTGCGCTTGGCTGATCCGCCGCTTCGTCGACCCGACGGCCGAGTTCGTGTTCGTCACCGACCCGGCCGAAGTCCCCACCGACGCCACGCCCTTCGACATGCGCGGCGTCGAACTCGGCCACCACCACGGCGACTGCAGCTTCGAGACCATCCTGCGCCGCTATGAGCTCACCACCGACCCCGCCCTCAACCGCATCGCCGAGATCGTCCACGAAGCCGACCTCGACGACGAACGCTTCCACGCCCCCGAAGCCCCCGGCCTCGACGTCGTCCTGCGCGGCCTGTCCATGATCGGCGACGACGGCCACACCCTGACCGTCACCAAGCCGCTCTTCGACGGCCTGTACGAGTACTACCAACGCGCCACCCTCCTCGGCCGCGAACCGGCCTGACGGAACACATCCCCAGCACGCTTGGTTCGGCCGGTCCGCTCAGTTCTGTGCGAAGTGGCTGGGTCTGCCGTCGCGATGGATCAGACGGCCCTTCCGGGCGGCTGTGGCGCGGGGCAAGAGGGTCCAGGTGCCGTCGGCGCGGCGCAAGGCCGCCGAGTGCCAAGGGGTGGTCCAGGCGTCGGGGGCGTCGAGGAGGCGGATGCCGAACTTGGGGGTGCCGCTGGGCTGAGGGTGGATGGACAGGCGTACGGAGCGGGGGTGGTGGTTGGCGATCAGGTCGCCCCAGGCGCGGCTGCGCTGGATGACGCCGTACGCGCGCTGCCGGCACTCGCGTTGGAGGGCGGAGCGGGTGCCGGGGAAGTCGGCGGTGTCCTCGACGAGGAAGCGGGTGACGCCCCGGTACAGGGCGAGGGTGTAGTCGTCGGCGCGGACCTCGGCGCGCAGGGCCTCCACCGTCGGAGCGTACTGCTCGTGGACGTGGGCCCGTTTCGTGTCGTGCGAGAGATCGCCGAGCACGTCACGCAGGTCGAAGACGGACAGTCGTGCAACGCCCAATTGTCCAATGAGTACGCGCAGTTCGTCGGCGTAGGCGTCGATGTGATCGTCTGGGACGCGGATGAGGTCACCGAAGACGTGGCCGTCGGAGCAGATGACGACCCGGGCCCCGGGTGGGTAGATCCGCTCGATCTCCCGGCACAGGGTGTCCAAAAAGCGGAGGGAGAGGCGTTCGCCCTGGTCGGGGAGGTGGCCCAGGACCTTGGCCAGGTTTGGGGACTTGCAGGGGAAGCCGGGCAGGGTGAAGACGATGGGGGCGCCGTCACGGACGAAGTCGGCTATCTGGCGCAGTTGGAGGGGGAACGCCTCCGCGGGTACGGGGGTGGGTGTGCGGTCTGTCGTGCGGTGATGTGGCAGGAGCAGGTTCAGGATCGAGACGCTGATGCTCGTGGGGAGGGCATCAGGCGCGGTCGTCATCGGCATGTCGTTCCTCCGGGAAGACATAAGGGCATGAGGGCATGGCGGGATGGCGCCGTGGCGGGACGCCTGGCGCCGTCAGTCAGGTGGGGTGGGTCAGCCGGGGCCGGGTCGGGCGGCTACGGGGTGGCCGGACCCGGTGGCCGGATACGAGGTGGGGTCAGAGGCGTCGGTCGTAGCCGACCGGCAGGTGGTTGGTGCCGCGGCCGAGGACGGACGGAATCCATTCGATGTCGTCGTCCGTGATGGCGAGGTGCAGGCCGGGCAGCCGGGTGAGCAGGGTGCCGAGCGCGGTCTGGAGTTCGGCGCGGGCGAGGGCCGCACCGGGGCAGAAGTGGATGCCATGGCCGAAGGCGAGGTGGGGGTTGGGGCTGCGGTCGAGGTTGAGGGTGTCGGGGGCGGTGAAGCGGTGCGGGTCGCGGTTGGCGGCGCACAGCGAGACGATCACTGAGTCACCGGCCGGGACTTCGGTGCCGTGCAGATCGCTGTCCTGGGCGAGGAAGCGCCAGGTGGTGAGTTCGAAGGCGCTGTCGTAGCGGAAGAGCTCCTCGACCGCTCGCGGCAGGAGATTCGGGTTGTCGCGCAGCCGGGCGAGCTGGTCGGGGTTGCGGAACAGGGCGATCAGGGCGGTGGTGATCTGGTTGGTGACCGGTTCCTGGCCGGCGACGAGGAGCTGGAAGATCATGGAGTCCAGCTCTTCCTGGGATAGTTCGTCGCGGTCGCGGGCGGCTACGAGGCGGCTGAGGAGGGCGTCGTCCGAGTGTTCGCGCTTATGGGCGACGACCTCGGCGATGTAGCGCTGCAGGCCGAGCAGCCGGGCCTCGTACATCGGGCGTCCGGGGTCGGTGGGTCCGACCGGCTGGACCACCTTGCCCCAGTCGCGGTCGAAGCGGGCAGCCAGCTGCACCGGGAGGCCGATGACTTCGGCGAGGACTTGGAAGGGGAAGTGCGCGGCGAAGCCGGCGACGAGGTCGGCGGGGCCGGATTCGGGCAGGGCGTCGACGAGGGCGTCGGCCAGTTCCTGGCAGCGGGGCCGTAGCTGCTCGATGCGGCGCGGGGTGAAGGCGTCGGTCACGAAGCCCCGCATGCGGGTGTGCTTGGGCGGGTCCTGGTGCAGAAGGTGGACCTGGAGCTGGGAGTGCTGGGGCTCGGGCATGATCGAGGCGCGGGCGCGCCAGCGGTCGTTGCCGCGGTCGTGGTTCTTGCCCAGGCGGTCGTCGTTGAGCGCTGAGTGCGCGGCCTCGTAGCCGGTGACAAGCCAGGCCGTGACCCCGCTCGGAAAGAGGACGCGGTGGACCGGTCCGTCCTCACGCATCCGCTCGTAGAGGGGGTAGGGGTTGGTCTTGTACGGGCAGCCCATCAGCGGCACCGGATCAGGGATCGGATCGGGCAGGGTCTCCGGCTCCACGGCCGGCAGCGGTTCCTGGATGGTCATGAACAGGGCTCCTCAAAGGGCTAGTTCGGGCTGGTAGTGCTCCAGCCACAGGGCGAGGTCGACGACACGTTCCAACCGGAGCCGGTGGCCCCACTCCAGCTCACCGGGCGGGGTGTCGAGGCAGGGCTTGATGCGCATCTCATCGGCGAGGTCGCGGACCCGGCCGCCGTACGCGCCGAGGGCGTCGCGGGCCATGTCCTGCAGGCCGCGGTTGTAGTCAGGGTGGTGGGTGGCCGGGTAGTGGTTCTTGGGCCGGTGCAGTACGGAGTCGGGGGCGAGGCCGGTGCCCGCGGCGCGCAGCAGGCTCTTCTCGCGGCCGTCGAAGCTCTGCAGGGCCCACGGGGTGGTGAAGGCGTACTCGACGAGGCGGTGGTCGCAGTACGGGACGCGGACCTCCAGGCCCTGGGCCATGCTCAACCGGTCCTTGCGGTGCAGGAGCTGACGCAGCCAGCGGGTGAAGGAGACGTGCTGCATCTCGCGCTGCCGGTGTTCGGCGGGGGTTTCGTCGTCGAGGTGCGGTACGGCGGCCAGCGCGCTCCGATACGTGTCGTCGCGGAACTCCCCTATCCGCAGGCCGAGTTCGGGGTTCAGTGGCATCGCTGCCTCGTCGCCGGTGACCAGCAGCCAGGGGAAGGTGGAGGCGGCCAGTGCCTTGGGGTTGTGGAACCACGGGTAGCCGCCGAAGACTTCGTCCGCCGCCTCGCCGGACAGCGCGACGGTGGAGTGCCGCCGTATCTCCCCGAAGAGCAGGTACAGCGAGGTGTCCATGTCGCCGACGCCGATCGGCGAGTCCCGCGCCACGACGACCGCCTTGCGGTGTTCGGGATCCAACAGGTCGCGCGGGTCGAGGACGACGGTGCTGTGGTCGGTGCCGATGAAAGCTCCCGCCTCGGTGGCGTACGGGGTGTCGTGGCCGGTGCGCAGCACGTCGCCAGTGAACTGCTCGGCCTGGTCGCTGTAGTCGACGGCGTAGGAGCGGATGCGGGCGTCCGGGCCCTCGCGCAGGCGGAGTTCGTCGGCGAGCAGAGCGGTCAGGACGGTGGAGTCGATGCCGCCGGACAGCAGACTGCACAGCGGTACGTCGGCCTCCAGCTGGCTGCGGGCGGCGCTGCTGACCAGGTCGTGGACGCGGGCGACCGTGGCGTCCCGGTCGTCACCGTGGGTTCCGGCTTCCAGCTGCCAGTAGCGGCGTTCGCGGATGCCGTCACGGTCCAGGACGAGCAGCCCGCCCGGTTCGACCTCCCGTACGCCCGACCACACCGTCGGGCCGGTGTTGAACAGCAGGCTGTACGCCTCCCGCAGCCCGTCCGCGTCCACGCGGGGCCGTATCTCCGGATGGGCGAACAGTGCCTTGGGTTCGGACGCGAAGACCACTCCCCCGTCGACGGCCGCCCAGAACAGCGGTTTGACGCCGAGCCGGTCCCGGACCAGCAGCAGCCGCTGCTCACGCTCGTCCCAGACGGCGAAGGCGAACATGCCGTCCAGGTGATCGGCCAGCCCCTCGCCCCATTCGGCGTAGGCGCGCAGTACCACCTCGGTGTCGCTGCGGGTGCGGAAGACGTGCCCCAACTGCCGTAGCTCGGCACGCAGTTCGTGGTGGTTGTACACCTCGCCGCTGTAGCTGAGTACGGCGGTCGGCGTGTCGGGCCGGTCGGTCATCGGCTGGATACCGCCCGCGATGTCGATGACGGCCAGACGCCGGTGCCCGATCGCGGCCCGCTCGCCGAGCCAGACGCCTCCCGCGTCCGGGCCACGCGGGGCGAGGGCGGCGGTCATGGCCTCGATGACGGGGCTCTGGGTACGGGCGTCGCGGTAAAGGGACGCCCAGCCGGTGATTCCGCACATGTCGAGTACGACTCCTGGTTCAGTGGTGGGCGGCAGGCGCCGCGTCTGAGGTCTTGCCGGACACTGGGGCACGTCCGCGAGCGGGCAGAGCGAGCAGGGGTACGGCGAGACAGGCGGCCGCCGCTGCCAACGCGAGCCCGGCTCGTGCACCGCCCGCTGGCCCCGCCAGCCCCCAGGTCGCCGTGGCCAGCGCCGGACCGAGCATGAAGCCGAGACTGCGGGCGAGCTGGACCGTCGACCCCACGGTGGCGATCCGATCCGGCGGAGCGGCGCCCATGACCAGGGCCTGGGTCGGGCCGCCGTTCAGCCCCATGCCGACTCCCGCCAGCGCCAGCCGCCAGGCCACGTCCGGCGGCGACCAGTCCTCCCCCAGCGGGACGAGCAGGAGCAGGCCGGCTGCGGTGAGCGCGGCGCCGGTGACCGCCACCGGGCGGGCACGGTACCGGTCGGCCAGACGCCCGCCGAGCGGCCCGGCCAGGCCCATACCGAGCGGAAAGGCGAGCACGGTCAGGCCGGTCGTGGTGGCGCTGACCCCGTCGTCCCGCTGGAGGTGCAGGGCGATCACGTAGTGCATGGCGGCGAAACCGGCCGCCAGAGACAACACCGCGCCGTGCGCCCGGTACAGCCCCGGCGCCCGCAGCGCGCCGGTTACCGGACGGCCGCCGGGACCGCGCAGCCACCACCACAGCGGCGGTACCGCCGCGACCGCGAGCACCAGCCACGACGGGCTGTCGGACGCCAGGGTCAGGGCCAGCAGCAACACCGTCACCCCCGCGGCCACAAGCAACGCGTCGGCCGGCGCGCGCCGATCGGGCCGGCGCAGGCCGCCGTCCCTCGGCATCACGCGCCACGCCACGGCCAACGCCAGCAGACAGAAGGGGATCTTGACGAGGAAAACGGAACGCCAGCCCAGATGGTCCAGCAGCATCCCGCCCACCGCCGGTCCGATCACCGCGCCGAGCGGACCGAGTGTCGCCGGGACGCTCATGGCCCGCCCGCGCAGTTCCGGTCGTACGGAGCGCATCGCCAGGACGGGCATCAGTACGAACAGGGCCGCTCCGAAGGCCCCTTGGGCGATCCGGGCGGCGATCAGCCAGGCCGCCCAGGGCGAGAAGGCCGCGGCGGCGCTGCACAGCGCGAATCCGCCGGTCGCCGTCAGCAGCGCGGCCTTCATGCCCGTCCCGTCCAGCCAGCGGCCGACGGGCAACAGCAGGGCCACGACCGGCAGTTGGTAGCCCAGTGCCGCCCACTGAGCGGTCGCGGCCGAGACGTTCAGGCCACGGGAGATGTCCGCCAGCGCCACATTGACAATGTTCATGTCGAGCATCGCGACGAACGACAACGCACCCGCCACGGCCACCAGGAGCCAGCGATCCCCGGCCTCGGGAACGTCTCCGGCCATGGCCTTGGGTATGTGCCCTGGCCGATCCGAACGGGGACCGTGGTCTGTCACCGCTTCGCCCCTCCCCCCTCGCGGGTGGGCTGCCGGACAGCAGCCTCGTCCCATGAGTCGGCGAGGGGCGGGGGTGAGTTCCCGGTGATGTCCAAGAGCGTTGTGGCGCTTGTTGCCTCCTGCGCACCGATCACGCGCGGACTTCAGGGATCGCGGGAACTCCCCGTTCCACTCGGCCGACTACTGGGGCGACACGGCTGTCCGCGTCGCAGCGGACGAGCCCCACCTGAACCACCGAACCCGCAACCCGTAACCCGTAAGCCACCAGAGCCTGTCGGCACCAAGGAGTCACCTCATGGCCCAGAAGAGCTACACCGTCACCGGAATGAGCTGCGAGCACTGCGCGGCGAGCATCACCGAAGAAGTCTCCGACGTGCCCGGCGTCACCGACGTCGTGGTCGACCTCGCGTCGAACGTCGTCACGGTGCACGCCACCGAACTCGACGACGACCAGGTACGTGCCGCCATCGTCGAGGCCGGATACGGCGTCGACGAGCCCGCCTCCGTCTGACGAACGGACGCACGGACGGTGCAGGGTGCCGCAACCCGGCCGCGAACAGGCTGCGGCACCGGCTCACGCCTCCACCGTCGCGGCCGTCTCCTGTCCCTCCTGGCCCATCACGCCGTCCGCCGGGGCCCGGTGGTCGAAGGCGATCAACGGGTCGCCGGTCAGCGGGTGGTCGACGACGGCCGCCCGTACGCCGAACACCTCCGCCAGCAGCGCAGGAGTGAGCACCTCGCGCACCGGGCCCGAGGCGACCACGGTGCCGTCGTTCAGGACGTGCAGGCGGTCGCAGACGGAGGCCGCGGCGTTGAGGTCGTGCAGCGACACCAAGGTCGTACGACGGTGGGCGCGCAGCAAGGCAAGGAGCTCCACCTGGTGGCGTACGTCGAGGTGGTTCGTCGGCTCGTCCAGCACCAGGACGTCCGGTTCCTGGGCGAACGCACGGGCCAGCAGCACGCGTTGGCGTTCGCCGCCGGACAGCTCCGTGAACCGGCGGCCCGCATGCCCGTCCATGCCGACGTCGGCGAGAGCGCGCACCACGATGTCCCGGTCCGTGGCGTCCTCCCCGGCGAAGGCCCGCTTGTAGGGGGTACGGCCCATCGCGACGACCTCGCGAACGGTCAGCTCGAAGTCACCGCCCCGCTCTTGCGGCAGAGCGGCCACATGCCGGGCTGTCTGCACAGGGGACATGTCGCGGAGGTCGCTGCCGGCGAGCAGCACTCGCCCGGCCGTTGGCCTCAGGTGCCGGTAGACGGTGCGCAGGAGTGTGGATTTGCCGCTGCCGTTGGGCCCGACCAGGCCGGTGATCTCGCCCTCGGCCGCGAGCAGATGCGCGCCCGAAACGACCGTACGGCCGGCGTACGCGACGTGCAGGTCCTCGATCTCGATCCTCAACTGCCGCTCTCCAGACCCTCGGTCGTCAACTTCCGCTCCCCAGGCGCCGGTCCAGCAGATACAGCAACGCGGGGGCGCCGATCATGGAGGTGACCACGCCGACCGGCAGCTCCTGCGTGTCCATGGCCGTACGGCACACGATGTCGACGACGACCAGCAGCAGCGCGCCGAACAGCGCGGAGACCGGCAGCAGCCGGCGATGGTCTCCACCGATCAGCAGACGGCAGGCGTGCGGCACCATCAGGCCGACGAAGGCGATGGCCCCGGAGACCGCGACCAGGACCCCGGTCAGCACGCTCGTCACCAGGAACAGCTCCCGGCGCAGTCGTACGACGTCGATGCCGAGCCCGGCCGCCGTCTCGTCGCCCATGAGCAGCGCGTTGAGCCCCCGGCCACGAGCCTGGAGCAGCAGCAGGGCCACGGGGACGGTGATCGCGGGCACAGCCAGCAGCTGCCAGGTCGCCCCGCTCAGGCTGCCCATGAGCCAGAACAGCACGCTGTGGGTCTGCTGCTCGTCGCCGGCCTGGAGCACGAGATAGCTGGTGAAGCCGGAAAAGAACTGGCCGATCGCCACCCCGGCCAGCACCAGCCGCAGCGGTGCGAATCCGCCGCCCCGCCGGGCCACCGCCCACACCAGCGCGAAGGTCGCCAGGGCGCCCGCGAACGCCGCGCCCGACAGCCCGAGTCCGAGCACGCCACCGGCCCCGGCACCGAGCACGATCGCGGCGACCGCGCCGAGCGAGGCCCCGTTGGATATGCCCAACAGGTACGGATCAGCCAGCGGGTTGCGGACGAGAGCCTGCACTGCCGTGCCCACCACTCCCAGCCCGGCGCCGACGAGTGCGGCCAGCAAGGCACGCGGAACCCGCAGCTGCCACACGATCAGGTCGCTCGTGCCCGGCCGGAGTGCCTCCCCGGTCAGCCTCCGCCCCACCACGCCCCACACCTCGCCGGGCGGGATGGACGTCGAGCCCCAGGACACCGCCGCGGTGAGCGCCGCGAGAAGCGCGACACCGAGGACGGCCACCAGCGGTCCCGCGGGCAGCGTGCGCGCTTCGGCGGTCTCTCGGCGGGATGCGGACAGCACGGAAACCACGGCTAGTTGACCTTGCCCGGGTGGACCGTCTTGGCGATCTGCTCGACCGTGTCGGCGTTCGCGACCCCGGCGATGGTCGTCTCCTCGGAGCCGATACGCAGGAAGTTGCCCTCCTTGACGGCCTTCAGCCCCTTGGTGGCCGCATTGTCCTCCAGCCACATCTGGGCCTCGCCGAACGCCTTCTCGTTCGCGGCCTCGCTCCCCCGGTCGCGTACTCCAAGCTGGATCCAGTCGGGGTTCTCGGAGATCACGTCCTCCCAGCCGACCTGCTTGAAGTCGCCGTCGCAGTCCGCGAACGCGTTGCGGGCGCCCGCCAGGGTGATCACCGCGTTGGCGACCTGGCGGTTGCAGACGACGGTGGGCTGCTTGGTGCCGGCGTCGTAGTCGAAGAAGAAGTACGTCGGCCGCTCGCTCTCCGCGGTGCCGCCGACGGCTTCCTGGACCGCGTCCACCTTCTTCTTCATGCCGTCGACGAGTTCCTTCGCCTTCGCGCTCGTCCCCGTGACCGCACCGAGCGAGGTGATGTCGTCCTGGACCGCCGACAGGTCCGCCACGGGCTCCTTGCTCATCGACGCGCAGGCGGTGGACTTCAGGTAGATGTGCTTGATGCCGGCCGCCTTGAACTCCTCCTCGGTCGGCGCGTCGCCCATCCCGCCGCCCATGCCGTCCATCGAGGCGAAGGTGTCGATGTACAGGTCGGCACCGGAGCCGAGCAGCTTCTCCTTGGGGATCACTGTCCGGCCCAGAACCGTGACCTTCTGCGCCTCCGTGTCCAGCGCACCGGGCAGGGTGCCCTTGCCGGGCGGGAAGCCGGTACCTGTCACCCGGTCCCCGGCGCCCAGGCGGAGCAGCAGTTCCAGGCTGGAGGCGTTGCTGGTGACGATCTTCTTCGGGGCGGCGGAGAAGGTGGTCTTGGCGCCCATGCAGTCGGCGACAGTCGCGGGGTAACCGCCGGAGCCGGACGTCCCGGCGGTGTCGCCCGCCGCGGCCTTGTCAGCATCGCCGTCCCCGCTTCCGCAGCCCGCCACGAGCAGACCGAGCGCCACGGCCGTCGGACCCCACCACACGCGAGAACGCATCGAAACTCTCCAGAATCCGTTCGGTACCCGGGCGGACCTCTGCCACCCGCCCCAGTAGTCGGCGCTGACCGCGCGTGAGTTCCTGCGAGTTGCGATGCCGGATCAGCGGGAACCGCGGAAGGTCGCGCCACGACTCCTGAGGTGTGAAGCGGAGCAGCCTGTTGAAGAGCGCGGTGCGGTCCGCTGCGGCCCCGCTGGGCGCCTGCTGCGGAGCCCTGGCCCTGCTGGTCGTCTACACCGCGACCGGCGCGGCCGGCGGTCCACCGCCCAGAATCACGGTCGTCGACGCCCGGATCGTCGCGCCGGTGAACGCCGGCTCCACAGCGGCGTACTTCGAGATCCGCAACACGGGCGCCGCACGGGACACGCTGTTGTACGCGGACTCGCCGGAACTGGGGGTCAGCGTCATCCGTCCTGCGGGGCGCGAGAGCGGGTCGGCGAGTACGGACCGGGTCAGGGCCGTCGACGTTCCGGCGGGCGGCACGGTGCGCATGGCGCCGGGCGGCCTAGGTGTGGCGATCCTGGATCCGCCCGCGCTGAAGCCCGGCCAGAAGGTGCGCTACAACCTCTGGTTCCGCTACAGCGGCATGGTCGGGGTTCAGGCACCCGTGACCGTGAGATGAGCCGTCGGGCGGCCTCGGTCAGGAGAACCGGTTCCGATACTCGTGCGGCGACACCTGGAGCAGTCGCAGGAACGCCTTGCGCATGGTGGCCTCGGTGCCGAATCCGGCCTCGCGAGCGATCATCTCCGGGCTGCGGGGTGTTTCGGTCAGCAGGCGGGACGCGGCGGCCACCCGGGCACGCTCGACGTACTCCCTGGCCGACAGTCCGACCTCCGCGCGGAACAGTCGGGTGAAGTGCCGTTCGGAGAGCCCGGCTCGGTGGGACAGGGAACGGATCGACAGGTCCCCTCGGGGGTTGGCGAGGATCTGCCGCTGTACCTCCCGCACTGCCGGGCTGTGCGCGTCGCGGCCGCGCGGCTCGGCGAACTGGGCCTGCCCGCCCGGCTTGCGCTGATACGTGACGAAGGACCGGGCGACGCGCTGGGCGACGTCTTGGCCCAGATCGTCCTCCACCAGGGCAAGGGCCAGGTCGAGGGCGGAGGCGACTCCCCCGGAGGTCGTGAGGGGGCCGTCTCGCACCACCGTGTCCCGGGCGTCCACCACGACCGCCGGGAACCGGCGGGCCAGCTCGTCGGCGAACTCCCAGTGCGTGGCCGCCCTCCGGCCGTCGAGGAGACCGGCCTCGGCAAGGACGAACGCTCCTGTGCAGACGGCGGCGACCCTCCGTGCACGCCGCGCCAGGGCCCCGAGCGCGTCGGCGGTTCCGCTGTCGATGACCGGTACCCCGTCCGCACTCGGTATGACCAGAGTGTCGATATCGGCCATGTCCGCGAGGTCGGCGTCCGGCAGGACCGTCAGCCCACCGGAGATGCGGATCGGGCCGCCGCCGAGGGAGGCGGTCAGCACCTCGTACCGGAATCGGGCCTCGCCCGACGCCACCTCGTTCGCCGCGGAGAGGACATCCGCGGCAGCGGAGACGCCCAGGTTCTGAGCCCCCTCGAAGAGAGGGATGAGGACCGCGTTCCGCCGTCCACTCGCCGTGGGCAGTTGATCCATGACGACCTCGCTCCTGCGTGTGTCCCGTGATCTCCCGCGCGGGTCTGCTCGGGATCGGTTCGAAGACGGAGGGGGGCGGTGCCCCGCGCACGCGGCGGGCACCGACCCCCCTTCCTCCTCAGGCCGCTGCCGCGACCGGCGCGTCGGCCTCGGTGAGCAGATCGATGAGGGTGGCCCGGGCCCGGGCCACGCGGGAGCGGACCGTCCCGACGGGACAGTCGCTCACCTCGGCGGCCTCCGCGTAGGGCAGCCCCAGCAGCTGGGTGAGAACGAATGCCTCACGGCGGTCGTCGGGCAGGGCCTCCAGCAGATCGAGGAGCGCGATGCCCTCGTCGAAGCCGGGCAGTTCGCTCGGCTGGGCAAGCTCGACGGCCATCTGCCAGTCCAGGGTGTCGCTCAGCCGTGGCCGGGCGGCGGCATGCCGGAGGCTGTCGATCACCGCGCGGCGCGCGATGGACAGCAGCCAGGCGCGGGCCGAGGAACGTCCCTCGAAGCGGTGCAGGCTGCCGAGGGCCCGCAGGAACGTGTCCTGGGCCAGGTCGTCGGCGGCCTGGGGGTCGGCGGAAAGATGGGCGACGTACCGTACGACGTCGCGGTGCAGGGCTCGTACGAAACGCTCGACGGCGTCCGGGTCGCCGCCACGGGCAGCCAGCGCCCAGGCGGTGATCGACTCGTCGACCGACATGGTCTCGCCGGTCTCTTCGCGCGAGGTGCGCAGGATGGAAGTGATCACTTGGTGTCCTTCTCAGGTCGACCGGGATCCGGAGCGGCAACGCGCGGCGCGCGGCGGTCCGGTGACGGATACGGCCCTGAAGGGCGTACGTCGACCCGGCGATGGAGGTCCGGCCGTACGGGGCGCACGACCGGCGCCCGAGGCGCGGATGTCGACGACACCCGGAGACGGCCTCGGGGAAGCCGGCTGTCTCAGACGACAGCGGTCCCGGCGGGCGGACCCCGAGAAGTGATCGCGTGAACAAGAAGAAGCCTGCGCGGCGCCCGGTCCGAGCGGCTGCGGTGTACTCGGATGCGCGGGCGGTGCGGTGGCGTGGGCCGGGCGAGCGCCAGCCTCAGTGGTGCGGCCAGACATCCGGCCACGGCCCGCAGGATGCGGAACGCGGCGCGCTCACCGTGAGCCAGCCACAGCCCGCACAACAGCGCGGCCAGCAGGTGTGCGGCCAGCATGCCGAACGAGGACGTGCCGTCCATGTGATGTGCCACGGGGTCGGCGCCCATGTGCCCCATGTCCATGGAGCGCATGTCGTGCCCCATGGAGCCCATGTCCATGGAACCCGTCGGTACGGTGGCCGTGCCGACCGGCCCCGAAGCCGTTCCCGAGGTCTCCGGGTGTGCGGCCGACCGCGCGAGCTCGAAGGCCGAGTGAAGTACGGTCTGGGCGACGACCACCACGGACACGATCAGCGGAAGTCCGCGCTCACGACCGGCCAGGCACCAACCCGCACCGCCCGTGGCCACGGCTCCGGCGGCCATCGCCCACCAAGGCACCGTGGAGCCGGACATCATCACGTGCGCGAGGGCGGCAAGCAGCACGCATACGGCCGCGAACACCGCGGCCCGTACCGTGCGAGAGCACCACCCAGCAGTCATGACGGGCCTCATCCTTGCATCCGAGGTTCGTTCCTCACGCGTGAGTACGGCAAATGCCCCGCCCCTTCGCTCAACCCAGGACCGGTGATTCAGAACACGGCATCGGGCTGGAACTCGACGGACGTTCGGGCCGACTTCTGTCGAGGACCACGGTGACTCCCTCACAGTCCTACGGTCACAGGGAGCCCTCGCCGGGGCGGACCACGACCGCCAGGATCTTGATCCGTCCGCTGCGCTCGAAGTGCAGCGTGAACGGCACGAGATCACCCGCGCGCCACCCCGCGCCGGCCCGCACCGTCACATCCAGACCGTGCGGAGTCATGGTGAGAACGTCGTGGGCCGGGACTGCGGCCGAGTCCACCCTCTCGCCGTAAGCGGCCCCGCCGCCCGTCGTCCGATGACGGCTGAGCGCGATGTCACCGCCCAGGGCGGACGAGGTGACCTCGACCAACCGGTCCTCTGCATCACCGGAGTTGGAGATCCGGAAGAACGCGGCGGTGTCCCGACTGTCGCCGTACGGAAGGAAGACGCGGCCGGCGGTGACCTCGATCCGTGCCGGGATGCCCGCGCTGCCGGAACCGACCCAGGTGGTCAGGCCGCCGAGCGCGACGCTGCACGCGGCGACGGGTGCGAGCGCGGCAAGGAGGGAGTCGGTGAGCCGACGGCGGGAGGGTCGCCACACATGTCCGGTCATCCCGTACTTCCCCGCCCGGGCGACGGCTGCCAGGCGCGCAGTCGCAGGCTGTTGCCGACCACCAGCAGCGAACTCACCGACATCGCCGCCGCGGCCACCATCGGATTGAGCAGGCCCACCATGGCGAGCGGCACGGTCACGACGTTGTAGCCGAAGGCCCACAGGAGGTTGGCGCGGATCGTGCCCAGGGTGCGCCGGGCGAGCCGTACCGCGTCCCCCAGCGCCTCGATGTCGCCGCGCACCAGCGTCACGTCGGCGGCCCCGATCGCCACGTCCGTCCCGCTGCCCATGGCGATGCCCAGGTCGGCCCCGGCCAGCGCCGCGGCGTCGTTCACACCGTCCCCGACGACCGCGACCCGGCGGCCGTCCTCCCGCAACTCCCGTACGAGATCGGCCTTGCCCTCGGGGGTACAGCGAGCGTGCACCTCCTCGATGCCCAGTTCCGCCGCGACCGCCTGGGCAGGCGCCTCCCGGTCTCCGGTGGCGAGCACCGGGTGCACACCGAGGCGCCGCAGCCGGTCCACCGCCCGGTAACTGCCGGGCCGCACCACGTCACCGATCTCGATCAGCGCCTCGGCGACACCGTCCACCCGGACCAGTACGGGCGTGTGTGCGTCGGCCTCCGCCACCGGGAGGGCGTCGGCCAGGGCGGAGGGCAACTCGTCGTCCGGAGCGAGGACCTCGACCAGCCTGCCCTCTACCCGGCCCTGGACTCCCCGGCCCGCCGAGGCGCCGAACGCGCTCACGTCCGGCAGGGGGCGCCCGGGCTGGGCGCGCCGTGCGTACGAGACGATCGCCCGCCCCAGCGGATGCTCCGAGCCCTGCTCCACCGCACCGGCCAGCCGGAGCACCGCCTCCCGCCCGAGCCCGCCCGGCACGTCGGTGACCCGGGCGACGGTCATGTGGCCGGAGGTGAGGGTGCCGGTCTTGTCGAGTACGACGGTGTCGATGTGCTGGAGCGCTTCCAGGGCCTGCGGTCCGCTGACCAGGACGCCCAGTTGGGCACCGCGACCGGTGGCGGCCATCAGCGCGGTCGGCGTCGCCAGACCAAGCGCACAGGGGCAGGCCACGACCAGCACCGCCACGCACGCGGTGACGGCCGCCTGAGGATCGGCTCCGGCGCCGAGCCAGAAGCCGAGGACGGTGACGGCGAGCGCCAGCACCACCGGCACGAACACCCCGGCCACCGCGTCGGCCAGCCGCTGCGCCTTCGCCTTGCCGGCCTGAGCCTCGGTCACCAGCCGTGTGATACGGGCGAGTTGTGTATCGGCGCCGATCGCCGTGGCGCGCACAAGCAGCAGCCCGCCGGCGTTCACGGCCCCGCCGACGACCGCCGAGCCAGGCCCGACCTCGACGGGCCGACTCTCCCCCGTGACGAGGGACAGGTCCACGGCGGAGCTTCCCTCCGTCACCTGGCCGTCGGTGGCGACCCGCTCGCCGGGCCGTACGGCGAAGACCTGCCCCAGCCCCAACTCCTCGATGGAAACGAGCCGTTCGACCCCACCCTCCCGTACGGACACCTCCTTGGCGGCGAGCCCCGCCAGGGACCACAGAGCCGTCCCGGTCCCCCGCCGCGCCCGCGCCTCCAGGAACCGCCCGGCCAGCACGAACAGCGGCACCCCGACAGCCGCCTCCAGGTAGACGTGCGCCGTACCGTTCTCCGCGGAGGGCAGCAGACTGAACGGCATCCGCATCCCGGGCACGCCCGCTCCGCCGAAGAAGAGCGCGTACGCCGACCAGGAGAAGGACGCCACCACACCGAGCGAAACCAGAGTGTCCATGGTCGCCGTCGAGTGCCGCAGCCCGCGTAGCGCCCGCACGTGAAACGGCCACGAACTCCACACCGCGACCGGCGCGGCCAGCATGAAGCACAGCCACTGCCAGTTGCGGAACTGCAAGGCGGGCACCATCGACAGCACGAGTACCGGCACGGCGAGCAGTGCGGTGGCCACGAGCCGCTCACGCTCCCGCAGGGCGTCCTCGGTCTCGGTCTCCTCCTCGTCCTTGCCCTTCCGCGCCCGAGGAGGCTCGGGAAGCGCGGCCGTGTACCCGGCCTGCTCGACGGTCGCGACGAGTTCATCGGGGCGGACGTGCGGTGGATGGCTGATACGAGCCCGCCCGGTGGCCAGGTTGACCGTCGCGGTGACCCCCTCCAGCTTGCCGAGCCGCTTCTCCACCCGCCGCACGCAGGCCGCACAGGTCATACCGCCGACGGTCACGTCAGTGGTCAGCACCTGGTCGGTCGCCGCTTCCGTACTCATCAGCCACCGCTCCCGCGCATGTCCATGTCCTCCATGCCACCGCCTCCGCCGCTTCCATCGCCGCCCGTGCCGGTGCGATGCATGCCGGGTGCGACGGGCCCTGCGGCAGTCCCGACGGCGTACGACGCCGCGAACATGAGCGCCAGCAGCAGGAGGAAGCCGCAGAGCGCGGGCGGGGGCAGCAGTTTCCGAAGCGTCAACCCCGCGCCGGAGGAGGGTTGTTGGGACTCTTTCATCACCGGTCTCCTGGTCGCGTCGTACGGCGCGGGTCGGTTTCTCTGGGCCGTACCGGTTCAGGAGTCGGGTCTGGCTGGGGCGGAGTTCCGATTCGAATGTGTGGCACGCGTCACGCCGCAGGCCGGAGCGTACGCACATCACGTCAGCAGGAGGAACAGTCTCGCTCTCGCACGGCTGCTGGCTGCTGGCTGCTGACACATCCACTTGCCGGATGGCTCGCACTTCATCGGTTCCGGCAGGCGATGACCCCCTGCCGTATGGGGGTGGTCTCCACGAGGCTGGGAACGCGTTCCCGTGAGTGCCTGTGAGGAAGAAGAGACCATGGGTCCACGATGGCGATCACTTCGCGCCGCCGTCGCGGCGGCCGCACTCCTCGCAGTCGCCGCCTCCTGCACGGACGACGAACCTCAGTCTCCGCCCACGACCTCCGCATCGCCCACCACGCCGAGTCGGACGCTTCCACCCATCCATCTCCCAGTCGGGGATTCCTACCTGCGCGAGAGGCCCGTAAAGGCTTGGAGCACTCACCGACCCACTCTCGGGTCGACCGGAACGAGCCGAGATCGCCCCTCCACCACCACCCTGGCGCAAACATGCAGATCAGCGGCTTGTGCACGACCAGCCATGTTTTGTGGCTCCCGCCGGGTGTCCTCAGTGTCCCCCGCCCGGGACTCGAACCTGCGGCCAAGTGCAGCCGCGCGGCCGCCACAACACCCGGCCAACCGGCCCGTCCGGGCGACCACAGGGCCGTACGCCCCATCCAGGCCCCAGGACGCGATTACCCGAAACGCTCGGCCCACGCGGGCATACGCGCGGCCCCTCCGAACTGACTCGCCGTTCAGCTGCATCCAGCCGCGATCCAGCCAGCGCGCAGAGAACGACGAATGACGACAGGTGACGAAGCGTCAGCCCATCCAGCCAAAATCCAGCCACGGCTACGCGAACGGGGGTGACCCGAACTCGGATCACCCCCGTTTGACCTGGCGGTTAGCTAATTCGCCGAACCCACGGCAACGCGTGGTGGCCTATACATTGAAACGGAACTCCACAACGTCACGGCCCTCAATCGAAGCGGTCTTCGACAGACGCGCGGCGGCCGCCACTTGCGCTGAATCTCCGTTGTCGCAGGGGTACAGCTCAATCAGGCCTTGGTCGCGGCTCATCCCGGGACGCGAGCCTGCGGTCAATGCCCTGCCTCTTGAGCTAAACCACCGCCCGACGGAGCCATGCGCGGCGACCCGTGTGCACCACGGACGAGCAGCGCCAGCCGACTCCGCCCTCCGCCTCACCAAGGTCGCCCACCTGACCGGCCAGCCCCAGACCAAAGCCCCTCACCTCTTCCACCCCGCCCCGAAACCAGCCACCTACGGCGCACAACGACTGCCTACCACTCCTTGCCCTCAGCCATGGGGACACATACGGCGGGGCGCACCCCCGACGCCACCCCTCCCACCTGCACAGACACCCACGAGAGCGTTCAAGACCTCGATGCGTTGTCCACCTGGTCCGGGAGCCCTCGCAGCCAAGGGGACATTTGCTGGAGAGCACAGAGGGCGTTTCCCACGACCCCACTTGAGCGGATGGGAACAGCTCGCCCCCTTGACCAGAAAAGGCCGGGAGCACCAGGCCCCGGCGGTGGGAGCAACCGCACCTCGACCGGATCGGGCGACCCGCGGTCAACCACCGATTGACGCCGCCCCGTCGCTTGGGAGCGATGGGAGCACGGGGAGCGGACGAGGGCTCCCGATCCGCGCCCGAACACGCATCAGGGGCCACCCGAAGATGGCCCCTGAACTGCGACAACGCAGAATTCCGCTGTCGGGACGACAGGATTTGAACCTGCGACCCCTTGACCCCCAGTCAAGTGCGCTACCAAGCTGCGCCACGTCCCGATACGACCGTCGCGGTGGACCGCGTGATCGTGCGAACAGCACTTTACCCCACACCCCCGGCTTGCTTCGAAGGGGGCGTGGGACGGGGGACAATCGGCGCATGGGTAGTACTTCTGACGCCGGACGGGATCGGGACGCCGAGGGGCGGGCGCGCAGCGCGCGGCCGCGGGACGGGCTCGGGCGGCCTTTGCCGTACGGGGCCGACGGGGTGGAGCGGCAGCCCGAAGGGGTCGTACGCACGCCTGAAGCGAGCGTCGACGAGGCGCAGGCGCTGTTGGAGGCGGGGAAACCGTTCCATGCGCACGAGGTCTTCGAGGACGCCTGGAAGTCGGGGCCGGAGGAGGAGCGGGCCCTGTGGCGCGGGCTGGCCCAGCTCGCGGTGGGGCTCACGCACGCGGCTCGCGGGAACGTCACGGGTGGGGCGCGAC
>NZ_JAAKZY010000014.1 GCF_011045015.1 Streptomyces scabichelini | reverse complement strand
GTCCGCCCGCCCCGCCCCTCCCCACGAAGGCGGTCGCCGCGCTCACCGCGCCCTCGACCGCCTCGCCGACGAGCGCTCCGTCGGCGAGCAGCCCGGCCGCCGTGGCGGCAAACCGGTCGCCCGCCCCGCAGCTGTCCCCGCCGTGCGTGGCGGGCGCGGGCACGAGCAACGGGCAGTCCCCGTACGAGAGAAGGGCGCCCCGCGCGCCCAGCGTCACCGCGACCGCGCCGGCCTGCCACCTCCGTACCAGTGCGGCCGCTCCGCGCGCGGTCTCCCGCAGGTCGTCGTGACCGTGACCGACGTGCCCCTCTCCCTCGCCGGCGAAAGCGCGCGCCTCCTTCGCGGTGGGCGACACCAGTCGCGTACCCGGCACGGGCGGGCCGCCGCGCGGATGCGGGTCCCAGACGAAGGGCGCCCGCTCGGCGAGTACGTCGCGCAGGACCTCGGCGGCACCACGCCCGTAGTCGGACACGAACACGGAACGCGCCGAGCGGATCGCCGCACAGGCCTCGTCCGTACGGTCCCGGGCGCGGCCGGTGCCGTGGTCCACCCGGACCAGGGGGCGGTCTCCGGCCAGGATGCGGGTCTTTTCGGGCAGTGCGCCCGAGAGCGGGAGCGGCACCAACGTCAGCCAGGGTTCGACCAGCCTGCGCAGTTCGCGGCTGGCCGGGTCGTCGCCCACCGCGGTGACCAGTGTGACGTCCCGGTCGTCGCGCGCCGCGAGCCAGGCGGCGAGCGCGGCACCGCCCGGCCGCACCCGGTCCTCGCAGTCGGACACGACGGGTACCGGGGCGTCGGACGCGAGCCGTTCGGCGCAGCCGGTGAGATCGCGGTCGAGCAGGGCATCACCGACGACGAGCAGCGGGGCCCTGTCACTCATGGGCGCACTCTCCTCCCGGGTCACTCATGGGAACGGGGTCCGTCATGGGATCGGGTTCCGTCGAGGGCGGCGTCGAACGCGGCGCACAGCATGTGCACGGCCACGAGGTGGAGTTCCTGGACCGTGGCGGCGGAAGGCGCGCCGACGCACAGCGACTCGTCGCTGCCCGCGGCCAGCGGGTTGGGGGCCGGTCCGGTGAGCGCCCAGACGCGCAGGCCCGCCTCGCGCGCCGCGTTGGCGGCCGAGAGCAGGTTGGCGCTGGCCCCGCTGGTGGACAGCAGGACGAGGACGTCGCCGCGCCGCCCGTGGGCGCGCACCTGGCGGGCGAACACCTCGTCCACCCCGTAGTCGTTGGCGATCGCCGTCGTGCTGGACGTGTCGGCGTGCAGCGCGATGGCGGAGAACGGCGGACGGTCCGTGCGGTAACGGCCGACGAGTTCGGCGGTGAGGTGCTGGGCCTGGGCGGCGCTCCCGCCGTTGCCGGCCGCAAGGAGCCGCCCGCCGCCCGTGAGTACGGCGGCGAGGCGTGCGCCCCAGCGCGCGGTGATCTGAGCCGAACCGCGGAAGGGGCCCAGCGCGTCGAGGAGTTCGTCGCAGTGCCCGACGACGGGCGCGAGCGTCATCACGCCACCTCCGAAGGCAGTTCGTGTCCCACCGCGACCTGGCGGTAGACCTGTTCGGCGCCGTCCGCGACCCGCTGCCAGGTGAAGCGGGCCAGCGCCCGCTCCCGGCCCGCCGCGCCGTAGCGCAGCCGCCGCCGTTTCCTGTCGAGCAGTTCGCGCGCGGCCTCGGCGATCGCCCGGTGGTTCCCGGGCGGCACAAGGCGGCCTGTGACCCCGTCGGCCACGGTGTCCCGGTGTCCGCCGACATCGGTGGCGATCACCGGCACGCCGCAGGCCATCGCCTCCAGCGGCACGATCCCGAAGGGCTCGTACGTCGGGGTGCACAGCACGAGGTCGGCGCTGCGGGTGAGGGCGGGCATGTCGGAGGGGTCCACCGCGCCGAGCAGCCGCACGCGGTCGCCCACGCCGAGCCGGTCGGCGAGCCGGAGGAGCCGTTCGGCTTCCGGGTCGGCCTCCAGCAGAGCCGGTACGGGGCCGCCCGCGATGAGGAGTTCGGTGTCGGGGATCCGGGTCAGCGCGCGGATCGCCTGGTCGTAGCCCTTGCGCGGGACGAGCCGGCCGCACGCCAGGATCCGCCGTCCCCACGCTCGTGCGGGGGCACCGCCGGTGTCCGGCCCGGGGTGGAAGTGCGCCACGTCGACGCCGCAGGGCACGACGGACACCTGTCGCGGTGGCACGCCCATGTCCGCGAGTTCGTACACCTCGTCGGTGCAGGTCGCCAGGACCCGTCCGCAGGTGCGGCCGATGTGCCGCTCGACGCCGATGCGTTCGTACGGGCTGGTGTCCTGTTTGCCCTGGTGGCGTCGCTTGACGGTGCCGAGCGCGTGGAAGGTCTGCACGACGGGGATGCCGAAGGCGTGCGCGCCGAGTTGCGAGGCCATGCCGGACATCCAGAAGTGGGCGTGCACGACATCGGGCCTTTCCTCGTCCCAGGCGTGCGCCAGGTACGTGCCGAAGACGGGCATGTGCGGAAAGAGCTCGTCCTTGGGCAGTGGCTCGGGCGGTCCCGCGGGTACGTGCTCCACCACGGCGCCGCCGGGCAGCGGGACGCGGTGGGGCGGTTCGGGCGCGTCACGGCGGGTGTAGACGGTGACGTCGTGGCCCCTGCGCGTGAGCTCTTCGGTCAGGCGGGCCACGTACACGTTCTGGCCACCGGCGTCGGGGCCCCCGAGCGCGGCAAGCGGGCTCGCGTGCTCGGACACCATGGCGATCCTCATCGGGTCACCTCCTTGATCAGCCGCTCCCAGTCGTCCAGGAAGCGGGACAGCCCGTAGTGGGCGAGCGCTGCCGCACGTGCTCCCTCGCCGGTCAGGCGGGCGTGCACGGGATCGGCGACGAAGTTCCGTACGGCATCGGTCAGTACGTCGATTCGGTTGGAGACCACACCGGCACCCTTGGGCACGGCCTCGGTCACCTCGGTCGTGGCGAGGGCGACCACCGGCATGCCCAGATGCATCGCCTCCAGGAGGGACAGGCCGAGCGAGGTCCAGCGGACGGGATGGACGTAGACCCGGCGTGCGGCCATGGCGTGGTGCAGGTCGCACTGGGCGAGGTCGTGGCTGCGGCAGCGGTCGGGCGGCAGGCCGAGCAGGTCGGCGAGGCCGTGAGTGCCCATGCCGAACACGTCGAGCGGCGCCGCCTCCGCGAACCCGGGCAACAGGTCGGTGCCCGTCGTGCGGCCCCGGCGCAGCGGCTCGTTGACAACCACGGCGGCCCGTGCCAGCTCGCCGGTCCACAGGTGACCGGGGTCGACGATGCCGTGTTCGACGACGGTTGTCGGGGTGTCTCCGTTGTCCCACATCAGGCGGTTGAAGTGGGTGACGTGGACGAGGGTCAGGCCGGGGAGGCCGGCGGCCGGGTGGCGGGTGTCTGGCACGTCGCCGTGCGGGGCGTTGTGCTCGACGTACACCGCCGGTACGTCCCGTCCGGGCCTTCGGCCCAACCACCTTTCGGCGAGGGCGAGTTCGTGCGGGCGTTGCAGTACGACCAGGTCCACCTCCGTGTCCCGCAGCCGCTCGGGCGGAAGTTCGACGACGGAGTCCGGCCAGTCGTAGGTACGGGCGCGGCCGAGTCCGTCGGGTCCGCGGTCCGGGGTGACGGGGACGAGGTAGGTGTGCGGTCCCTGGACGAACGCCGTCGTCCAGGAGCCGTGTACATGCCAGAGCAGAATCCTCATGAGGTCAGAACCTTCTCCACCGCCGCGAGCACGTCGTGCGCGGTGACCGTGTCCGGGCAGGGGCGGCCGGGGGCCGGGCGGTGCCGTGCGCGGCTGTCCGCGCAGGGGGCGTCCTGGTCGCCGGGCAGGACGTACGGGATGCCGTACGGCCGCCGACGCTCGGCGGGTACGGCGGGCGCGAACAGCGAGACGACGGGGGTGCCGACGGTCGCGGCGAGGTGCGCGGGGGCGGTGTTGCCGGTGACGACGGCGTCGGCGCGGGCCGGCACGCCGGCGAGTTCCGCCGCGCCGGCGAGTTCCGCCGCGCCGGCGAGTTCCGCCGCGCCGGTCCTGCCCCCGAGGCCGAGCCCGTCGGCGCTCGCCACCTTGGCGGTCAGCTCCCGCTCCCCCGGGCCGCCGGTCACCACGACCCGGTGACCGGCCGCGGTCGGCTCGCGCACGGCCTGAGCGCCGTGCTCCGGGCGCCGGGCCCGCGCGGGGACGCCCGCTCCCGGGTGCGGCACGGCGTACGGCGAACCACCGGTCAGGTCCCTGGTTTCGGGCACCGGCCGCACCCGGAGCAGACCGCCGTCTCCTACCGGCTGCGGGAAGCCCGCCGCGGCGGCGAGGGCGAGCCCGACGGCGCGTACGGCGGGACCGGCCGACAGGACGTCGCCGAAGCTGTCGGGACAGGAGACGAGGGCTTGCCCGGCGATCGCGGGCTCGGCGATCGCGGGCTCGGCCGTCACGGCGACACCTCCTGCCAGGGCGGGGCGTCGCGGTGGTGCCACAGGCCGGTGAGCCAGTGCCAGGTGGCGGCCGGCGGGATGAGCACGCTGGTCGCGAGCATGGTGTCGACCTCGTACCGGGTGCGGGGGCCGGGGGCGATCCGGGCCCAGGCGAACTCGGCGGTACCGAGCGCCCAGCCGAGCGATGCGACCGTGGCGCCCCGGCGGCGTCCGAGCGCCGCGAGGGCGCACGCGGCGACGCCCGCCGAGGTGACCGCGAGATGCGTACGGATCCGGCCGCGCGGTGCCGCCGCCCGGTGCCACCAGCCGGGTCCGTGCAGCCGCAGCATGAGCGCGTCGTCGGCGTTGCCGCGCTGGGCGCGCAGGGACACCCACCGGTCGGCGGGGCGCACGGGGTGGCGGGTGGTGCGCCGGCCCCGCTGGATGCGCCAGCCGGCGTCGAGGACGCGCAGCGCGAGGTCGGTGTCCTCGCGGAAGGCGCGCCGGAAGCGTTCGTCGAAGCCGCCGACCTGCTTGAGCGCGTCCGTGCGGTAGGCCATGTCGGCGGTGATCCACCGGGACCGGGCCAGACCCGCCGTGCAGCGCTCCCAGTCGGTGGGGCGGCGCCCGCCGGGCAGCGGCACCGTGATCACGCCCTGGATGCCGGCCGTGTTCGGCGGCGCCTCGGCCAGATCCCGCGCGACCTGCTCGCACCAGTGCGGTCCTGCCTGCACGTCGTCATCGAGGAACACGCACCAGGGCGAGGAGACGGCGCGCAGGCCGGTGTTGCGCGCCGCCGCCGGTCCCCGGCCGCCGCCGTGCAGCACGGTGGTGCGGGCACGCAGGTCGCCGAGGACGCTCAACGGGTGTTCGAGAGGCCCCGGCTCCGGGTCGGTCCTGTCGTCGACCACGACGATCTCGCTGGGCGGCGGCCCGATGGCGGCGACGAGCGCGGCCAGACAGTCGGCGAGCGTGTCGCGCACCACGGTCGGGACGACCACGGCGTACGTGGGGGGAGTCGGCTCCGTGGTGTGCGATGGCTCGGTCATGCGAACGCCCTCCCCCTGCGCACCGCGTACGGCCCGATCGCGAGCAGGTCGACGGGTGCGGAGCCGAAGCACTCGAGCGCGTCGCGCGGGTCGTCGACCATGGGACGGCCCGCCGTGTTGAGGCTGGTGTTGACGACCACCGGCAGTCCGGTGCGCCGCTCGAAGGCGCTCAGCATCCGTGCCACGAGCGGCTCCTGACGCTCGTCGACGCTCTGGATGCGCGCGGTCCCGTCGACGTGCACGACGGCCGGAATGCGGTCACGCCAGTCCCGTACGACGTCATGCACGAACAGCATGTACGGGCTCGGCAGCGGACCCGCGAACAGTTCGTGCGCGCGCTCGGCGGCCACCATGGGCGCCACGGGCCGGAACTCCTCGCGGCCCTTGACCCGGTTCAGCCGCTCCAGGTTCTCGGCCCGCCCCGGGTGGGCGAGCAGGGAGCGGTGTCCGAGGGCTCGGGGTCCGTACTCGCTGCGGCCCTGGAACCAGGCGACGATCCCGTCCCGGGCCAGTTCCTCGGCCACCGTCTCGGCGATGTCCGGCGGCCGCTCGTAGGGCAGGGCGGCCTCTTCGAGCCGGGCGCGCAGTTCCTCGTCGCTCCAGCCCCGGCCCAGGTCGACGCCCGGCATGGGCACCGGGGACTCCTCTTGAACCGCCGCGAAGTGCAGGGCCCCACCGAGTGCGGTTCCGGCGTCTGAGGAGGCCGGCTGGACCCAGACGTGCCGATACGGGCCCTGAGCCGCGATACGGGAGTTCGCGACGCAGTTGAGCGCCACTCCCCCGGCCATCGTGAGCGCCTCGCCGCCGGCCTGCCCGTGCAGCCAGTGCACGAGTTCGAGCAGCACCTCTTCGAGGACGGCCTGGGTGCTGGCCGCGAGGTCGGCGTGGTCCTGCGTCCAGGGCTCGCCCCTGGGGCGCGGGGGCGCGAACTCCGCCCAGTCGACGCCGTGCGCCCGGAAACCGCCGTCGCCCGTCGGGTGGACCAGCTGCCGCAACTGGGGCAGGAAACGGGGTTTGCCGTAGGAGGCGAGGGCCATCACCTTGTACTCGTCGCTGCTGCGCAGGAAGCCGAGATGCTCGGTGAGCTCCTCGTAGACGAGCCCGAGCGACTCCGGCAGGGCCTGGGCGGCCAGCACCTCGAGCCGGTCTCCGTGGTAGCGGCCGGCGAGATGCGAGGCGGCCTCGCCCCGTCCGTCGAGCACGAGGACCGCGCTGTCCGGGTGCGGCGACGCGGGACCCGCGGACGCCGCGTGTGCGACATGGTGGGGTACGAAACGGACGGCCTCCGGGGCAAGCCCCGGCAGCGCCTCGGCCAGAAACTGCGGGGCCCTCTCGGCGTACCGGATGCGCAGCGGGTCCCACGGGTCGTGCAGGCCCATCTCCTGGGCGGGACGGGCCAGCGCCGGATCGAAGGAGTAGGTCACGGCGTCGAGCTCGTCCGGGCGTACGCCCCCCTGCTCCAGGCACCACCGGGCGGCGTGCTCGGGCAGCTCCCACGCCGAGAACGGCACGGGGCGCTTTCCGTGCTTGCGCCGGCTGAACCGCTCCTCCTCGGCCGCGGCGACCGTGCGGCCGTCGACGACGAGCGCGGCGGCCGGATCATGGAAGAGAGCGTTGATGCCAAGGATGTGCATGATGGGCGGCTCCATCCGAAGCGTGTGTGAGAACCCTGAGCTTTACGCGGTTGCCCACTGCGGCTGTCTCAAACAATTGGAGACAAGTCGCCCGGAATTGGCACATTCCGTATTGGTACGTTCTCCACCGTTCGTGACCGGATCGCGAGGGAACTCGGGGACCATGCAGCACAGCAACCCAGATCCCGATCCGCTGCGGAGTCCCGGCCTGGAGCCCGGTGGCGGCGTCCCGCCCGGCGAGACCCCGCCTGCCGAGGGCAGTACCCCCGGCGCCGGCCCGCAGGAGACCCACAACCCGACGCGCGGCTGGGCCAAGGGCCCGTTGGCCCTCATCCTGGTCGTGGTGGTGCTGATCGCCGCGGGCTTCCTCGCGTTCGCGATCGTGCTCGCCTTGTGAGCGTTGCGGCAGGCACGCTCCAACACATGACGCGTACCGCGGCTGCCGACGTCCGACGTCGGTCAGGTCCGACGTCGGTCAGGCGTCAGTCAGGCTGTTCCTGAGGGCCGGGCTCCTCCTCCACCGGGGGAACCTGCGGACCGCCGTTCTCAGCGCCGTCACGCCGCCCCGAGCCCGCCTCGTCCGTGTCCGGGTAGGCCTCCGAAGGCTCTTCCTCAGCCGCCGCCGGAACGTCGACGATGGCGTCCTCCCGCTCGGCTTCTTCCTGCGACGGGGGCAGATCTCGCGGCACTTTCGTCTCCGTGCCCGGCTCCTCCGCCCGTTTCTCGTTCATGCCGACCGCTCCCTTCGTCGAACGAGAGCAAACCCGCTAGGGCAGAGGCGTGCCGCCCGTCGCGTTGAGGATCTCCGCCGTGATGAAGCTCGCCTCCTGGGAGGCGAGATAGACGTACGCCGGGGCCAGCTCGGCGGGCTGTGCCGGGCGGCCCAAGGGGGCCTGTTTGCCGAATTCCACCGTGTCGGGCAGCGTCGAGGGGATCAGCGGCGTCCACACCGGGCCCGGCGCGACCGCGTTGACGCGGATGCCACGGTCCACCAGCATCTGGGCCAGCCCCTGGGTGAAGGTCACGATCGCGCCCTTCGTCGTCGCGTAGTCCAGCAGGTGGGGGCTGGGCTTGTAGGCCTGCACGGACGTGGAGTTGATGATGCTGCCGCCCTCCGGGATATGCGGCAGGGCGAACTTCGTCAGCCAGAACATCCCGTAGATATTGGTGCGCATGACCCGGTCGAACTGCTCGGTGGAGATCGCCTCGATGCCGTCCGGCTGCGACATCTGGTACGCCGCGTTGTTCACCAGGACATCGATACGGCCGAACTCACCGGACGCCCGCCCGATCAGCGCCCGGCAGTTCTCCTCGTCCCGGATGTCGCAGGAGACCGCGACGGCCTTGCGGCCGGCACCCTCCACCAACCGGGACGTCTCACTCGCCTCGGTCGCCTCCTCCTGAAGGTAGGTGAACAGCACATCGGCGCCCTCCCGGGCGAAGGCCAGGGCCACCGCCCGCCCGATGCCGGAATCCCCACCGGTGATGACCGTCTTGCGGCCTTCCAGGCGGCCGCTGCCGCGGTAGGACTCCTCACCGTGATCGGGCGGCGGGTCCATCGGCCCTGTCCAGCCCGGATGGGGCTGGTCCTGTGCCGGAAACTCGGGGCGAGGGTGCTGCGTCGCCGGGTTCTGCTGCGCGTGCTGCGGATCGGTCACGTCGGCCTCCTGACCGCTGGTCGAGTCCGGTCAGGCGGCCGAGTTCCCGTCTCGCCCCGGCCGAAAAGTCGGGCGCCGGGTCAGCGGCGCAGTTTCACCCGGTCCAGGGCGACAACGCCGAAGGCGGCCAGAGCGATCTGGAAGATCCACTCCACCCAGTCGACGCCCTCCGTGTCGGCCACGTCGAAGGCCGACGCGATCGCCGATCCCACGAAGGCCGCCAGGATACCGACCACGATCGTCCACAGAATGCCGATGCGCTGACGCCCCGGCACGACAAGCCGGCCCAGCACGCCGATGACGATACCGATCACAATCGCACTGAAAATGCCTGAGATCTCCATGGCTCCTCGCTCTTCCGCACTGCTGTGCGGTTACGAGTCCCCCCTGGGGACCGGACCAGTCCCCTCCGGCCGGACCAGTCCTCCGCACCGGTTTCGGCGTCGTACGAGGGTGAGCCGCGCGCTCACGGGTACCCGAGGCCGATGACCTCGCCCCGCCTGTCCACGAGGGGCCGCACACCGACTCATGATGTGAGGTGATCCTCCATGACCGACCTCTCCCACCACGAAGTCGACGTCCTGTGGGACGAGTTCCACCGTGTGGTGAACATGACCTCGCAGGAGCTGAGTACCTGGCTCAGGACCCGGGACGCGAGCCCTCTCACCGAGCCGCTGCCCGATCAGGCCGGGAGCGAGGCGGGACAGCACATCCTGTCGATCCTGGCCAAGCGCCGCAGGGACCTCACGGACGACGACGTACGCCTCATGCGCAAGGTGGTCGACCGCATCCATGCCCTGAGCGACGAGGAGCGGGAGCCGGAGGCCGCCGACCAGAGCAGGCGCCACCGGCTCATGTCCCTGGGACACGACCCCCTCAAGCCCTCATGACCATGGTTTCCGCCCACGGGCGCGGGGCACCCGGGGCGGGTGTTCACCAGGCGGAAGGCTCGCGCCTCGGCGCGCATGCGGCGGACCGCGGAGCGAACCACTGACGCGCTGGACGCGCGGCTGCCGGTCTCCGAGGGCGGTTCGCTGCTGCGCAAGGCGTTTCCCGACCACTGGTCGTTCCTGCTCGGCGAGCTCGCGCTCTACAGCTTCGTCGTCCTGCTGCTGACCGGGGTCTGGCTGACGCTGTTCTTCCATCCGTCGATGAACGAGGTCGTGTACGACGGCTCGTACCGGCCGCTCGAGGGCGTACGCATGTCGGAGGCGTACGAGTCGACCCTGCACATCAGCTTCGACGTGCGCGGCGGGCTCCTCATCCGGCAGCTGCACCACTGGGCGGCCCTGGTGTTCCTCGCGGCGATCGGCGTGCATCTGCTGCGGATCTTCTTCACCGGCGCCTTCCGCAAGCCGCGCGAGGTGAACTGGATGATCGGCGTGACGCTGTTCCTGCTGGCGCTCGCCGAGGGCTTTGCGGGCTACTCGCTGCCGGACGACCTGCTGTCCGGCACGGGGCTGCGCATCGCGCAGGGGATCATGCTGTCGATCCCGGTGGTGGGGACGTATCTGAGCATGTTCGCGTTCGGGGCCGAGTTCCCGGGCGAGGACATGGTTCCGCGGCTGTACTCGCTGCACATCCTGCTGTTGCCCGGCCTGCTGCTCGCGCTCGTCACCGTCCATCTGATCCTGGTCTTCTACCTGAAGCACACGCACTGGGCGGGGCGCGGCCGGACCAACCGCAACGCCGTGGGCAAGCCCATGTTCCCGCAGTTCGTGGCGAGTTCGAGCGGCCTGTTCTTCACCGTCTTCGGCGTACTGACGGTGCTGGCGGGGCTGGCGCAGATCAATCCGGTCTGGGCGTACGGGCCCTACCGCACGGACCATGTGTCGACCGGCTCGCAGCCCGACTGGTACGTGGGATTCCTCGAAGGCTCGCTGAGACTCGTGCCGCCGTGGGAGACGGCGGTCGCCGGGCACACGGTCATGTGGAACGTGCTGCTGCCCGCCGTGATACTGCCGCTCGCCCTCTTCGCGGTGCTGTACGCGTATCCGTTCTTCGAGAAGTGGGTCACCGGCGACGACCAGGAGCACCATCTGTGCGACCGGCCGCGGGACAAGCCCGTACGCACGGGGCTCGGCGTCGCCGCGATCGTCTTCTACGGCGTACTGCTCGCGGCAGGCGGCAACGACGTCATCGCGCACACCTTCAGGATCTCGCTCAACACTCTGACGTGGGTATTCCGGATCCTCCTCGTGGTGCTGCCGCCGCTCGCGTTCATGGTGACCAAGCGGGTCTGTCTCGCCCTGCGGGAGGCGGAGCTGAAGCGGCTCGAGGAGGGCGAGGAGACCGGCGAGGTGCGGCAGTCGGTGGAGGGCGGATACGAGGAGAGCCACGAACCGCTGGACGCCGAGCGGCAGTACATCCTGCGGACGCGCGAGCTGCCGCAGCCGTTGACCGTGCCGGAGCGCAACGGCGACGTGCCTCGGCTGCGACGGCTGCGTGCCACGCTGAGCTCCTGGTACTACCGTGACCGTGTCGAGGCGGAACGGCCGTCCCGTAAGGGCGAGTTGGAGCCCTGACCGGCCCGATCGGGGTGGCCGGGGCGTCCGGGACCGGCCCGATCGGCCCGTCCGGCGTACTGGAAGACCATTCCGAATACACCGTGCGCCAGCACACCGAGGCCGAGCAGCAGCAGCCACAGGCCGTAGACCACGCCGAGGGCGACGACGACCGATCCCACGGCCGTGGTGATGGGCCAGGGGCTGTGCGGCGGGAGGAACTCCAGGGGCCCTGCGGTCTCCACCACCTGGGCGTCGCCGCGGTCCTGGGCCCTGGGGCCGCGCCTGCGGTACTGGACGTGCAGGAAGAACGCCACGAGTGCCGCCATCAGGAAGGCGATGGCCAGGACGGCGGTGCCGGCGGGTTCCTCGGAGAACCAGCCGTATCCGACGGCGGTGACGGCGAAGAAGACCGCCACCCCGGTGAACAGACGTGCCTCGGTCCTCATCAGAAGGTCCTCATCAGAAGGTCGTCAGAAGGCGTGGCTCCATCCCGACAGGACGGCCCGTACCCGATCTACGAGGCCGGGCCCGGGAAAGAGCAGCTTGCTCGTCGGCGGAACACCGGGGACGGCCGGGTAGGGACGCGTCGGCACGATGGATTTCACCCGGCGGATCCGGCTGCCGAGATCGGTCAGCGTCGTCGGCGGCAGAGCGGCCTGGAGGCGGGGGAAGAGCAGGTCCTCCTCTTCCCGGGTCTGGAGGCGGACCTCACGCAGCAGCTGGTCGACAAGTCGCCCGAATGTGGAAGTCCCCGCCTCGGCGTCTTCGAGATCTCTCATCAGCTGCTCGACGCGACCGTGGTCCTCCATTCCCTTCTTCGCGAGATCGGCTCCGTCCGCGATGCGATCACTCAGGACCGGATAGACGAATTCCTCTTCGGAAACGAAATGCCGTACCAGCTCGATGGTGGCCCGGTCCGTATAGATCTTGCATATCCGGTCAGCGCTGGGAAGTGCCTCGATCTGCCGAAATATGTCTTCCACGTGGCGGTGGTCATCGGTCAGTTCCCTGATGGCGTCCGTCTCACCTGCCATGGTCTCGTCCACCTCTTGTTTGTGCCCCGCACGCCGGGGTACTGCGCGGGCTCATGGGCACGTCCGCGAGGAAGACCGTTCCGATCGGCCCGCCGTCAACTTCACCAGGATCACCAGGCCTGCGGCTGGGGCGTGCCCTGTACCGCTGGGCGACCACCACCGATCACAAGGTGATCGGCAATCTCTACATGGTCACCGCGTTCGGATTCTTCCTGCTGGCCGGCGTCCTCGCGCTGCTGATGCGGGCCGAACTCGCCCGTCCCGGACTGCAGTTGGTGAACGAGCACACGTACAACCAGCTGTTCACCATCCACGGCACCATCATGATGCTGCTGTTCGCGACGCCGATGTTCGCGGGCTTCGCGAATGCCGTGATGCCATTGCAGATCGGGGCTCCGGACGTGGCCTTCCCTCGTCTCAACGCCCTTTCGTACTGGATGTATCTGTTCGGCGGGCTGATGGTGGTCTCCGGCTTCCTGGTGCCGGGTGGTGCGGCCGCGTTCGGCTGGTTCGCCTACGCACCGCTCAACAGCGCCGTGCGCTCGCCCGGATCCGGCGGCGACTTGTGGACCATGGGGCTGGTGATCACAGGTGTGTCCACCACGCTCGGCGCGGTCAACTTCATCACCACCATACTGTGCCTGCGCGCGCCGGGCATGACGATGTTCCGAATGCCGATCTTCACCTGGAACATTCTGTTCACGTCCATTCTCGTACTGCCCGCCTTCCCCGTCCTGACCGCCGCACTGCTGGCGCTGGAGGCGGATCGCAAATTCGGGGCGCACATCTTCGAAGCGGCCAATGGCGGCGCCATTCTGTGGCAGCACCTCTTCTGGTTCTTCGGCCATCCCGAGGTCTATATCGTGGCGCTGCCGTTCTTCGGCATCATCAGCGAGATCATCCCGGTGTTCAGCCGTAAACCCATCTTCGGTTATGTGCCGCTCATCGGCGCGACCATCGCCATCACCATGCTCTCGGCGGTGGTGTGGGCGCACCACATGTTCGCCACGGGCGCCGTACTGCTGCCGTTCTTCTCACTGATGTCGTTCCTCATCGCGGTACCGACCGGCATCAAGTTCTTCGCCTGGATCGGCACCATGATCAAGGGATCGCTGTCCTTCGAGACCCCGATGCTGTGGGCCATGGGCTTCCTGGTGTCGTTCCTGCTCGGCGGGCTGAGCGGCGTGCTCATCGCCTCTCCGCCGCTCGACTTCCACCTCACGGACTCGTATTTCATCGTGGCGCACCTGCACTACGTGCTGTTCGGCACGGTCGTGTTCGCGATGTTCGCGGGCTTCTACTTCTGGTGGCCGAAATTCACCGGGAAACTGCTCGACGAACGCCTCGGAAAGGTCCACTTCTGGCTGCTGTTCATCGGCTTCCAGCTGACCTTCCTTGTGCAGCACTGGCTCGGCGAGAAGGGAATGCCCCGTCGGTACGCCGACTATCTGCCCGCGGACGGCTTCACCCTGCTCAACACGCTTTCCTCGGCCGGTGCGTTCCTGCTCGGCGTGTCCACGCTGCCGTTCCTCTACAACGTGTGGCGGACGGCGCGGTACGGACAGCGCGTGACGGAGGACGATCCCTGGGGGTACGGCCGGTCACTGGAGTGGGCCACGTCGAGTCCGCCGCCGCGCCACAACTTCGTGGCGTTGCCCCGGATCCGCTCGGAGTCCCCGGCCTTCGACCTGAACCATCCCCAGTACGCCCACCAGGACAGTAAGCAGCACGAGGCGTAAACTTACACTTTGCCACCGGAAACACGGCTCCGGACCATGGTCACCCGCCGCGCTCCTCACGTTTGAGGTGGTGCTCCTGGGTACTTGAGAGGCTCAGGAACAGAGTCGGCCGCCTTGGTAACCCCGGAAAATCGGGGTACGGGCGCCGGTAGTGTCGTCTCGGAGATGAGTACCACGAGCATTTCATTGAGGGGACCGCGCTTCCCCGTTCCCTGGCTGGTGACCCTTCGGGGAGTCACCCTGGAGACGGGATGGATGACCGTGCGACTGGCCGGCCTGCCGCTGGATCTCGCCCTGTGGGGTGTGCGGCAGTTCGCCGGACTGATCGGCGCCGTTGACCGCCGGCTGCCGACGGACGACGACAAGTGTGAACCCGATGTGTCGGGCATGCCTGTGGTGTTCGTACACGGCCTTGCCGACCGTCCGTCGATCTTCTCGAAGCTGCAGAACGGTCTGCGCGGCTGCGGGGCCGGGCCGTTCGTCACGGCGACGTACAACGTCTTCAACCCCGACATCCGCGTCGCCGCCCGCATGCTGGGCGAGCAGGTCGAACGGGTGCGGAAGCAGAACGGCGACCGGCCCGTGTGCCTGGTGGGGCACAGCATGGGCGGACTGATCGCGCGCTACTACGTGCAGCGGCTGGGCGGAGACGCCCATGTGCCGTTGGTGATCACGCTGGCCACGCCGCACAGCGGCACCGCGATGGCGCTGTGGGCTCCTCCGCACCCCGTGCTGCGCCAGCTGCGCCCGGGAAGTCCGCTGCTGGCCGAGCTGGCCGAGCCGTGCCCCGACTGCCGCGCCCAGTTCGTCGCCTTCTACAGCAACCTCGACGAGGCGGTCATCCCGACCGCCCGGGGCCGCCTCGATCACGAGGACCTGCTGGTGCGCAACGTCCTCGTGGACGGCGTCGGGCATCTGATGCTGCCCGTGCACGGCACGGTCATCAATGAGGTCCGCGCGCTGCTCACCGACGCCGCCGTGCAGGTTCCGCTGGCCGGCTGAGCCGCCGCCCATGACAGGGCGGCCGGCTTGCGAGAGGCTGGGTACATCCAGCAGATGCCGGAAGAAGACGACACCATGCGCAAGGACGGTGACATCGCCGTGGCACCCGACAGGCGCGGGTGGAACGTGCGCCCGTACCAGGCCAGGGACGAGCCGACCGTACGAGATCTGATCGATGCCGACCGGCTGCCCGGGCAGCCGCGTTGCGTACCGGAGCTGCCGGCCGCCGCGCTGCAGGGCTGCCCGTCCGCGGCGGGCTGGCAGGCACCGGCCCGGGCACGCCTGAGCGTGCTCACCGACGCCGACGACCGGCCCCTGGGCACCATCGCGTTTCTGTCCTGGCAGGACCTGCGCTCCGGGCTGATCCATCTTCTGCACGCCCGCGAGGACACCGCGGCCCTGCAGGACCTGGTCGCCCATGCCCTGGCCGCGCTCGGTGACTGCCCGCGGATCGAGGCGTTCACCTGTGCCGAACCGGGCGCCCTGGGCCCGGGCGGCCTGCCCCGCACCCACCGCGCCGCGACCCATGACGTACTGGTCCGCCGGGGCTTCACCGGCCGCCTCCGGGGCCACTACCTGCTTCGGTCCCTCCGTTGCGGTCCTTCGCCTCCCAAACTCGTGGCCGACGTGTTCCCCAACGAGTTTCCGCCGGGCCATCGTCTGGTCTTCCACGAGGCGGCCGAGCCGGTCGCCGAGATCGTGGTGAGCACGGCGCGCGATCGCACCGCGACCGTGTACTGGCTCGAGACGGTGAGCCCGTACCGCCACCGCGGTCTGGGCCGCAAACTCCTCGACCAGGCGCTGGCCCTGCTCGCCGAGGAGGGCGCCACACATGTCGTCGCCGTCGTCGGCACGTCGTCGCGCCCGACCGGTACCAGCGGCGCCGCGCCGCGGCTCTTCCACGAGGCCGGATTCGAGCTGGTCGATGAGCTGTGGGAGTACGACCGGCTGAGCGATGCCGTGTCGGCACCGCACCGGACGCAGGGGCGGTGACCGTTTCAGGGGTGTTTGTCGCGCCCGGGCCGGGCAACCCGAGCCCCTACCGACCAACCCCGACGCGACGGGAGCGCATGGATGACCCACGCTGCCCAGCGCCCGCCTCCGTCCCCCCGTACCTCGGCCCCGCGGATCGGCGTCCTCGGCTCGTACGGCGGCTTCAACATCGGCGACGAGTCCATCCTGACCTGTGTGCTGGGCTGCCTGAGGCACCATCGCCCGCACGCCCGGATCGTCGTCTTCAGCCGGAACGCCGAGCACACCCGCACCCACCACCGCGGCGTCGACGAGGTGGTGGACTGGGAGGGCGTCGCCCAGAGGCAGCTGCTGGACGCGCTGTCCGGCCTGGACCTGCTGGTGCTGGGCGGCGGCGGGATCCTCTACGACGGTGAGGCGCGCCGGTACCTGCGGCTGGTCCGTGCGGCGCAGGTCCACGGAGTCCGCACGTTCGCCTACGCCATCGGCGCGGGTCCGCTGAGGGAGGCCGACGACCGGGAGGCGGTACGCACCGTGCTGCCGGAGATGGACGACGTGGTGGTACGGGACGAGGAGTCCGGCCTCGTCCTCGACGAGGTCGGGGTCGAGCGCGAGCTCACGGTCACCGCCGACCCGGCGCTGCTGCTGTCCCCGGAGCCGTTCACCGGCCGGATGATGACGCACGAGGGCATCCCGGCCGGGAAACGCCTGGTGGGGATGTCGGTGCGGGAGCCGGGCCGGGCGGCCGAGAAGCTGGACGAGGGCGGCTATCACGCACTGCTCGCGGACGTGGCCGACTTCCTGGTCCGGCGCCTGGACGCCCATGTCGTCTTCATGCCGATGGAACGCCACGACGTGCGCCACGCACATGCCGTGCTGTCGCACATGTCCGCGCCGGACCAGGGCCGGATCATGAACGGCACCTACAGCCCAGGGCAGGTCCTCGGCTTTATGCGCCACCTGGATCTCGCCGTCGGCATGCGCCTGCACTTCCTGATCTTCGCGGCGCTCTCCGGGCTGCCGATCCTGCCGCTCCCCTACTCGGGCAAGGTGTTCGACTTCGCGCGCCGGGTGGGTGCGCCGGCCCTGGTCGGAGTGGCACGGGAGCAGGCCGGGCTGCTGCTGGCGGAGGTGGACCGGCTCTGGGACGAGTATCCGCAGCGGCGCCAGGAGCTGCGGTCGCGTGTCCGAGAGCTGTGCGGGCTCGCCCGGGAGACCTGCGGGCGCTGCGGAGCCCTCCTGGACAAGATCGACGAGATCGACAGCGGCTCCCGCAGGGGCTCTGACGAGCTGCTGGTGTCCCGGCCCGCCCCGGACGACCGTCACGTGGAGGACCTGAGTGCGGGGGCCTGACGGGCACGACCGGCCGGAAGTGCGCGGGCCTCCCGAGGCCCCGCAGCCGAGAGAGGATTGACGGGAGGAAGCGATGCCGATCCTGGAGCCGCCCAACGAGCCCCGTACCGTCACCCTGCCGCCGCGGGAGGCCCGCTACGCGGGCCGGACCGACGTCCTGGTGGTCGGCGGCGGCCCGGCCGGTTGCGGCGCCGCGCTCGCCGCGTCCGACGCCGGGGCCGAGGTCGCCCTCGTCGAGCGCTACGCGTTCCTGGGCGGCAATGCGACCGTGGCCCTCGTCATGCCCCTGATGTCGTTCCACAACGAGCACAAGCAGGCCGCGTTCACCGAGAACGGCGAGGACACCCGGCTGCTGCCCACCGACCACGGCGAGGGCGAGCCGGTGGTCGCCGGCGTTCTGTGGCGCCTCCTTGACCGGCTCACCGCGAGCGGCGGTTGTGTCCCGCCCTCCGTCGAGACCGGCTACACCGTGCCGTTCGACCCGGAGATCTTCAAGATGGTCCTGCTGGAGATGCTCGACGAGGCGGGCGTACGGATGCTGTTCCACTCCTTCGCGTCCGCCGCGCTGCCGCTCGACGACGGCTGGCGCGTGGTCTTCGAGACCAAGTCGGGACCGGTGGTGATCGACGCGGGCGTGGTCGTCGACGGCACGGGTGACGGCGATGTCGCGGCCGCCTGCGGAGCTCCGTACGAGATCGGCCGCCCCGAGGACGGACGGGTGCAGCCGATGACGCTCATGTTCCGCGTCGCGGACTTCCTGCGGCCGCGGTTCGCCGAGTACGTCCGTGCCCACCCCGACGAGTGGCGCGGCGTGCACGGCCTGTGGGACCTGGTCCGGGAGGCCACGGAGGCCGGCGAACTCCGGCTGCCGCGCGAGGACGTGCTGTTCTTCGCCACCCCGCACCCCCGCGAGGTCAGCGTCAACAGCACGCGTGTCACCGGAGCGCTCGGCACCAGCGTCTGGGACCTCAGCCGCGCCGAGTACACCGCCCGCCGCCAGCTGGCACAGATCGACCACTTCCTGCGCACCCGGGTGCCGGGCTTCGAGCACTCCTACGTGATGCAGAGCGGCACCCACATCGGCGTACGGGAGACCCGCCGCATCGTGGGCGACTACCAGCTGACCGGCCACGACATCCTGGCCGCCCGTCCGTTTCCGGACGCCGTCGCGCATGGCGCCTACCCGATCGACATCCACAACCCGGAGGGCACCGGCACGCTCCTCAAACGCGTGCCCACGGGCAGCTTCTACGACATCCCGCTGCGCTGCCTGCTGCCCCGGGACACCGACCGTCTGCTGGTGGCCGGCCGTTGCATCTCCGGTACGCACGTGGCCCACTCCTCGTACCGGGTCATGCCCATCGCAATGGCCACCGGCCAGGCGGCAGGCGCCTGCGCAGCACTGGCCACCCGCCTCGGCCGAAGCCCACGGGACCTGCCGCACTCGCTCGTCCAGCGCGAACTACTGCGACAGGGAGCCCGCCTCCGGGACGGAATCCCCGACGTCACCTCCACACCGAGCTGACAGCGCCCTGTCCGCCGTACTCGGGCTGACAGCGGCCCCGTCCGCCGTACGCGGTTCGGGGCACCCCGCGCCGGAAACGCGGTGCGTGGTTTCGGCCACCCCGCGCCGGGAACTCGGGCGCGGGCCTAAGGACGCAAAGCGCACTTCAGGGGCGCGGGGTTGCCACACGAGCGACCCCGCCGCGCGGGCGCGAAGCTTCAGGGGCGCGGGGCTGTGTCCATCTGCGGCTCCGCCGCGCGGACGCGACCAGCGCCCTTTAGGGGCGCGGGGCTGTGACAATGTGCGGCTCCGCCGCGCGGACGCGACCAGCGCCCTTCAGGGGCGCGGGGCTGTGTCAATATGCGGCTCCGCCCCGTGGGCGCGACCAGCGCCCCTTTAGGGGCGCGGGGAACTGCGCGACCAGCCACAAACCACCCGCACACGAAAACGAACCCAACCGCCAACGAACCCAACCGCCCAACCACCCAACCACCCAACCACCCAACCGTCGGAGGCAACCCATGCCATTCCGCGACCGCAAGCACGCCGGCAGGCAACTCGCCCTGCGGCTCGCCGAGTGGGCCGATTCCGGCGACCTCATCAACCTGCTCGTCCTCGCCCTGCCACGCGGCGGCGTACCCGTCGCGGCGGAGGTCGCCCGCGAACTGCACGCGCCGCTGGACGTACTGACCGCCCGCAAGATCAGCACCCCGGTCCGGCCGGAAGCGGCGATCGGCGCGATCGTCGGCGAGGACCCCCCGCTCTTCGACCGGCGCAGCCTGGCGCTCCTGGACATGACCGAGGACCGGCTCGGCGCGGACGTCGCCCGCGAGCGCAATGAGCTGCACCGCCGCGAATACCTCTACCGGGGCAGCCGCCCGGCCCCCTCCGTGCGCGGCCGCGCCGTCGTCCTGATCGACGACGGCCTCGCCACCGGCCTGACCGCCACCGCGGCCCTGCGCTTCCTGCGCCGGCAGGAGCCGGGACGGCTCGTCCTGGCCGTACCGGTCGGCAGCCCGCAGGCGGTGGCCGAACTCCGCCGGGAGGCCGACGACGTCGTCTGCCTCGAACAGCCGCCGGCCTTCCAGGCGGTCAGCGAGTGGTACGAGGACTTCCGCCAGATCTCCGACGCGGAGGTCGTCGACACTCTGCACGCCTTCCACGCCACGGCCTGAGCCCGGAGCCCGGCACCCAAAGCCGAGGCGCACCAGCCCCCTTGACGTCACGTCAGGCCGTTGCCACACTCACCACCCGCACCAGAAAGCGCTTGCTAACGTACTTCCCGCAACGTGCCGCCGCTCCCCGAGCCAAGTCGCCCCAGGTCACGCACGCCCGGTCGTGAATCGATTCAATCGAATCGGCTTCGACGACCGTAGTGAAGTGCTGGACGGCAACGGGGGCAGCGGACGCGTCCACCCCCACGTACAGGAGAAGACGAGATGGGACGCAGAGCCGCACCTCACCTCATCGGCAGAGCCTTAGGTACGCGCAAGAAGCGGGCCGGCGTCACCGCCGCCTGTGCCACCGCCCTGCTCACCGGAGCGGCCGTGCTGACAGCACCCGCCGACGCGGCCCAGGAACCGGCCGCCGCACCGGAACCGGCGGCTGCCGCCAGGGCGGCGGCCTGCGGCGACGGCTCGTTCCAGGCCGAGGCCGTGCTCAGCGGCAGCACCTGGACCGCCCGCCGCGGCAGCAGCGTCGCCTACACCGGCACCGACATGCGTGCGGCGATGCAGGCCGCCGTCAACAGCCTTACGGCGGGCCGGACTTCGAAGGAACGGGTCGTCGTGCGCGGCTCGGGCTCCATCAGCGCCGGATCCAGGGTCTCCCTGCCGAGCTACACCGTCCTCGACGTGTGCGGCACGATCAACGTCACCGGCACGGGCTCCGGCGACCAGGCCCCCGTCTACGCACGCGGCGCCCGGGACATCGAGGTCCAGAATCTGAAACTCACCGGCGCCCCGCTGTACGGCGTCTTCATGCGCAACGTGCAGAACGTCGTCCTCGGCCAGATCGACATGCGCCTGTCGCGCGGTCTCGGCGTCCGCATCGACAACCGCGGCGACACCAGCCAGTGGACCAAGAACGTCAGGATCGACAACGTGTACGTGTCCGGGGCGAGCAGCCACGCCGTGGAGACGTACGGCGTCGACGGCATCACCATCGGCACGGTCACCGCCCGCAATGTCGGCGAGTCCGGTCTGCTGCTCAACCAGACCATCAACGCCACCGTCACCAAGGTCGACGCGGACAACGCGGGCGCCGGCACCGGTTACGCGGCCTTCCGCATGGCCAACCGCAACGGCCGGGTCGGCAGCAGCTACCCGACCAACATCCGGGTGGGCGAGGTCATCGCGCGCGGTGGCGGACGCGGCGTCTTCTGCGTCTCCGAGAGCGGCGGCGCGGTCATCGACAAGGTGTCCCTCTCCAACACCGGCAACAACTCGATCCTGATCGAGAACTGCTCCAACGTGAACATCGCCGCCCAGAGCGGCACCGTCACCGGCGGCGGAGAGATCCGGCTCGCCGCGCGCTCCGACTTCCCGAACAACCGGGACATCACCATCCAGAACCTCACGGTGACCGACTCGGCCATCAGGGAAAGCCCCTGCGGCGAGAACACGACGTTCCGCAACAACCGGCTGGTCAACAGCAGCCAGAACATCTGTTAGCGAGCACCGCACGACGAGGGTGGCGGCCGGTTCCCCGCAAAAACGGCCGCCGCCCGAACCGTCAGGACACGTCGGTCAGCTTGGGCATCTCGCCCTTGATCGTCGTGGTGTCGATGACGGAGAACAACGCGCCCTGCGGGTCGCTCAGTGCCGCGAAGCGGCCGAAGGGGCTGTCCATCGGGCCGAACCGAAGCACCCCACCGCGCTCGGTGGCCTTCGCCACCGCGGCGTCGCAGTCCTCGACCGTGAAGTAGACGTTGATGTAGGGCGCCACCTCCGGCGGGAACTCCTCCGTCATCTTCATCCGCCCGAGCACCGGCTCCTTGTCGATGTTGAAGAGCCGGAAGTCCATCTCCTCGTCTTCCATCTGCTGCGCGCTGTACGGGAAGACGGCCGGGAAGAAGGCGTCGGACTTCTCGGGCTCCCGGGTGAAGACCTCGGCCCAGCAGTACGCGCCGGGCACCGCCTTCGCCTCGAAGCCCTCATGCTTGCCGGCCTGCCACACGCCGAAGACAACACCGCCCGGGTCGCGGGCGAGCAGCATGGAGCCGAAGTCGCCGACCTGCATGGGTTCCATCACCACCTCACCGCCGTTGTCACGGATCCTGGCGGCGGTGGCGATGACGTCCGGCGACGCGAAGTACAGGCACCAGGCCGACTGTTCCTCCGCGCCGGGCATCGGCGGGACGACGGCGGCCACCGCCTTGCCGTTCGAGTACGCCTCCGTGTAGTTGCCGAACTCCGTCGACGTCTCGCCGAACGTCCAGCCCAGCACGTCACCGTAGAAGCTTTTAGCCCCCTCGACATCGCTGAACATCGCATCGGCCCAGCACGGCGTTCCCTCGGGTTCCACGGCCATGGCTCCGCCTCCCTCTTCGTCGAAGGTTGCTGCGAGAAGTGCTCCGGTTCTTCACGCTAGCCAGCGGAACGTCACCACGCGCGCCGAAGAACCGCCGGAATCGGCGTGCCACACCGCCAGCCCCGTCAGGGACTGCGTGTCACACCGCCGGACCCGTCAGGGACTGCTCGGTCCAGATGATCTTGCCGTCCTGGGTGTGGCGGGTGCCCCAGCGCTGCGTGAACTGGGAGATCAGGAACAGGCCGCGGCCGCCCTCGTCGGTCGCCTTCGGATGCCGCAGATGCGGGGCACTGGCGCTGGCGTCCCAGACCTCGCAGATCAGGGTGGCGCCGGTCAGGATCAGGCGCAGCCGGATCGGTCCTGAGGCGTGCCGGATGGCGTTGGTGACCAGCTCGCTGACGACGAGTTCGGTGGTGAAGGTCAGCTCGTCAAGGCCCCACTCGGCCAGCCGCCGTGCGGTCCGCTTGCGGACGTCGGCGACGATCGCGGGATCGCGGGGCAGGTTCCAGGACACCATGTGCCGCTGGTCGAGGCGGCGGGCGCGGGCCATCAGCAGCGCCACGTCGTCCGGCGGGCGGGCCGGCACGAGCGCGTCGACCACGGCCTGGCACCGGTCGTCGAGGGTGGGCTCCCGCCGCCCCAGCACACGGCGCAGCCGTTCCCGGCCCGCGGCGGCCTCCTCGACCGGGTCGAGCCCTTCGGCGACGAGCAGGCCGTTGGTGTGCAGGACGAGCACGCTGTCTTCCGCGAGCGGCAGTTCGACCGACTCGAAGGGCGGGCCGCCCACACCGAGCGCGGGGCCGGGAGGCAGTTCGAGGAAGTCGACGGTGCCGTCCGGCGCGACGATCGCGGGTGCGCCCTGGCCGGCGGCGGAGATGGCGCACCGCCCGGCGACCGGGTCGTAGACCGCGTACAGACAACTGGCACCCACCGCCTGCACGCCACCGACCCGCAGATCCGTCGTGGTGTCGTCCTCGTGCGCGTCCCGGACGACCACGTCGTCGAGGTGCGCCAGCACCTCGTCGGGGCGCAGATCCAGGTCGGCGAGCGTCTGGACGGCGGCACGCAGCCGTCCCATGGCCGCGGCGGCCTCGATCCCGCTCCCCGCCACCTCCCCCACCACCAGGGCGACCCGGGCACCCGACAGCGGAATGACGTCGAACCAGTCGCCTCCAAGGCCCGTCAGCTCGTCGGCCGGCCGATAGCAGGCGGCGACCTCCATGGCGTCCTGCTCGGGGAACCGGTGCGGCAGCAGATTGCGCTGCAGTACGAGAGCAGCGTCGCGCTCCCGCGTGTAGCGGCGGGCGTTGTCCAGACACAGGGCCGCGCGGGCGACGAACTCCTCGGCCAGGCTCAGATCGTCCGCCTCGAAGGGGTCCTGCCGCTGCCGCCGGAAGAACGTGGTGACACCGAGCGTGGTGCCCCGGGCCCGGATCGGCACGATCATCACGCTGTGCAGCCCGAGGTCGAGGAAGGCGGCGGCCCTGCCTCCGGGTATGTCGCTGTCCCACTCCCTGGCCAGCGGGTCGAGCCGCTCCTCGTGCCAGGACCTGCCGCTGGTCAGACAGCGGATCGGGGGCGCCCCGGCCCGGTATCTGACCACATGCCCGATGTCGACGACGGCTTCCGGGACGTCCTCGTTCACCGACTGGTGGCCGGCCCGCCGCAGCGCCACCACGTCCGTCTCGCTCAGCGGCCCGGGAACCAGCTCGCCCCCTTGGAGGACGGAGTCGAGCAGGTCGACGGTGACGAAGTCGGCGAGTCCAGGCACCGCCACGTCGGCCAGCTCCTGGGCGGTGCGCATCACGTTCAGCGTGCGGCCGATGCGCTCACCGGCCTGGTCCAGCAGAGTGAGCCGCTGACGGGCCCGGTAGCGCTCGGTGACGTCCACGACCGTGTAGTACACGCCGATCGGGTTGCCGTGGTCGTCCTCGAGCCGCGTGAACGACATGGCGTGCGCCGCCTCGCGGTGCGGCGCGGACCGCACTCTGCCCACGTGTTCGTATTCGACGATCGGCACACCGGTGTGCAGTACCTGGCGCATCACGCCTTCCAGCCGCTCGGCGTCCAGGCCCGGCTGGATGTCCGCCAGCCGCTTGCCGAGACGCTCGTGCGCGGGCCCGCCGCCGAACTGCTGCATGGCCGTGTTCGACCACACGTACCGCAGGTCCGTGTCCACGATGGCGAGGCCGATCGGCGACTGTGTGGCGATCCGCTCCAGGACCGTACGGCTCATGGCCCAGCCCGCGGCGCCGGTCATGTCGGAGGCCAGCACCATCCACCGCGGCGGGCCGTCCGACTCCAGGGCCGGGACGACGCGCACCATCGTGGCGACCGGGTGCCCGTCCCGGTGCCGCACCGACAGCGGCCCGGCCCAGCCGCCGTCGCGGCCGCACCGTTCGATCAGGTGGGGAAGGCGCGCGGCGTCCTCGGGCATCAGCAGGTCGGCGGCGCCCCGGCCGAGGACGTCGGCCGCGGCATATCCGTACAGCCGCTCGGCGTCCCTGCTCCAGCCGGTCAGCACTGTGTCCGCGTCCAGCAGCACCGCCGCGGCGTCCGCCACGTCGAACCGCCGGCGCGTGACTCCGCTTTCCTCGCCCGTCACCACCGTGACCCTCTCCGTCCCTGAGAGTGGTCTGCTCTCGTACTTCTCGTTCGGTGCCCTGTGCGGCAGCGGCCACACCTGTCCGGCACGGCCCCAACCTACCGTCACCCGGGCCGTCCGGCCCTGGGGCCGCCTGCTCAGGCCCGCATGAGGAGCTGGAACTCGAAGGCGTAGCGGGCGGCGCGGTAGACGTGGGTGCCGTACTCGACCGCCCGCCCCGTGTCGTCGTAGGCCGTGCGCCGCATGGTGAGCAGCGCGGCGTCCGCCGGCTCGTCGAGCAGCTTGCCCTCCTCGGTGGTGGCGGAGCGGGCGCCGACGGTCTGGCGGGCGCTGTGCAGGGTGATCCCGGCGGCCCGCATCATCCGGTAGAGGCCGGTCGCCTCCAGCCTGGCGGTGTCGAGGTCGAGCAGTGCGGGAGGCAGGTAGTTGCACAGGTGTGCCATGGGCTCGCCATGGGTGAGGCGCAGCCGTTCGAGGACCGTGACGTCGCCGCCCTCGGGGATGCCGAGGGCGGCGGCGACGTCCGGCGAGGCGGGCTCGACCTCGTTGCGCAGGACCCGGGTGGCGGGGCTCTGCCCGGCGGTCGCCAGGTCGTCGTAGAGGCTGCTCAGCTCCAGCGGGCGCTTGACCTGGCTGTGCACGACCTGAGTGCCGACACCCCGGCGGCGCACCAGCAGGCCCTTGTCCACCAGGGACTGGATCGCCTGCCGGACGGTCGGCCGGGAAAGGCCGAGCCGCGCGGCGATCTCCATCTCGTTGCCGAGCAGGTTGCCGGGAGCGAGCGCACCGTGCTCGATCGCGGACTCCAGCTGCTGGGCGAACTGGTAGTAGAGCGGGATCGGGCTGCCCCGGTCCAGCGCGATCTCGATGCCGTCGAACGCGGAGGCGGTCACGGCACGAGCGGCTCGGCCCTTCTTCGCCACAGGAACCCTCCCTTCGCGTCGGGGGGCGACGTGGGGTCAGGAATTGACGTGGGGTCAGGAGTTGCTGGGGAAGCCGAGGTTGATGCCTCCGTCGGCCGGGTCGGGCCAGCGCGTGGTGATCACCTTGCCCTGGGTGTAGAAGGCGATGCCGTCGTTCCCGTAGATGTGGTGGTCGCCGAAGAGGGAGTCCTTCCAGCCGCCGAAGGAGTGGTAGCCGACGGGCACCGGGATCGGCACGTTCACGCCGACCATGCCCGCCTGCACCTCCAGCTGGAAGCGGCGGGCGGCGCCGCCGTCCCTTGTGAAGATCGCGGTGCCGTTGCCCCAGCGGGAGCTGTTGATGAGCTTGATGGCGTCGTCGTACGTGTCGGCGCGCACCACGCACAGCACCGGGCCGAAGATCTCGTCCTTGTACGCGTCCGCCGTCACCGGCACCTTGTCGAGGAGCGAGACGCCGAGGAAGAAGCCGTCCTCGTGGCCCGGGACGGAGTAGCCGGTGCCGTCGACGACGACCTCGGCACCCTGCGCCGCCGCTCCGGCGACGTAGGACGCCACCTTGTCGCGGTGCTCGCGCGTGATCAGCGGGCCCATTTCGGAGGCGGGGTCGTTGCCGGGGCCGATCTTCAGTCCCTTGGCCCGCTCGGCGATCTTGCCGACCAGCTCGTCGCCGGTGTCGCCGACCGCGACGACGACCGACACGGCCATGCAGCGCTCGCCGGCCGAGCCGTACGCGGCGTTGATGGCCTGGTCCGCGGCGAAGTCCAGGTCGGCGTCGGGCAGCACGAGCATGTGGTTCTTGGCGCCGCCGAGGGCCTGGACGCGCTTGCCGTGCTCGATGCCCTTCAGCTGGATGTACTTGGCGATCGGCGTGGAGCCGACGAAGGAGACGGCGGCGATGTCCGGGTGCTCCAGGAGGCGGTCCACGGCGACCTTGTCGCCCTGCACGACGTTCAGCACGCCGTCCGGCAGTCCTGCCTCGGAGGCCAGCTCCGCCAGCCGGTACGAGGCGGAGGGGTCCTTCTCGCTCGGCTTGAGCACGAAGGTGTTGCCGCAGGCGATGGCGACCGGGAACATCCACATCGGCACCATGGCCGGGAAGTTGAACGGCGTGATGCCCGCGACGACACCCAGCGGCTGACGGATGGACGACACGTCCACGCGGGTGGAGACCTGCGTGGACAGCTCGCCCTTCAGCAACTGCGGGATGGAGCAGGCGAGTTCGACGATCTCCATACCGCGGGCGACCTCGCCGAGCGCGTCGGAGTGCACCTTGCCGTGCTCGGCGGTGATCAGCGCGGCGATCTCGTCGCGGCGCGCGTCGAGCAGTTCGCGGTACTTGAACAGGACGGCGGTGCGCTTGGCGAGCGAGGCGGTGCCCCAGCTCTCGAAGGCGGCCTTGGCGGTGGCGACGGCGGCGTCCACCTCGTCGACGGTGGCGAAGGCGGCCTGCTTGTCCTGAGCGCCGGTGGCCGGGTCGTACACGGGTCCGAAGCGACCGGAGGCGCCCTCGACGGGCTTGCCCCCGATCCAGTGGTTGATGGTCTTCATGACGTGCGGGTCCTTTTCGTGAGCCGGGGGGAGAGGCAAGGAAGGGGTCAGAGGGTTCAAACGGGGTGATCGCGCCACGTCCGCGCCGGAGGGGTCAGAGGTGCCGACGGCGTCCCTGAACATGCTGGTCGTACGCCTCGCGGGCCCGGGTGGCGGCCTCGCGGGAGGCGACCTCGGCGACCGGTACGTCCCACCAGGCCTGGGCCGCGGGGGCGGTGGGCGTCGGGTCCGTCTCGACGTACACACAGGTCGGGCGGTCCGAGGCGCGGGCGGTGGCCAGGGCGTCGCGCAGTTCGCGGACGGTCTTGGCGCGCAGGACGTCCATGCCGAGGCTGGCCGCGTTGGCGGCGAGATCGACCGGCAGGGGCGCGCCGGTGAAGGTGCCGTCGGCCGCCCGGTAGCGGTAGGCGGTGCCGAACCGCTCGCCGCCGGTCTCCTCGGAAAGGCCGCCGATGGAGGCGTAGCCGTGGTTCTGGATGAGGACCAGGTTGACGGGCAGGCCCTCCTGGACGGCGGTGACGATCTCGGTCGGCATCATCAGGTACGTACCGTCACCGACCAGGGACCATACGGGAGTTGAGGGCGCGGCCTGCTGGACGCCGATGCCCGCCGGGATCTCGTAGCCCATGCAGGAGTAGCCGTACTCCAGGTGGTACTGGCGCGGTGAGCGGGCGCGCCACAGCTTGTGCAGGTCGCCGGGGAGCGAGCCGGCCGCGTTGATGACCACGTCGTCGTCGCCGACCACGGCGTCCAGGGCGCCCAGCACCTGCGTCTGGGTGGGGATCTGGTTCTCGTCGTCCGCCCGGTAGGCGGCATCCACGACCTGCGCCCAGCGCTCCTTGCCCGCGCGGTACCCGGCCTCGTACGCCTCGTCCACGCGATGGCCGGACAGCGCCTCGGTGAGCGCGGCAAGGCCCGCGCGGGCGTCGGCGACCAGGGTGCGGGCGGCGAGCTTGTGGGCGTCGAATGCGGTGACGTTGAGGTTGAGGAAACGGACGTCCGGATTCTGGAAGAGCGTGGCAGAGGCGGTGGTGAAGTCCGTGTAGCGGGTGCCCACGCCGATGACCAGGTCCGCGGTGCGTGCGATGTCGTCGCAGACCGCGGTGCCGGTGTGGCCGATGCCGCCGAGGTCGGCGGGGTGGTCGTGGCGCAGTGAGCCCTTGCCCGCCTGGGTGGAGGCGACGGGGATGCCGGTGGCGTCGACCAGTGCCTTCAGGGCGTCCTCGGCCTCGCTGTGGTGGACGCCGCCGCCCGCGACGATCAGCGGCCGTTCGGCGGCGCGAATGAGGCGGACTGCCTCGGCGAGTTCGGCCGGTTCGGGCGCGGGGCGGCGTACCCGCCAGATCCGGTCGGCGAAGAACTCCTCGGGCCAGTCGTACGCCTCGGCCTGGACGTCCTGCGGCAGGGCGAGGGTGACGGCGCCGGTTTCGACGGGGTCGGCGAGCACGCGCATGGCGGCCAGGGCGGAGGGGATCAGGGCCTCGGGGCGGGTGATCCGGTCGAAGTAGCGGGAGACCGGGCGCAGGGTGTCGTTGACGGACACGTCCGCCGAGACGGGGTGTTCGAGCTGCTGGAGCAGCGGGTCGGCGGCGCGGGTGGCGAAGTAGTCGCCGGGCAGCAGCAGGACCGGGAGCCGGTTGACCGTGGCGAGGGCGGCGCCGGTCACCAGGTTGGTGGCACCGGGGCCGATGGAGGTGGTGACCGCCTGTGCGGAGAGCCGGTTGAGCTGGCGGGCGTAGCCGACCGCGGCGTGCACCATGGACTGCTCATTGCGGCCCTGGTGGAACGGCATGGTCTGCTCACCGGCCTCAAGCAGCGCCTGGCCGATGCCGGCGACGTTGCCGTGGCCGAAGATCCCCCAGGTGCCGGCGATCAGCCGGTGCCGGGCGCCGTCGCGTTCGGTGTACTGCGCGGCGAGGAAGCGCACCAGTGCCTGGGCGACGGTCAGGCGGCGGGTGGAACGGCTCATCGGTACGTACCTCACTGGGACGCGGAGTCGGATCGTGTGAGTCTGGGATCGACGGGCTGGCCCGGCCAGGTGTCGCGGATCCAGGCGTGGTCGGGGTGGTCGCAGATCAGCCAGGCGCGGTCGGCGCCGGGGCCCGCCATGACGTTGAGGTAGTACATGTCGTGACCCGGCACGGCCATGGAGGGCCCGTGCCAGCCGTCCGGGATCAGGACGACGTCGCCGCCGCGGACTTCCGCCAGCACATCGGTGCCGTGACCGTTGCCGGACGGCGACACCCGCTGATAGCCGAGGCCCGGCGTGCCCGCGTGGTCCGCGAACTCGAAGTAGTAGATCTCCTCGAGCTCGGACTCCTCGCCGGGGCGGTTCTCGTCGTGCTTGTGCGGCGGGTACGAGGACCAGTTGCCGCCGGGGGTGATCACCTCGACGGCGATGAGCTTGTCGCACTCGAAGACGCCGGCGGCGCCGAAGTTGCGGACCATGCGCGAGCAGTTGCCGGTGCCGCGCAGTTCGACGGGGACGGACGAGGCGGGCCCGTAGCGGGGCGGCAGGCGCCGGGTGCAGCGGGCGCCGGTGAGCGCGAGGCGCCCGCCTGTGTCCGAGGTGAGGGCCGCGGTCGCGTCGCGCGGGACGTACACGAAGTCGCTGGCCCCGCTGAACACGCTGTCGCGGCCGTGCAGTTCGTACGCCTCGCTGCCGAAGTCGTCGGTGACGGTGACGGCGCCGCCGCCGCTGAGCGGCAGCACGATCCACTCGCTGTCCCCGGCCGTGAAGAGATGGGATCCGCCGGGCGGCAGGTCGAGCACGCGCAGGCTGGAGTAGCCCCAGCCGGCCTTCTCGGGGGTGATGTCGACGGCGTACTGGTCACTGGTGGCCTTGCCCGAGGGCAGGTGGTGGGTGGTGGTCATCGCTCGGCTCCTCCCGGTCCGGTCATCGCGTGGATCCTCACGGCCCCGCTCACAGCAGGCCCACGGCCGTGTCCACGGCGGTCTCGACGCTGCCCTCGGCGGGGTAGAGCAGGGAGCGGCCGACGACCAGGCCCTGCACGGTGGGCAGCCGCAGCGCCTTGCGCCACTTCTCGTACGCGCCCTCCTGGTCTTTGCCGACCTCGCCGCCCAGCAGTACAGCGGGCAGGGTCGAGGTCTCCAGGGCCGCGGCCATGTCGTCCGGGTCGCGGGTGACCGGCAGCTTCAGCCAGGTGTAGGCGGAGGTGCCGCCGAGGCCGGAGGCGATGGCTATGGAGCGGGTGACGGCCTCGGCGGACAGGTCGTTGCGCACCGTGCCCTCGACGCGGCGGGAGATGAACGGCTCGACGAAGATCGGGAGCCGGCGCTCGGCCATGGCGTCGATGGCGCGGGCGGTGGACTCCAGGGTGGTCAGCGATCCGGGGTCGTCGTAGTCGATGCGCACCAGGAGCTTGCCCGCGTCGAAGTTCAGCCGGGCGATGTCCTCGGCGCGGTGTCCGGTGAAGCGGTCGTCCATCTCGAAGGACGCCCCGGCGAGCCCGCCGCGGTTCATCGAGCCCATGACGACCTTGTTCTCCAGGGCGCCGAGGAGAAGCAGGTCGTCCAGGATGTCGGCGGTGGCGAGCACCCCGTCCACGCCGGGCCTGGACAGTGCGATGCACAGGCGTTCCAGCAGGTCGGCTCGGTTGGCCATGGCCATACGGCGGTCGCCGACACCGAGCGCGCCGCGTGCCGGGTGGTCGGCGGCCACGATCATGAGGCGTCCGCTGTCGCCGATGAGCGGGCGACGGGAACGGCGGGCGGCCGCTTCGGCGATGGCCTCCGGGTGCCGGGCGCGCACCCTGACGAGGTCGGGGATGGTGAGGCTCAAGGGTTGGCTCCGTTCAGGGGGCGTCGGGGTCAGCCTCGGGAGGCGACGAGATCGTCGACCTCGGCGGCGGTGGGCATCGCGGAGGAACAGGCGAGGCGGGAGGCGACGATGGCTCCGGCCGCGTTGGCGTACCGCATGGTCTTGTCCAGTTCCCAGCCGGCGAGCAGCCCGTGGCAGAGGGAACCGCCGAAGGCGTCGCCCGCGCCGAGGCCGTTGACCACCTCCACGGGCACGGGTGGCACCTCGGCGGTCGTGCCGTCGCGGTGGACGGCGAGGACGCCCTTGGGGCCCTGCTTGACCACGGCGAGTTCCACGCCCGCGTCGAGCAGCGCCCGGGCGCAGGCATGCGGTTCGCGCACGCCGGTGGCGACCTCGCACTCGTCGAGGTTGCCGACGGCGACCGTGACGTGGCGCAGGGCTTCGGCGTAGTACGGGCGGGCCTCGTCGGGGTTCTTCCAGAACATGGGCCGCCAGTCGAGGTCGAAGACGGTGATGCCCGACTTGTCGCGCGCCTTGAGGGCGGCGAGCGTGGCCGAGCGGCTGGGCTCCTCGCTCAGACCGGTCCCGGTGATCCAGAAGATGCGGGCCGCTCGGATGGCGAAGAAGTCGAGCTCCTCGGTGTGGATCTCCAGATCGGGCGCCTTGGGCTGCCGGTAGAAGTACAGCGGGAAGTCGTCGGGGGGAAAGATCTCGCAAAAAGTGATGGGGGTCGGGTGGGCGTCGACCGGGGTGACCCAGCGGTCGTCGACCCCGAACTCCCCCAGGGCCTGGTGCAGATACGCGCCGAAGGGATCGTTCCCGGTGCGGGTGATGACCGCGGTGGACCGGCCCAGGCGCGCGGCGGCCACCGCGACGTTCGCCGCGGAGCCGCCGAGGAACTTCCCGAAGGTGTCGACGCGCGCCAGGGGGACTCCGGTCTGGAGGGGGTAGAGGTCGACGCCGATGCGGCCCATGGTGATCAGGTCGAAGGACTCGGTCATGCGCGTCGCTCCTCGTGGTGTGGATGCTCTCAGGTGTAAGTCGCGCGACGGAGCCCTGTCAATAGTTTGTACTTACATTCGCACGTGATCGTGAAATGATGTCTTAACAAAGTATTGACACGGAGCCTGCCAGGGACTTTCATCCCGTCCCATACAAGTGCAGCCGAGAGTTCCTCGGCACGTGGCCCGGCGTATGTTTACGCAACGGGCTCCCAGGGTGCGGGCTTACGCCCGGCCCGTCTCCCCGCCCACTCCCCTTTTCCCCGCAGCACAGTGAGGTGCCGGAAAGATGGACCGTACGTCTCGCCCCCGCTCCCGTAGATTCCCCGTCCTCGTGGCCGCTGCCGCCGCGACCGCGCTGATGATCGCCACCGGTTGCTCCAGCAGCTCCGGAGGCAAGGAAGCCGAGGAGAGCGGCGAGAACATCGCCGCGGGCAAGGCCAGCACTCCCCGCATGACCGTCGCGCTGGTCACCCACCAGGCCCCCGGCGACACCTTCTGGGACATCGTCCGCAAGGGTGCCGAGGCCGCCGCCGCCAAGGACAACGTCAAGCTCATCTACTCCAGCAATCCCAATGCGGCCGAGCAGGCGGGCCTCGTGCAGAACGCGATCGACCAGAAGGTCGACGGCATCGCGGTCACCCTGGCCAAGCCGGACGCCATGAAGGACGTGGTGGCCAAGGCGACGAAGGCCGGCATACCGGTGGTCGGCCTCAACTCCGGCGTGGACAACTGGAAGGACCTGGGCCTGCTGTCGTACTTCGGCCAGGACGAGGGCGTCGCCGGCGAAGCCCTCGGCAACAAGCTCAACGAGACCGGTGCCAAGAACGCCGTCTGCGTGGTCCAGGAACAGGGCCACGTCGGCCTCGAGGCGCGCTGCGCGGGCGTGAAGAAGACCTTCGAGGGCAAGACGCAGAACCTCTACGTCAACGGCACCGACATGCCGTCCGTGAAGTCGACCATCACCGCCAAGCTCAAGCAGGACACCTCCATCGACGAGGTGGTCACTCTCGGCGCCCCGTACGCGCTGACCGCGGTGCAGTCCGTGGCCGACGCGGGCAGCGAGGCCAAGGTCGCCACCTTCGACCTCAACAAGGACCTGACCGGCGCCATCGAGAAGGGCGACATCGAGTTCGCCGTCGACCAGCAGCCCTACCTCCAGGGCTACCTCGCGATCGACACCATGTGGCTCTACAAGAACAACGGCAACTTCCCCGGCGGCGGTGAGCAGCCCGTGCTGACCGGCCCGGCCTTCGTCGACAAGTCCAACGTCGAGACCGTCGCCAAGTTCGCCGCGAAGGGAACCCGGTGATCCCTATGACCCAGCAGGCTGCGCCGGCGGTGACCGCACCGCCGGCCTCCGGCCCCAAGAAGGAGACCGACGGCCGGACCGCGCAGCGCCCCCTGTGGCTGAGGCTGCTGGCCCGGCCCGAGGTCGGCGTCTTCCTCGGGGCCGTCGCGGTGTTCGTCTTCTTCCTGGTCGCGGCGCCGCCGGTCCGCGAGGCCAGTTCGATGGCCACGATCCTGTATCAGTCGTCGACGATCGGCATCATGGCCCTGCCCGTGGCCCTGCTGATGATCGGCGGAGAGTTCGACCTGTCGTCCGGCGTCGCCGTGCTCACCTCGGCACTGACCGCGAGCATGGTCAGCTACCAACTGACGATGAACGTCTGGGTGGGCGTGTTCGCCGCCCTCGTGGTGTCCCTCGCGGTCGGCGCGTTCAACGGCTGGATGATCATGCGCACCGGGCTGCCCAGCTTCCTGGTCACCCTGGGCACCTTCCTGATCCTGCAGGGCGTGAACCTGGCGGTCACCAAGCTGGTCACCGGCAACGTCGCGACCAACGACATCAGCGACATGGACGGCTTCGAGCAGGCGAAGGCGGTCTTCTCCTCGTCCTTCACCGTCGGTGACGTCCAGCTGAAGATCACCATCGTGTACTGGCTGGTCTTCGCGGCGCTGGCGACGTGGCTGCTGCTGCGCACCAAGTACGGCAACTGGATCTTCGCGGTCGGCGGCAACAAGCACAGCGCCCGCGCGGTCGGCGTGCCGGTGACCTTCACCAAGATCACGCTGTTCATGGGCGTGGGCTTCGGTGCCTGGTTCGTCGGTATGCACCAGCTGTTCGCCTTCAACACCGTGCAGTCCGGCGAGGGCGTCGGCCAGGAGCTGATCTACATCGCCGCCGCGGTGATCGGCGGCTGCCTGCTCACCGGCGGCTACGGTTCCGCGATCGGCCCGGTCTTCGGCGCCTTCATGTTCGGCATGGTGCAGCAGGGCATCGTCTACGCCAACTGGAACCCCGACTGGTTCATGGCCTTCCTCGGCGTGATGCTGCTCGGCGCCACCCTCGTCAATCTGTGGGTCCGCAACGCGGCGACCCGGAGGTGAACCATCTCATGACAACCAACGGATCCTCGCCCGACGAGGCCCTCGTCAAGGATGCCGTCCCCAAGGACGGCAAGCCGATCGTCGCGCTGCGCGGCGCCGGCAAGTCGTACGGCAACATCCGCGCCCTGCACGGCGTCGACCTCGAAGTCCACCCCGGCAAGGTCACCTGCGTGCTGGGCGACAACGGCGCCGGCAAGTCCACGCTCATCAAAATCATCTCCGGCCTGCACCAGCACAGCGAGGGCGAGTTCCTCGTCGACGGCCAGGCGGTGCGCTTCTCCACTCCCCGCGAGGCCCTGGACGCCGGTATCGCCACGGTCTACCAGGACCTGGCGACCGTCCCGCTGATGCCGGTGTGGCGCAACTTCTTCCTCGGCTCCGAGATGACCAAGGGCCCCTGGCCGATCCGCCGCCTCGACATCAACCGCATGAAGAAGACCGCGGACGAGGAACTGCGCGCCATGGGCATCGTCCTCGACGACCTCGAACAGCCCCTGGGCACCCTGTCGGGCGGCCAGCGCCAGTCGGTGGCCATCGCCCGCGCCGTCTACTTCGGCGCCCGCGTCCTCATCCTGGACGAGCCCACCGCCGCCCTCGGCGTCAAGCAGTCCGGCGTCGTGCTCAAGTACATCGCCGCCGCCCGCGACCGCGGCCTCGGCGTCATCTTCATCACCCACAACCCCCACCACGCCTACATGGTCGGCGACCACTTCAGCGTCCTGCGCCTGGGCACCATGGAACTCTCCGCCTCCCGCGACCAGGTCAGCCTCGAAGAACTCACCAACCACATGGCCGGAGGCGCCGAACTGGCCGCACTCAAGCACGAGTTGGCGCAGGTCCGCGGCGTCGACGTCGAGAAACTCCCCGAAAAGGACGACCTCAAAGCCCCTGTCGTGGCTTCCGAAGGGACTGCCCCGTGACGAACGCTCTGGACCGTATCCGCGTCGGTTCGGCTCCCGACTCCTGGGGCGTGTGGTTCCCCGACGACCCCCAGCAGGTGCCCTGGGAACGCTTCCTGGACGAGGTCTCCGAGGCCGGTTACTCCTGGATCGAACTCGGCCCGTACGGCTATCTGCCGACCGATCCGGCCAGGCTCACCGACGAGGTGGACAGGCGCGGTCTTACGGTGTCGGCCGGCACGGTCTTCACCGCGCTGCACCGCGGCCCCGACGTCTGGGAGTCCACCTGGGAGCACGTCAGCCAGGTCGCCGAGCTGACCCGGGCCATGGGCGCCAAGCACCTGGTGGTCATCCCGTCCTTCTGGCGGGACGACAAGACCGCCGAGCTGATCGAGCCACCCGAGCTGACGGTGCGTCAGTGGGCCTATCTGACCAAGGGCATGGAGCGCCTCGGACACGAGGTGAAGGAGAACTTCGGCCTCGACATCGTCGTGCACCCGCACGCCGACACCCACATCGACACCGAGACGCACGTCGAGCGCTTCCTCGACTCCACCGACAGCGGACTGGTCAACCTCTGTCTGGACACCGGCCACTACGCCTACTGCGGGGGCGACAACGTCAAGCTGATCGAGACCTACGGCGAGCGCATCGGCTACCTCCACCTCAAGCAGGTCGACCCGGAGATCCTCGCCGACGTCGTCAAGAACGAGGTCCCGTTCGGTCCCGCCGTCCAGCGCGGTGTGATGTGCGAACCCCCGTCCGGAGTACCGGAGTTGGAGCCGGTGCTCGCCGCCGCGCAGAACCTCGGCGTCGAGCTGTTCGCCATCGTCGAGCAGGACATGTACCCCTGCCCGCCGGACAAGCCGCTGCCCATCGCCACGCGCACCCGGAAGTTCCTCCGCTCCTGCGGCGCCTGAGAAGGGGACATCAGCCCATGACCCAGCGCGGAACGCTCGGCGTGGCCGTCGTCGGCACCGGCAGGATGGGGGCCGACCATGTGCGTCGTATCGACGCGGTGACAAGCGGCGCCCGAGTGACCGCGGTCGTGGACATCGACGCCGAACGGGCCAAGCTGCTCGCCGACGGCATCGACGGCTGCACGGCGTACACCGACCCCGCCGCCGCCATGGCCGCGGACGACGTGGACGCCGTGCTGATCGCCTCCCCCGGTCCCGCTCACGAGGCGGCGCTGCTCACGGCCTTCGGGCACGACCTGCCCGTCCTGTGCGAGAAGCCGCTCACTCCGGACGCGGCCTCCGCGCTGCGGATCATGGAGGCGGAGCAGAGGCTGGGCCACCGGCGGGTGCAGGTCGGGTTCATGCGGCGCTACGACGCCGAGTACATGCGGCTCAAGGAACTGCTGGACAGCGGCCGGCTGGGACGTCCGCTGATGCTGCACCACCGGCACCGCAACGCGACCCTCCCGGTGCCCGGCTTCACCAGCGAGATGCTCATCAACGACGCCGTCGTGCACGAGATGGACATCACCAGGTGGCTCCTGGACCAGGAGATCACCGCGGTCACCGTGATGAAGCCCAGGCCGTCGTCCAACGCGCCCGAGGGCCTCCAGGACCCGCAGTTCGTCATCTTCGAGACCGATGGCGGCGCCGTCGTCGACGTCGAGATGAGCGTCAACTGCCGGTTCGGCTACCAGGTTCAGGCGGAGGCGGTCTGCGAGAACGGCACCGCACGGATCGGTGACGCCCACGGGATGCTCGTCAACTCGGCCGGGCAGTGGGGCGGTTCGATCGCCCCGGACTTCGTGGCGCGCTTCGAGGACGCGTACGACCGTGAAGTGCAGGCCTGGGTCGACGCCACCCGCCGCGGCGAGGTCACAGGACCGAGCGTGTGGGACGGCTACGCGGCCGCCGCGGTCTGCGAGACGGGCGTGACGGCACTGACCGAGGGCGGCCGAAGAGAGGTGGAGCTGATCGACCGCCCTGAGCTGTACCGGAGCTGACAGGGCGCCATACCGGACGTCAAGGCGTGGGCCGGGGAGCCAATCCCCGGCCCACGCCTGTCGTTCGACGCGGCTGACGCGGTGTCAGGCCGGGAGAGCCGTACGCGGTCGCGGGCGGAAGCCCGCCGCCGTGTAGCACTCGTCGATCAGGGTCATCGTCGCCAGCGCGTCGTCCGCGTCCAGCGGGAGCGCCGCCCCGCCGCGGACGCGCGCGGCGAAGGCATCCAGCTGGTACGTGTACGACAACCTGGTGCCGAGGCGCTCCACCCGCTCCCCCTCCCCCGTGCGCACCACGACCCGGTCGTCCTGGTGCGGCAGCACGAAGTTCGGTGCGAAAGCCTCGCCCCGGGTGCCGACGATCCGGCAGCTCATCTCCAGCTCGCCGTACGCCATGTGGCAGCGGGCCGACCCGGTGGCGCCGCCGGGGAACTCCAGCTCGGCGTCCATCCACTCGTCGACCCCGGGTGCCCCGGCCCGTTCCTCACCGCGGGCGGACACCAGCCGGGGCGCACCGCCCGCCCACGGCGCCAGCATCCGCACCGCGTGCAGGCTGTAGCAGCCCAGGTCCATCACGGCACCGCCGGCGAGCGGCAGCGACCAGCGCGGGTCGGCGTCGTCCGGGGCGGGAATCGCGACAAGGGTCTCCACCCGTCGCAGCTCCCCGAGTTCACCGCTGCCCAGCAGCTCGTGCAGGCGCCGCGTGACCGGGTGGAAGAGGTAGTGGAAGCCCTCCATGAAGGCGGTTCCCGCCTTCGCGGCCGCCTCCCGCACCTCGGCGGCCTCCTCGGCGTTGCTCGCCGACGGTTTCTCGGTCAGGACATGCTTGCCCGCGGCGAGGGCGGCGAGGTTCCACGGCCCGTGCAGACCGTTGGCGAGCGGGTTGTAGACGACCTCGACCTCGGGGTCGGCGAGCAGGTCACCGTACGAGTCGTGCACCCGCTCCACGCCGTGCTGTGCGGCGAAGGTCTCCGCCCGGCCGCGGTCCCGTGCGGCCACCGCGACCAGGCGATGGCCGCCGGCCCGGGCCGGGTCGACGAGCGCGCGTTCGGTGATCCGTGCCGCCCCGAGTACGCCGATGCGCAGTGGTTCCCTGCCCGGTTCGCTCATGCCTGCTGTTCCTCCTCGATCGTGACAGGACGATCTTCCTGCAGTGTCGCCCCGCCGTCCACAGCCGGGAAATGCCGGCGGGCGAGGTCCTGGGCGTGGGCCACGGCGCACTCGACGAGTTCGAAGGCGGGCAGGCCGCCGACGTAGTAGGTGCGGGCCCGGCCCTGCAGCGCGTCGAGGCGGTCAAGGGCGCCGCCGGCGAGGTCGTCGCTGCCGAAGTGCGGCATGAACGCCCACTGGCGCCGCAGATGCACCTCCCGCAGCCGCCCCCCGAGCGCCGCGACGTCGTCCCGCAGCAGCGCGGGGACGTCCTCGGGGCGGCCGTAGGAGTAGAAGGTGCGCACATCGCTGCCCGGGTAACGGTGGTGGTACGAGACGCAGTGGCCCCTCGCCTCGCGGGTCGCGGTGTGGCGGTCGAGGAAGTAGAAGGCGTTCTCCGGCAGGCCGGACGCGGAGGCGAGGGTGGTGTGGTAGGCGTTGCAGCGGATCCGCGCGGCGAGGTCGCGCTCCTCCTCGGTGGCGTCCAGGACCGGCAGGATCCGGTCCAGGGCGACGGCGAGCACCAGGTCGTCCGCCTCCACCGGGCCGGAGTCGGTAGCGACCCGCACTCCGCCCGCGTGCCGCTCGACCGACTCCACGCGCACGGCGCACCGTACGTCCTTCAGCTCGTCGGCGACCCGGCGCCACAGCGAGGCGAAACCGCCCACGACGGTGAAATCGCCTGCGTACCCGAGCAGTTCGGGTCTGTGGGAGGACAACAGCCCGGTCATCTCCGCGTACTTCACGAAGTACAGCGCGGGCACGTCGTCGTCGAGATAGCCGTATCCGGCCGCCGTGTATCCGGTGCCGAACGACTCGGCCATGGACTGAAGGCCGTGCCGGGCGAGCCACTCGGTGACGGGAGCGGCGAGCGCCCGCGCGGAGTGGGCGAGCCCGGGTTCGGCGATGCGCGGGAACTCCCGCTCGCGCAGCGCCTGGTAGCGCGGGAGGGCGCCGTCGAGCAGGAAGGCCATGGACTGGCGGCCCGGGGTGCGTGCGGCGACGTCGAGGACGCGGTAGCGGGTGGTGCGTTCCGTCTCCACGTCCAGCTCGGTCACCAACTCCGCGACCCGCGCATACCGGCTGGTGCATATATGGCCGCCGAGGTCGTAGGCCCGGCCGTCGACGTGAACGCTCTGGCACTTCCCGGCCACCGTGTCCTGCTCCTCCAGGACGGTCACCCGGTGCCCGGCACGCTCCAGTTCACGGGCAGCCGCCAGACCGCCCGGTCCCCCGCCGATGACGACCACGCTCCGGGGTCCGGCGGTGTCGGGTAAGTCGTGCATGGTCGTCGCTCCTCGATCGGTCGGACGTGAAGGGCTCTCATGGTCGTACGGAGAGATCACACGGCCGTAAACGGATACGGGAGCTGTGGTGTTCACACACCTGTGTCCCGGGCGGCGTCTACATTGCTGCGCCTCCGGGGCGCCTCAGCCGGCGCGGACCTCGGCGATCGTCACCGGCCGGTGCTCGTGCAGCGACAGCGTGCAGGCCTCGGCGATCCAGCCCGCCTCCAACGCGTCGGCCACCGTGCACGGCGAGGTCCGTCGGCCTGCGACGACCTCGGTGAACGCGTCGAGTTCGGCCCGGTAGGCGTCGGTGAAGCGGTCCATGAAGAAGTCGTGCGGCGTCCCGGCGGGGAACGTGACGCCGGGCTCCACGGAGCGCAGCGGCAGCTTGTCCTCCAGGCCGACCGCGATGGAGTCCTGGAAACCGTGGATCTCCATGCGGACGTCGTAACCGCGGGCGTTGTGGCGGGAGTTGGACACCACCGCGATCGTCCCGTCGTCGAGGGTGAGGATCGCGCCGGTGGTGTCGGCGTCGCCCGCCTCCTTGATGTAGTCGGCGCCCCGGTTGCCGCCGACGGCGTACACCTCGGTCACCTCGCGGCCGGTCACCCAGCGGATGATGTCGAAGTCGTGCACGGAGCAGTCGCGGAAGATGCCTCCGGAGGCGGCGATGTACGTGGCCGGGGGCGGCGCCGGGTCCAGGGTGGTGGACCGTACGGTGTGCAGCGGGCCGAGTTCACCGCTCTGGACGGCGGAACGGGCGGCCACGAACCCGGCGTCGAAGCGCCGGTTGTAGCCGATCTGGATCTCGACGCCGCTGTCCCGCACCGCGTGCAGCACTTCGACGCCCTCCTTCATCGCGCGGGCGACGGGCTTCTCGCAGAAGACCGGCACGCCCGCCTCGACGGCGGCCCGGATCAGTCCGGGATGGGCGTCGGTGGCGGCGGCGATCACCACACCGTCCACGCCGGCGGCCAGCACGGCCTCCGGTGAGCCGACTGCTTCGGCGCCGAAGCGCTCGACGGCGGCCGTGACGGCATTCGCGAACGGGTCCGCGACGACGAGGGACTCGACCACGTCGAGCCGGGAGAGGGTCTCGGCGTGGAACGCGCCGATGCGGCCGAGGCCGAGGATGCCGATACGCATGGTGGTGCTGCTCCTTGGTGGGGTGTGCGGATGTGCTCCGGCTGCCCGGCTGTGTCAGTCGAGTCCGCCGAGGACGTTCTGGTCCCAGTCGATGACCGAGCCGGTGACGACACCGCTGCGGTCGGAGAGGAGAAGGACGACGAAGTCGGCTATCTCGTCGGGCCGGCCGAGCTTGCCCATGGGCAGCCGCTCTGCGGCCCGTTCGCGCCAGTCGTCGCCCGCGCCGTGGAAGGTGCGCTGGGTGGCGTCCTCGCCCTCGGTCGCGGTCCAGCCGATGTTCAGGCCGTTGATCCTGATCCGGTCCCAGCGGTGGGCGTGCGCGGCGTTGCGCGTCAGCCCCGCCAGTCCGGCCTTGGCCGCGACGTACGGGGCCAGGAAGGGCTGCCCGCCGTGCTCGGACGAGGTGATGATGTTGACGATCGTGCCGGGCGCCTTGCGCGCCACCATGTCGGCGACGGCGGCCTGCATGGCGAAGAAGGGGCCCTTGAGGTTGATCGCGATGTGCGCGTCGAACAGCTCGGGTGTGGTGTCGAGCAGTGTTCCGCGGGAGGTGAGCCCGGCGGAGTTGACCAGGCAGTCGACCCGGCCGTACGCCTCGATCACCCGGGCCACGCTCCCCCGCGCCTGCTGCGCGTCGGCGAGGTCGGCCCGTACGTACATGGCCTTGGCCCCGGCTTCGGTCAGTTCCGTGACCAGTGCCTCGCCGGGTTCGGGGCGGCGCCCCGTGACGGCCACGGTCGCGCCCTCGCGGGCGGCGGCCCGGGCGACGGCCGCGCCGACACCCTGGGTGCCGCCGTTGACGAGGACGACCTTGTCCTCAAGAAGTCCCATGTGCTCTCTCGTTCCTCTTCCTCAGGTCTCGCGGCGCTCGGTGGCGGCCCGCAGTGCGCTCCGCAGGCGTCCCGGGGGCCAGTCCTCGCCGAGGGCGCGCCGGACGAGGTCCGCCTGGGAGGGCGGGGCCAGTCCGTCGACAGGCGGGTCGGAGTCCAGGTTCGTCGGGAAGGGGTAGCCCTCGGCGCAGGCCGCGATCACCGAGTCCAGCCACTCCTGGCGTACGCCCTCGGCCTTGCGCTTCAGCAGGACCGGGTAGACGGCGTTCGCCACGGCCTCGCGGTCGACGGTCTCCATCGCCCGGCCGAAGGCCGAGGAGATCTGGAGCAGATTGGCCATGCGGCGGATGTCCGCCGAGCGGTTGTGCCCGGCGGCGTGGAAGAGGGCGGGGTTGAAGAAGACCGCGTCGCCCTTGGCGAGCGGGAGCTGGACGTGACGTGCCTCGAAGTAGGCCCGGAACTCCGGCAGTCGCCAGGCCAGGTAGCCGGGCTCGTACTTCTGTGAATGCGGCAGGTACATCGTCGGGCCGGACTCGACGGGCATGTCGCAGTGGGCGACCGCGCCCTGGAGGGTGAGTACGGGTGAGAGTCGGTGGACGTGCGCCGGGTAGGCGGCCGCGGTCTCGTCGGAGAGGAAGCCGAGGTGGTAGTCGCGGTGCGCGGTCTGGGCGGCGCCGCCCGGGTTGACCACGTTGATCTGGGAGGTGACCTGGTAGCCGGGGCCGAGCCAGGCCGATGACACCAGGGCGAGGACGTCGTTGGCGTAGTAGTCGGCGAACGCCTCCACGTCGTACAGGGCGGCCTTCTCCAGCGCGTTCCACACCCGGTCGTTGGCGCCCGGCTTGGCGAAGTGATCGCCGGCGGTCGCGCCCGCGGCACGCTGCTCGGCGATCAGGGCGTCGAAGACGGCGGTGGCCCGGTCGACGACCTCCGGGTCCGCAAAGGCGCCGCGGAAGACCACGATGCCCGGCCCCTCGGCGAGTGCGTGCACCAGCTCGGCCTGGAACTCGCGGTCGGGCTCGACCTGTTCGGCGTCGTAGACCGGCACGTTCCGCTGGATGGCGGAGGCCTGCGGGTAGTCGGTGGGGTCGGTCCCCTGCTCGACGAGGGCGCGGAAGGCGTCCAGGTCGCAGTCCTGCTCGGACAGCCAGGCACGGGAGTGTACGGAGGTGAAGGACATCGCCGTCCCTTCGGGTCACGGAGCGACGCAGCGCTGTCATTCTTGTCAGTACAAACCCCTCGAACAACCAGCAGCAACCCATCAAAAACCCCTCAAGGAGCCGGCGCATGGGCCACCCCTTTCCCGTCCGGGAGATCGCACGTCAGGCGGGCCTGAGCGAGGCCACGGTCGACCGGGTCCTCAACGGCCGGGGCGGTGTGCGGGAGAGCACCGCGCAGGAGGTGCGGCGGGCGATAGCCGACCTGGACCGGCAGCGCACGCAGGTCCGGCTCGTCGGCCGTACCTTCATGATCGACATAGTGATGCAGGCGCCGGAGCGCTTCACCACCGCCGTACGCGCCGCTCTGGAGGCCGAGCTGCCGTCCCTGCACCCTGCCGTGCTGCGCTCCCGGTTCCGGTTCCGCGAGAGGGGCCCGGTCGGGGAACTGGTCGGCACCCTGGACCGGATCGCCCGGCGCGGTTCGCAGGGCGTGATCCTGAAGGCCCCGGACGTCCCCGAGGTCACCGCCGCGGTCGGCCGGCTCGAGGCGGCGGGCATCCCGGTCGTGACCCTGGTGACCGATCTGCCCGCGAGCACGCGGCTCGCCTACGTCGGCATCGACAACCGGGCGGCGGGCGCCACCGCTGCGTATCTTCTGGGCCAGTGGCTGGGCGACCGGCCGGGGCACGTCCTGACCACCGTCAGCCGGGGTTTCTTCCGGGGCGAGGAGGAACGCGAGATGGGTTTCCGCGCCGCGATACGCGCCCGGCATCCCGTACGGCGCCTGGTCGAGGTCACGGACAGCGACGGCCTTGACGCCACCCAGTACGACCTGGTGCTGGCCGCGCTCCGGGACGACCCCGGTATCAAGGCGGTCTACTCGATCGGTGGCGGGAACGTCGCCACGCTCGACGCCTTCGACGCGTTGAACCGGCCGTGCGAGGTCTTCATCGCCCATGACCTGGACCACGACAACGCGCGGCTGCTGCGGGCGGGGCGGCTGTCCGCCGTACTCCACCACGACCTGCGTCAGGACATGCGCCGCGCCTGCCGGGTCATCATGCGGGCCCAGGGTGCCCTGCCCGCCGACACGGCTCCCGCGCTGCCGTCCGCCATCCAGGTCGTCACCCCGTACAACATGCCGCCGGAGTCGGCGGTGCCGGCCGAGGCATAGCGCAACCCTGGGGTTGCACGTCGGGAATCGATGTGCAACTCTGGAGTTGCAAGCGACGACGGCGATGAAGGCGATAAAGGAGTCATCTCATGAACGAGGACCGGATTGAACGCGAGACTCTGATCGCGGCACCCCTTGAGCGGGTCTGGTCGCTGGTGGCCCAGCCCGGGTTCTGGGTGGCCGACAAGGCGAGCCTGCCCGGCACGGTGGCAAGGGAAGGCGAATCGATGGTGGCGAAGAACTCCGAGCACGGCGACTTCCCGGTGCGCGTGGAGAAGGTTCAGCCTCCGACGTATCTGGCGTACCGCTGGACCAGCGCGTTCCCGGGAGAAGAGCTGCGCGAGGACAACAGCACCCTCGTGGAGTTCACGTTGACGCAGGAAGGCGACCAGACCCGGCTGCAGGTGGTCGAGAGCGGGTTCGCGGCGCTGGCCGGCTCCGAGGAGCTGCGCAGCCAGAACTTCAAGGACCACAGCGAAGGCTGGCCCCTGGAGCTCGACGCGCTCAAGTCGCGCGCCGAACAGCCCGCCGAGTGACCGACGAAGCTCGCGGCGGCGTCGCGGCGGTCGACAGCGTCCTCGGAGCGCTGGCCGACCCGACGCGACGTCAGTTGCTCGATCAACTCGCCGCCCAGGGCGAGGCCACCGCGACCACGCTCGCCGCACAACTGCCCGTCTCACGGCAGGCGGTGGTCAAGCACCTGGCCGTGCTGGACGCCGCCGGGCTGGTCTCCGGCAGCCGGGTCGGACGCGAGGTGCGGTACGCGGTGCGGCCGGCGGCGCTGGACGCGACAGCGCGGTGGATGGCCTCGCTCGCGGCCGACTGGGACCGGCGGTTGGCGACCATCAAGCGCGTGGCCGAGGAAGCGGAGGCGGCGGAGCAGGATTCGAGCTAGGCGCTCCGCTGGGGGTGCGGTTCGACAGGCGGTTCGACGGCTGCGGGCCGTTCGTGGCTGGTCGCGCAGTTCCCCGCGCCCCAAAGAGGCCTGCGGCCTCCTTAGGGGCGCGGAACCGCACAGGACTTCGGCAAGTCCGCTCAGGCACTCCACCCCGCCCATCCGAAGGCACAGATGCTGGCAGCGGTCGTCTCAGGCATTGAGTCCGATGGTGGAGTTCCACTCCAGCAGCCGCGCCAGTTCCTCGTCCCCGGGCCGCGCCGCAGGCGCTTGACCGGGGCGGGACGGTGTGTGGACGCCCCGGGAGATGTTTCCGCTGACGGTGGTGTTGTGTTCCACACGCGGGCGGCGGAGCGTCTCATAGACGGACAGCGCGGTGTCGGTGTCGGGGGTGTCGCGGAGGGCTTTGGCGAGGATGACGGCGTCTTCCATCGCCATCGAGGCCCCTTGCCCGGTTGCCGGGGATGCCGCGTGGGCGGCGTCGCCGACGAGCAGCATCCGCTCCGAACGCCAGGGTCCTCCGGGCGGCATCTCGGTGGCGTTGGTGACCAGGATGTCGTCGGTGGTCGCGGCGACGATGGCGGCGGCCGGGGTGGCGTCTTCGCGCAGGAGCGGCAGCAGCAGGTCGCGCCATCGGGCAGGCGTGCCGTGTGCGATCTCGTCGGCGGACAGGGGTCCTCCGGCCACGCGTGCGAACCAGTACGTCTGCCCGCCGGGCGACACCGCGTGACCGAAGGAGGCCGCACTTCCGCGCACCATGGTGAAGCGCTCGTCGTCGGACTCCTCGGCCGGAGTGGCGCCGGTGGTGTAGCCGTAGAACACGTACTCGCCCGCGTGGCGCGGTTGTGCGGCCGGGGCGAACGCCCGGCGGACGGTGGAGTTCAGGCCGTCGGCGCCGATGAGCAGGTCGCCGGTCGCAGTGCTGCCGTCGGTGAAGTGTGCGGTGACGTGGTCGGGGCCGTCCTCGACGGACGCCAGCGAGGCGCCGTGCCGGATGCCGATGCCCCGGCGGGCGGCCTCGGTCTGCAGGGCGGCGTTGAGTTCGCCGCGTCGCAGGCACCGGAACCGCAGAACGGGGTTGTCGGCCTCGCCGAGCGGCCTCCGCGCGACTTCGGTGCCCGCGCCGTCGAGGAGGCGCATCGAGGTCAGCGGGAAACCGGCCGCGGTGACCGCGGCGGACGCGTCGATCTGCGCCAGGGCTCGCATGCCGTTGCTCGCAAGCGTGAGGAAGGCGCCGATGTCCTCGGCCGAGTCGGGGTGGGCCTCGTACACGGAGACGTCGAAGCCGGCCTTGTGCAGGGCCAGGGCCGTCGTAGTACCGGCGATCCCGCCGCCGATGACGAGTATGCGGGTCACCATGTATCCGGCTCCTCCATGCATGGCTTGGGTGAGGTGCGTGTGTGTTGCGGGGAACGTGCGGGCGAGTTTGTGGGATTCCCGGACGCGTGCTGAGTCCGACCCGGGTATCTCGCCCAACTATGGCCTTTCAGCGGCCTGTTGATTCCGAGGGGGTCAGGTTGTGGGAGCGGGACCTGGCGGCAGGTGGACCGTCATGATCAGGTGGCAGGTTTCGGTGCCCGAGCCGCGGTAGGTGTGCGGGGTGTCGCCGTCGAAGGTGGCGGTCTGTCCGGCTTCCAGGGTGTGCTCGGTGCCGTCGACGACCAGGGTCATCCGGCCGGAGGTGACGCTGACGGTTTCCACGACGCCGGCCTGGTGGGGGTGGCTGGGGTATTCCTCGCCCGGCTCCAGTTGCCAGCGCCAGACCTCGACAGGGGCCGGGCCCGAGGTGGTCAGCATGAGCCGGGCCTCACTCCCCCGTTCTCCGGTCCACAGCGGTGCCACGGCGTCGGCGGCCACGACGCGGACGCGGCCTTCGGGCGGTCCCTGCATCAGGTCGGAGACCGAGATGCCGAGGGTGTCGGCCAGTCGGACCAGGGTGGTCAGGTTGGGGTTGCCCTGGGCTTTCTCCAGGGCGACCAGGGCTCCCTTGCTGACCTGGGAGCGTCTGCTGAGTTCCTCCAGGGACAGGCCGGCCCGGGTGCGGGCCGCCCGCACGTTGTGCGCGACCGTCCGCAGGGCCCCGGCTGTCTCGACCATCTGATCTCCATCCTCGCCACTGACCATCACAGTGCACCGCGCGGTCGTTCGGTTGACACGGAACGGTCGTTACGTTGTACGGTGCGGTCGTTCGAATGATAGTAAGGGATTAAGGGATGTGCCGTGATCGCTCTGCTGCTGGCCCTGGGCAGCTCACTCGCCTATGGATGCGCCGATTTCCTCGGCGGCCTCGGCGCCCGTAAGGCTCATGTGCTGCGTACGGTGATGATCGCGGCCCCGGCGTCTCTCGTGGTCGAGCTGTTGCTGTGGCCGGTGCTCGGTGCTTCGTTCAGCGTCGGCGCCCTTGGCTGGGGTGCCGCGTCCGGGGTCGCCTCCGCCGCCGCGTTCGTCCTGCTGTATCGCACGCTGGCGATCGGTCCGATGAACGTGCTGTCGCCGGTGACCGCGCTGGTGTCCGCCGCTCTGCCTGTCGGGGTGGGCCTGTTGCAGGGCGAGCACCTGGCCGTTGCGGGCATGGTGGGTCTGCCGCTCGCGCTGGTGGCGGTCGTGCTGGTCAGCGCAGGACACGGCGCAGGGTCGGCGCGCCCCTCCCGTACGGCGCTGCTGCTGGCTTTCGGCGCGGGCGCCGCCATCGCCCTCCAGCTGGTCTTCCTGCACCAGACGCCGTCCGACAGCGGGGTGGCGCCGCTGATCGTGGGCCGGGCGGTCTCCTCGGCCGTCACCCTGGCCGCGGCGGGGGTGATGTATCGCAGGCTGGGCTCGGAGCGGCCCGCGTACGCGATGTCCGCAGCCGCGGGTGTGCTGGATTCCGTGGCGAACCTGCTGTTCCTGCTCGCCGCCCGCAGCGGGGACCTCGCCGTCGTCGCCGTGATCGTCGCCCTTTATCCGGCCGGCACGGTCCTGCTCGCCCGCGGCGTGCTCGCCGAACGCGTCCGGCGTGGCCAGCTCGTCGGCCTGGGCACCGCCGCCGTCGCCGTCAGTCTCCTCGCCCTGACCTGAGCAGCCCCGCAGCCCCGCAGCCCCGCAGCCCAAGCAAGCCCACCCCGCAGCCGACGACGCAAGGAGACGAGCATGCTCATCCAGCCCTGGGACGCCGGCCTGGACGAAGCCGAATGGCAAGCCTGGATCGCCGAAGGCCACGACTTCGGACAGCTCAGCGTCAACGGCCTGCCCGGCCACCCGCCCATGACCGTGCCCACTCACTTCACGAGCGACGGCGACCATCTCCTGATCCACCTCGCCCGGCCCAACCCGGTCTGGAAGGCGATCGAGCACGACGCGAACGTCGTCTTCACCGTCATCGGTGACTACGCCTTCGTCCCCGGCCCCTGGCGCGCCCAAGCCGACACTCCGCCTACCGACGGCGTCCCCACCAGCTACTACACAGCCGTCCAGTTCACCTGTCGCGCCCATATCGTCGACGACCCCGAGGCCAAGGCCGAGCTGCTGCGCCGCCAGCTCGCCCACTTCCAGCCCGACGGTGACCACGCTCCCGTCGCCGTCGACCAGCCGCCCTACGGCCGGATGCTGCCCGGCATCCGTGGCCTGCGCCTCGAAGTCGCCGACGTACAGGCCAAGTTCAAGTACGACGACCACAAGCCCGTCGAGCACCGCACCACCGTCGCCGACCACCTCACCGCACGCGGCCAGGGCCTCGACGCGCCCGCCGCACGCCAGCAGCGCCGCCGCCGGGACCGCATCGGCCCCTGGAAACCCTGACCCCCACCCCGACCGCCCCGCACGCATTCACTCACTCACTGACGCACGCACGCACGCACGCACGCAGGAAACGGAAACCCGCCCATGCCCGCCTTCCGCCTCACCCCCGCCGTCGCGGACGCCTTCCCCGACACTCTGATCGCCCTGGTCACCGCCACCGGCCTGCGCAGCCGCGAACCCTGGCCCCACACCACCGCAGCCCTGGAGGACCTGGAGCAACAACTCGCCGACGGCACCTGGCACCCCGCCGACGAGACCGACCCCCGCATCGAGGCCTGGCACACCGCCTACCGCTCGTTCGGCACCAACCCCCGCCGTATCCGCCCCAGCGTCGACGCGCTCGGCCGCCGCCTCGCCAAGAAGGGCACCCTGCCGCGCATCAATGCGGCCGTCGACTCCTACAACGCCGTCTCCGTACGGCACGCCCTGCCCGCCGGCGCCTTCGACCTGGACCACGTCACCGGCGACGTCGACATCCGCCACGCGGACGGCACCGAGTCCTTCACCCCGCTCGGCGAACCCGACACCGTCGAGAACCCCAAGCCCGGCGAGATCATCTACGCGGACGCCACCGGCGTCCTGACCCGCCACTGGAACCACCGCGACGCCCACCGCACCCGCGTCACCGAGGACTCCACCCACGTCACCTTCGTCCTCGAAACCCTCCACGCCACCCGCGACGGCGACCTCCTCAAGGTCGCAGCGGAGGAACTCCAGGGCCTGCTCGCCCCGCACACCGCACAGACGACCGTGCACTACCTCAGCCCGGCACAACCCCAGGCAAGCGCCTGAGACCACCACCCGAACCGGGCCAACCGGGCTGCGACGGGGAGGGGCCTGGGACAGCGGGAACCTCAGCTGTCGAGTGCCTTGAGCGCCGCCGCGATGGAATCGGCGATCGGTGTGGTCGGACGGCCGATGAGGCGTGAGAGATCGCCGGTGAGGACGGCCAACTCGCCCTTCTCGATGGACGCGTCCACGCCGACGAGGGTGGCGACGAAGGGGCCGGGCACGCCCGCGTCGGCGAGGACGCCGCTGAGAGTGTCGACGGAGACAGGCGTGTAGGCGATCTCCCTGCCGGTCTGCCTGCCGATCTCGGCCGCGAACTCGGCAAGGCTCCACGCCTCGTCGCCGCCCAGCTCGTACGTCTTGTTCTCGTGCCCCTCACCGGTCAGTACCTCGGCGGCGGCGTAGTCGGCGCGACTGGCGGAGGCGATCCGGCCCTCTCCCGCGGCCCGCAGCACGGCACCGTGCGCCAGGATCTGGGCGAGCTGCTGTGTCTCGTTCTCGTGGTACCAATAATTGCCCAGCACCACATAAGGAACGCCGGAGTCCTGGATGACCTGCTCGGTGGCGCGGAGGTCGTCGGCGAGGGAAGCCTTGAGGGTGGCGGCGGTGCTGGTGAAGGCGAGGAGCGCCACATCGGCCGCCTTGGCGGCGTCCACGACGACCTTGTGCTGGGCGACACGGTCCTTGTCCGTCTCGCTGCTGGAGATCAGCAGCACCTTGTCGCCGGCGGAGAACAGACCGTCGAAGGTCTCGGGAGCGTTGTAGTCGGCGACCGCGATCCGCACGCCGCGCGCCGCGAGGTCGGCGGCCTTCTCCCTGTTCCGCACGACGGCCGTGACCCGATCGACCGGAACCTTCTCCAGCAGCTCCTCGATGACAAGACGGCCGACGTGTCCGGTGGCGCCGGTGACGATGATGGACCCACTGCTACGCGTCACCGGCGCCCCGATTCCCGAGCCGCTGCCCGGGGCCCGGGGAAGGCGTCGTCTACCAGGAGGCCAGTGAGCCGTCCGTGTTGCGCCAGACCGGGTTGCGCCAGCGGTGGCCGCGTTCGGCGGCGGCGCGGACCGCGTCCTCGTCGATGGTGATGCCGAGTCCGGGCGCGGTGGGGCGGTCGATGTAGCCGTCGCGGAACGTGAAGGGCGTGGTGTCGGCGAGGTAGTCCAGCAGCCCGCTGCTGTCGCCGTAGCCGATGCCCAGCGCCTGTTCCTGGATGAGGAAGTTGGGGATCGCGAAGTCGAGTTGGAGGCTGGCCGCGAGGGCGATCGGGCCGAGCGGGCAGTGCGGGGCCACCACGACGTCGTAGGCCTCGGCCATCGCGGCGATCCGGCGGCTCTCGGAGATGCCTCCGGCGTGGCTGATGTCGGGCTGGGCCACGGCGATGCCGTCGGAGAGCACCGAGCGGAAGTCCCAGCGGGAGTAGAGCCGTTCGCCGGTGGCTATGGGGATGGAGGTGGAGCGCACCACGGCGCCGAGGTCCTGGGAGAACTCCGGCAGCACCGGCTCCTCGACGAACATCGGCAGCAGGGGCTCGAGCAGGGGCAGTACGCGGCGGGACATCGCCCCGCTGAACCGGCCGTGGAAGTCGAGTGCCAGATCGCGCTCCGGGCCGATGGCTTCGCGGACCGCACTCACCCCGTCCACGATGGCGTTGATCGCGGCGGGCGTGGCGAGTGGCTCCAACTGGCCGCAGGGGTTGAGCTTGACCGCCGTCATACCCTTGGCGACCTGCGCGGCTGCCGACTCACCCAGTTCCTCGAGGGTCTCCCCTCCGACCCAGCCGTAGACGCGTACCCGGTCGCGGACGTGGCCGCCGAGCAGCTGATACACCGGCACACCGTGGGTCTTGCCCGCGATGTCCCACAGGGCCTGGTCGATGCCGGCCAAGGCGCTGTTGAGTACGACGCCTCCACGGTAGAAACCGCTCTTGGCCAGCACCTGCCAGTGCTCCTCGATACGGGCCGGGTCCTGCCCCAGGAGATAGTCGAACATCTCCTCGACGCACTTGGCGACCGTGTGGGCCTTGCCCTCGACGATGGGCTCTCCCCAGCCGGAGATGCCCTCGTCGGTGTCGACGCGCAGGAAGAGCCAGCGCGGTTCGACGAGGAAAAGCTCGTATCCAGTGATCTTCATGCGGTGGATCTCCGGTCCTGTGAGGAAGGGGTTGCTGTGCAGGACGCCCGCAGGCGCGGCCCACCGGGATGCGGAGGCCGGTCATGCCTGTCTGGAGCGGGCAGGGGTCAGGTCTGGAACGGGCGAGGGCGGTCTACTCCTGGGAGCTGATGCTGCGGCCACCGTCCACGAGCAGGTTCTGGCCGGTGACGAAGGAGGCGTCCTCGGAGGCGAGGAAGGCGACGGCGGCGGCGATGTCCTCGGGGGTGCCGAGCCGGCCGACGGGGGTGCGTGCCATGGTCTGCGCCTTGTACTCCATGGGCACCTCGGCCCACAGGGCGGTGGCCACGGCTCCGGGCAGGACGGCGTTGAACCTGATCTGCCCGGCGTACTCGACGGCGAGCTGGCGTACGAGGGCGTCGATCCCGCCCTTGGCCGCCGCGTACGCGGGGAAGCCCTTGAAGCCGATGACCGCGTGTACGGAGGAGGTGATCACCACCGCGCCCCCGGCCGTCCTGAGCAGGGGCACGGCGGCCCGGACACCGTAGAAGACGGAGTCGAGGCAGAGCCGCAGCTGATCGTGCCAGCCGGCGTCGTCCAGTTCGTGTGCGGCTCCGGGCAGGTTCTGGCCGGCGTTGAGGTGGAGTACGTCGAGGCGCCCGGTCCAGGACTCGGCCTCGGCGACGGCCGCGCCCCACTCACTCGGTGAGGTGACGTCGAGGCGCAGGTCCCGCGCCCGGCCTCCCGCGGTGCGGATCTCCTCGGCGACGCGATGGGCGCCCTTGGCATCCACGTCGGTGACGAGGACCGACGCTCCCTCCGCCGCCAGCCGACGGGCGGTGGCCGCCCCGATGCCGGAGGCGGCCGCGGTGAGCAGGGCCGTACGGCCGGTGAAACGCGCCGGTGCGGCGGCGACGGTCATGGCGTTTCTCCTGGTCCTGCCGGTCTGGTCGTGGAGCCGCGCAGCATCAGCCGCGGCTCGGTCGGTACGACGACGTCTCCCACCGGCGCACCCTCGATGGTGGCCACCAGGGCGTCCACGGCCGCGGTTCCCAGCTCGTACAGGGGCATCGCCACGGTGGTCAGCGGGGGATGGAGGTGCGCCGCCACGGGCAGGTCGTCATTGCCGACCACGGAGACGTCCTCCGGAATCCTCAGGCCGAGCTGCCGGATCGCGGCCATGGCACCGATCGCCTGGGCGAGCGAGCTGGTGTAGAGGGCGGTGACCGGCGGGCGCTCGCCACCGTCGGTGGGGCGCAGCAGTTCCCGCGCCGCGAAGCCGCCGCCGTCCTCGGTGAACTCCCCGGAGGCGACCGGAGCCGCATCCAGCCCGAGTGCTTCGGCGTGGCGCAGGAACGCCTCCTTGCGGACCTCGCTGGGCGTTATCCCGGGCGGACCCGCGATGTGGCCGACCGCGCGGTGTCCGAGGCCGTGCAGGTGGTCGAGTGCGGTCACACTGGAGCGGGCGACGTCCATGGTGACGCTGCGGCCGGATCCCGGCACGGCGCGGTTGAGGAAGACGTGCGGGACAGGGCTGCGGCTCAGGGTGTCCAGCAGGGGGTGGCCGGGGCGGGCCGAGGCGATGAGCAGCCCGTCGACCCTGCCCTCCTGCACCAGGTCGTTGAACGACTCGTCGGCTTCCTGCCCGTCGAAGTCCTCGGCCAGCAGGGAGAGATAGCCGAGCTGACGGGCGCGCTGGTAGGCGCCTCGGGCGATGGTGACGTACGTGGGGTTGCCGAGGGCGGGGACCAGCAGGGCCAGTACGTGCGTGCTGGCGCCGGCCAGCGCACGGGCCCCGGAATGCGGCCGGTAGCCGAGTGCCTCGGCTGCCTCCAGGACGCGTTGGCGCGTCTCCGGCCGCACGGACAGGTCCTGACGGCCGTTGAGCAGCTTGGACACGGTGGCCTTGGAGACTCCGGCCCTCTCCGCCACGTCCACCAGCCTCGCCCTGACGGGCTGTTCCGGCACGTGGGTCCCCCTCTCCGGTGGGCGCCAGGGGCCGCTCGGCGTGTGCGGCGGTGGCGCATTCTGTTCTCTTAACAGCCTCTTGACATCGTCTGGCGCTGCAACTTAACGTTCGCCGAAGTTCGAGTCAACCGGTTTCCCCAGCAGGAAATAGACGACATCTCTGGGCAGAGCCACAGAAACCGGTCCATGTGAACGCAGCAGTGTCATCGCCGAATTCCAGCCATGGATGGGGTGCGCCACGAGGCGCCCCGGGAGGGTCACCGCGGACGCGACCACCGTCGCCGTCGCGGCCGGACGAGGCGGTACCGACACACATGCACGACACGACACACATGCACGACAGCCGTGTGCGCGCCCGGTCCGGGACCTCTCGCGCCATGGCTGAGTGAGCCCGACGCTTCCCGCCCGGTCCGTCCCCACGCCGGTGTTCCTTTGCCGCTCCTCTTGCCGCTTCCCCCGGCGGCAGCTCCGCATGCCCGATACGTCCCGTACGAAAGGCTGTCCAGTCATGTCAGTCCCGACCACAGGGTCTCTCGACAGACGTCGTTTCCTCACCTACTCCGGTGCCGCGCTCGGCGCCGCCGCGCTGTCCGGCTGTGCCGCTTCCGTCGACGACGGCTCGGGCGGCAGCGGTTCGAAGAGCGGCAGCACGACGCTCACGGTCATGTGCGAGAAGGAGGACTTCGACATCAAGGCCGCCCAGAAGGCACTGGGCGTGAAGATCAGGTTCCTCAAGACCGACGCCACCAAACTCAACGCCATGCTGGCCGGCAAGACCCCGCCGGACCTGGTGCGCGGGCTCGGCGCTGTGGAAACCCCGTACTTCGCCGCGCGCGGCCTGATGGCCGATCTGGACCCGTACTTCGCCAAGAGCACGGTGCTCAAGCCCGCCGACCTCGACCCGGTCAACGACCTCTGGCGGTACGACGGCAGCAAGCAGGGCGCGGGCCCCCGCTACGGCATGGCCAAGGACTTCTCGCAGGACCAGATGTTCTGGTATCGCTCCGACCTGTTCGAGGCCGCGAAGCTGGACCTGCCCGGCGAGAGTGAGCCGCTGTCCTGCGACGAGTGGCTGGACCTCGGCAAGGAGCTGACGAAGCGCCGGCTCGGCAAGGTGAAGGTGTACGGCCTGAACGCCAGCGGACTCGGCTACTTCTCCCAGCTGATGGGCATGACCGCGTCGGCCGGCGGCAGCCTGTTCGCCGAGGATCTGGCCTCGGTGGACTTCTCGTCCCCCGAGGCGCGCAAGGCGCTGCAGTGGTACCTGGACTACACGAAGGCCGACATCGGCCCGAGCGTCGTCAACCCGAACCCGGACGGCTGGGACTGGCCGACCTACCAGGCGGGCCGGATGGCGATGGCCACCGACGGCTACTGGTTCGGCGGGGCGATCTCCGCCGATCCCAAGGTCGCCGATGTCTCCCGCTTCGCACCCGCTCCCCAGCTGGGCAGCAACCGCGTCAGCCCCTGCTTCGGCGCGACCGGCTTCTGGATGCCCAGGGACGCCAAGAACAAGGACGCGGCCTGGAAGTTCTTCGAGTGGTTCTTCGGCGGAGAGCCCGCCCAGGGCCGGGCCGCCGGCGGCTGGGGCATTCCCGCGCTGAAGTCGCTGCGCGCGAAGATGCCGCAGGACAAGCCGTACCAGAAGCAGGCCTTCAAGGTGCAGGAGCAGGAGCTCGCCCACTTCGAGACCCTGACCTTTACCCCGTACGCCCAGATCGCGGCCCTGGACGGGGTGATCAGCAAGGTACTGCCGGGTGCGGTCAAGTCCGGTACCTCCGCGGGCAAGGTCGCGGACGCGCTGAACAAGCAGATGAACGACCAGCTCGCCAAGGGCAAGGAGCTGGTGGGGTGACCACCGGACAGCTCACCGAGACGTCTGCCGGGCCGGGTGCCACGAGCCCGGCCGGCGCGGCGGCCGCCCGGCCGCCGCGCCGGCGCCTCTCACTGACCACGCGCAGGGCCTGGTCCTTCTATGTCTTCGCCGGTCCCTGGATGCTGGGGTTTCTGGCCCTGACGGCCTATCCGCTCGGCTACGCCCTGTGGCTGAGCTTCACCAACTCCGACGGACTGTCGAAGAACTCCCGCTTCGTGGGCCTGGACAACTACAAGGAGATCCTCACCGACTCGGAGACGCTGCACTCCATGGCCCGCACCGGGGTGTTCACCGCGATGACCGTGCCGCTGACGATCGTGGCCGGGCTGTTCCTGGCGGTCCTGGTGAACCAGCCGATACGGGGCCGCGGCCTGTTCCGCACACTGCTGTACCTGCCCGCCGTGGTGCCGCCGGTCGGCGCCGCCCTCGCCTTCAAGATGATCTTCGATCGTGACTCGGGGTCGGCCAACGGCCTTCTGGACCTCTTCAGCATCAACGCGCTCGCATGGCTGGCGGATCCCTACGCCCGCTGGGTGCTGATCGTCCTGACCCTGTGGGGCGTGGGCAACGTCATGATCATCTCTCTGGCGGGACTGCAGGACATCCCCAAGGAGCTGAACGAGGCGGCCCGGGTGGACGGCGCCAGTCCCTGGCAGTCCTTCACCAGGATCACCCTGCCGCTGCTCTCCCCCGTCATCTTCTTCCAGGTCGTCACCGGGATCATCGCCGCGCTGCAGACCTTCGCACCGCTGCTCATCTCGCTCGATCCCACACCGAAGGGCCTCGGAACGGTCCCGGAGAGCAACTACTTCATCATGATCCACGTCCTCAACCAGTACCTCGTCGACGGCCGTTACGGCTACGCCTCCGCCCTGCTGTGGGTGCTCTTCCTGATGATCGTCGCCGTCACCTTCCTCGTCTTCAAACTCAGCAAGGGCGCGGTCTTCTACTCCGTGGAGCCGGAGCGCGCGAAGACCAAGCCCCGCACGATCGGAGGCGCGTGATGGTGCTCCGCCGGCGCAGTGTCGTCTACATGCTCCTGGTCGCCTTCCTCGTTCTCATGCTCAGCCCTTTCGCCTGGCTCGTGATCACCGCCTTCAAGGACCCGTCGGAGCTGCGTGCCTTCCCCATCCACTGGTGGCCGCATCATCCGAGTCCTGGCAACTTCGTGAAGGCGCTGACCACTTGGGACTACTTCGGCTACGCCCGCAACTCCCTGACGATCGCCGTCATCTACTCGGTCCTGGCAACACTCGCCTCGGCCTGGGCCGGGTACGGTTTCGCCCGGCTCGAAGCGCCGGGAAAGCGGGTGATCTTCGGTGTGCTGCTGTCGACGATGATGCTGCCGCAGGTCATCACCCTCATCCCGACCTACCTGCTGTTCGCCAAGGTCAACCTGCTGAACACCTATATGCCGTGGGTGCTGTGGGGGCTGTGCGGCGCACCGTATCTGATCTTCCTGTTCCGGCAGTTCTTCAGCAACATGCCCAAGGAACTGGAGGAGGCGGCGATCGTCGACGGCTGCGGACAGATCCGTATCTTCTGGCGGATCTTCCTGCCCCAGTCGTGGCCGGTCATCGCCACCAGCCTGATCCTGTCCTTCAGCTGGACCTGGGGCGACTGGATCGCGCCCGCGCTGCTGCTGGACACCAGCCGCACCACCCTCGCGGTCCAGCTCACCACCGGCTACGTCAACGCGCATGGTGCCCAGCTCGGCAACCTCGTCGCGGCAGGCACCGTGATGTACGTCGTGCCCGTGCTGGTGCTCTTCCTGATCCTGCAGCGCGGCTTCGTCGCCGGGATCTCCACCTCCGGACTCAAGTGACGCCGTTCACCGACGCACCACGCCGCAAAGGAACTTCGTATGACCACCACCCAGCGTTTCGGCATGTCGTCCGCGGCGGTGAGGTCTTGACCGGGCGTCCGCCACTCACTCCGCAGCTGGGCCGAACCCGGGTCATGGCCATCCTGCGGTCGGCCGACGCGACGGGACTGCCCGCCGTGGCCCGGGCCCTCGCGGCCGGTGGCATCACCTGCCTGGAGGTCACCCTCACCACCTCGGGTGCTCTCGACGCGCTGGCCGCCATCCGGGACGAGCTCGGGCCCGATGTGGCGGTCGGCGCGGGCACGGTGATCACCACCGAGCAGGCCCGGGAAGCGCTCGCGGCCGGGGCCGAGTTCCTGGTGGCCCCGGCCGTGGACACCGACGTGATCCGCGACGCCGCCGGCCGGGGCATCCCGTTCTACCCGGGCGCCTGGACACCCACCGAGGTGTCCACCGCCTGGCGGGCGGGTGCCGCCGCCGTCAAGCTCTTCCCCGCGAGCACCGGCGGCCCCGCCCATCTGCGACAGCTGCGGGCGCCGCTGCCGGACATCCCGCTCGTCGCCGTCGGCGGAGTCGGCCTCGACCAGGCCCGCGACTACCTCGACGCGGGCGCCCTCGCCGTCGGCATCGGCTCCCCGCTGCTGCGCGGAGCGGACCGGAACCCGGCACCGGAGACCCTGGACGCCCTCACGGCGAGGTCGCGCACGCTGCTCGACTCGATCCGGGCCACATCCAGTCATCAGGAGATCGGCCCGTGAACGACCCTTCCCAGCAACGCTACTTGGTGACCGTCGGCGAGGTCCTCGCGGTCCTGGCGGCGTCGGACACCGGCCCCCTGGCCGTGGGCTCCGACCTGCGTCTCGGGCTCGCCGGAGCCGAGTCGAACGTCGCCGTGGGCGTCAGCCGGCTCGGCGGGTCCGCCACCTGGATCGGCCGTGTCAGCGACGACGCACTCGGGAACCTCATCCTCCGCGAGCTGCGCGCCGAGGGCGTCACCACGGTCGCCGCACGCGACCGGGCCCCCACCTCACTGTTGCTGCGCGAACGCCGTACGGCCACGCACAGCCGTACGCGCTACTACCGCACCCACACGGCGGGTGCCCGGCTGTCCGCCGACGACATCCCCGAGGACCTCGTCGCCGGCGCGGCGGTCCTGCACATCACCGGGATCACCCCGGCGCTGGGCGAAGGTCCGGCCGGTGCCGTCACCCGGGCGGTGGACATCGCCGTCGACGCCGGCGTACCGGTCTCACTGGACATCAACTTCCGGTCGCTGCTGTGGAACGAGCGGGAGGCCAGGTGCACGCTGCTGCCGCTGCTGCGCAGAAGCGACCTGGTCTTCGCGGGACCGCACGAGGCCCGTCTCATGGTGCCGGACGCCGACGGCCCGGAGGAACTCGCCAAGCGCATCTGCGAACTCGGCCCCGCCGGAGCCGTCATCAAGCTGGGCGCCGAGGGCGCGTACGCCCTCCTCGACGGCCGGGAACACCGGCAGCCCGCCGTGCCCGTCACCCTGCACGACTCCGTGGGCGCGGGAGACGCGTTCGCCGCCGGATACCTCGCCGAACTGCTCGCGGGCGAACGGCCGGAGAAGCGCCTGCGGACGGCGGCCCTGCTCGGCGCCTTCGCCGTCAGCACCACCGGCGACTGGGAAGGCCTGCCCAGGCGGGGCGAACTGGATCTGCTGGACCACTACGACGACATCGTGCGCTGAGCCCTTCCCGGCACCGCATCCGCGCGAGTACCCACCCGCTCAAGGAACTTCCAGGGACCACCCATGCCCACGCCTTCCTCCACCGATGAGGTCGCTGTCCTCACCGGCGCCTACACACCCGACTCCGGCGGGGACGGTGCCGGGATCGCCGCCCTGAGACTCGCCCCGGCCACCGGCCACCTTGCGGACGACACGGGAGTGCCGCCGCTGCCCGTCAGCGGCGCGTCCTTCCTGGCGGCGCATCCCTCGCTCGACGTCGTCTACAGCACGAACGAGACCGATCCGGGCACCGTCAGCGCCCTGGTCCGGCACGGCGGCGGTCAACTGTCCCCGTTGGGCGGCCCGTTGAGCAGCGGCGGCGCCAACCCGTGCCACCTCACCGTCCACCCGGACGGGGGCTGGCTACTGACCGCGAACTACGGCAGCGACACGGCGCCCGGCAGCGTGGCCGTGCACCGCCTCGACGCGGACGGACGTCCGGTGGAGCTGACCGACGTCGCCGTCCACGAAGGGGCGGGCCCGGTCGCCGGACGGCAGGAGGGCAGCCACGCCCACCAGGTGCTCGTCGACCCGGCGGGCCGTTACGTCCTCGCCACCGACCTGGGCGCCGACGCGGTCTTCACCTACCGGCTCGACACCCGCGCCGGAACCCTGGAGCGGACGGCGGTGAACCAGCTGCGCCCCGGCTCCGGTCCTCGCCACCTCACCTTCGCCCCCGGCGGTGAGCTGGTGTTCAGCGCGGACGAACTGTCCTCGACGGTCACCTGCCACCGGTACGACGCCGGTACGGGCACCCTGACGCGTCTCTCCTCACTGCCCGCCACGGCGGTCCGGAACGTCACTAACCAGCCGGGCGGCATCGTCGCCTCGCCCTGCGGCCGCTTCGTGTGGGTGACCAACCGGGGCGCGGACACGGTGGCCGCGTTCCGGGTCACCGGCACAGCACTGGAACCGATCGACGAGATACCAGCCGGCGGTACCTGGCCGCGCGGCCTGACCTACGCGCACGATCATCTGCTGGTGGCCAACCAGCACAGCGGGACGCTCGTCGCGCTGCGTGTCCTGGACGACGGGGCGCTGCGGCAGGCGGGCCCGGCGATGTCCGTTCCGTCGGTGGTCTGCGCGCTCGCCCTCTGAACACCCACTTCGCCCTGAACACCTCGTCCGCCATCGCCGGACGGCCTGAGAACAGCCAACGATCAAGAAAGTAGGGCAGTCATGTCGCGCCCCACCATCCCCGCACGCTTCACCCTCGACCCGGCGTTCGGCATCGGCACCGTCCACCCCCGGCTGTACGGATCTTTTGTCGAGCACCTGGGCCGCTGCGTCTACACCGGCATCTACGAACCCGGCCACCCGCAGGCCGACACCGACGGCCTGCGCCGGGACGTTCTGGAGCTGATCCGGGAACTGGGCGTCACCACCGTGCGCTACCCGGGCGGCAACTTCGTCTCCGGTTACCGCTGGGAGGACTCCGTGGGACCGCGCGAGGAGCGCCCGGTCCGGCTGGACCTCGCCTGGAATTCCACCGAGACCAACGAGTTCGGCCTCGGGGAGTTCATGGACTTCTGCGCCAAGACCGGCATGGAACCCATGATGGCCGTCAACCTCGGCACCCGCGGGGTGGAGGACGCCCTGCGACTGCTGGAGTACAGCAACCACCCGGGCGGCACCGAGCTGTCCGACCGCCGTGCCGCCCACGGCGCCAAGGAGCCGTACGGCATCAAGATGTGGTGCCTGGGCAACGAGATGGACGGGCCCTGGCAGATCGGACACAAGACGGCCGAGGAGTACGGGCGTCTCGCCGCCGAGACCGCCCGCGCCATGAAGATGATCGAGCCCGACCTGGAGCTGGTGGCCTGCGGCAGCTCCGGCTCCGGGATCGCCACCTTCGCCGCCTGGGAAGCCACGGTCCTGGAGGCCGCCTACGACAATGTCGACCACGTCTCCCTGCACGCCTACTACGAGGAGATCGACGGAGACCGGGACTCCTTCCTGGCGTCCGCCGTCGACATGGAGCACTTCATCGAGTCGGTGGTCGCCACCTGCGACCACGTCCGCGCCCGGCTGAAGGCGACCAAGCGCATCAACCTCTCCTTCGACGAGTGGAACGTCTGGTACCAGAAGCGGCCCAACCCGCACGCCGTGGACGACTGGCAGCAGGCCCCGCGTCTCCTGGAGGACGTCTACACCGTCACCGACGCCGTGGTGTTCGGCTCGATGCTCATCGCGCTGCTCCGGCACGCCGACCGGGTGACCGCCGCCTCCCTGGCCCAACTCGTCAACGTCATCGCGCCGATCATGACCGAGCCGGGCGGCCCCGCCTGGCGGCAGACCACCTTCTTCCCCTTCGCCCAGGCGTCGACGTACGGGCGCGGCCGGGTGCTGCGCGTCGACGTGGACAGCCCCACGTACCCCACCGCCCGCTTCGGTGACGTACCACTGCTGCACGCCACCGCCGTCATGGACGACGAGAGCGGCGACATCACCGTCTTCGCGGTCAACCGCAGCCAGACAGATGCTCTGCCCCTGGAGATCGACCTGCGCGGCATCGGCGCCCACACCGTGGCGGAGCACCTGGTCCTGGCCGACAGCGACCCGGAGGCCGTCAACACCGCGGACCGGCCCGACCGGGTCACCACGCACCCCGCCACCGGCACGACCGTCACCGACGGCGGCGTCCTCCACGCCGAACTCGAACCGCTCTCCTGGAACATGATCCGGCTGACGAACCGACAGGACTGAGCACTCGGACGAATCAGTGCGGCACCACTACACCCTCACACCTGGGAAGAACCGATGACGACCGTTGCCCGACCCCTGTTCCGAGACCCCATGCACGACGGCGCGACCGACCCCACTGTCATCTGGAACCGGCAGGCCGGCGAGTGGTGGATGTTCTACACGAGCCGGCGCGCCGACGCGCCGCCGATGAACGACGTGAGCTGGATACACGGGACCGACATCGGGATCGCGTCCTCCGCGGACGGCGGTGCCGACTGGCTGTACCGGGGAATCGCCGAGGGGCTGGACATCGAGCCCGGGCGGCATACCTACTGGGCGCCCGAGATCGTCGACGACGGCACCGAGTACCACATGTTCGTCAGCGTGATCCGCGGTGTTCCGACCCGGTGGGAGGGCCATGCACGCGTGATCCGTCACTACACGAGCCATGACCTCTTCTCCTGGACCTACCGTTCCACCTTGTCGCTCTCCTCCGAGCGAGTGATCGACGCCTGCGTCCTGCGGCTCCCCACAGGGGGCTACCGCATGTGGTACAAGGACGAGGCCGATCACGCGCACACCTACGCGGCGGACAGCGACGATCTGGCGCGGTGGACCGTCCGGGGGCCCGCCGTCGAGTGCTCGAAGCACGAAGGCCCGAACGTCTTCGAGCTCGGCGGCAGTTACTGGATGCTCATCGACGAATGGCATGGACAGCGGGTTCTTCACTCACGGGACCTGGAGACATGGGAACCGCGAGGACTCATCCTCGATCGTCCCGGCAAGGGCCCGGACGACGGGGGGTACGGCTACCACGCCGATGTCGTCACCAGCGAACTCGGCGCGTTCGTCTTCTATTTCTCGCACCCCAGGCGGTCCGGCGACGCCCCCGCACCGGACAACGACCACGACGGCCGCCGGAGCTCGATCCAGGTGGCCCGCCTGCGGGTGAGCGGAGACACCCTCGTGTGCGACCGCGACGAAATCCTTGAGGCCCCCATCCTCCCTCTCGCAGGGCCGAAGCGTTCGAACTAAGGAAACAAGCACCCCATGCAGGCATTCCCCCGCAGCGCGGTACGTCTTCTTCCCGGCCCGTTCCTGGACGCGCAGGTCACCGCCCTGGACTACCTGCTGTCTCTCGACGCCGACCGGCTCCTCGCGCCCTTGCGGGGCGAGGCAGGCCTGCCGCCGGTCGCCGAGTCCTACGGCAACTGGGAGAACTCCGGTCTCGACGGCCACACCGTCGGGCACGCGTTGTCGGGCGCCGCCCTCATGAGCGCGGTGACGGACGACCCCCGGCCAAGAGCCATGGTCGAGCGTCTGGTCCAGGGCATCGCCGAGTGCCAGGACGCCCTGGGCACCGGCTACGTCGGGGGCATTCCCGACGGCGTGCGGCTGTGGCAGCGGGTCGCCGCGGGGCAGGTGGAGCGGGACTCGTTCGAGCTCGGTGGCGCCTGGGTGCCCTGGTACAACCTGCACAAGCTCTTCGCCGGCCTGCTGGACGCCCACCGGTACGCCGGTTCGGAGCCGGCCCTGACCGCTGTCCGGCGGCTGGCCGACTGGTGGGACCGGCTGGCGGCGGGGATGGACGACGACACCCACGAAGCCATGCTCCGCACGGAGTTCGGTGGGATGTGCGAGGTGCTGGCGGACCTCGCCGACATCACCGGCACGCAGCGGTACGCCGCCCTGGCCCGGCGGTTCCTCGACAGGTCACTGCTCGGCCCGTTGCGCGAGCACCGTGACGTACTCGACGGGATGCACGCCAACACCCAGATCGCCAAAGCCGTCGGCTACCAGCGGCTCGGCGAGGTCGTCGACGACCCCGGTCTGCGGGACGCCGCCCGGTTCTTCTGGCAGACCATGACCCGGCACCGGACGTTCTCCTTCGGCGGCAACTCCGTACGCGAGCACCTGCACGCCCGCGACGACTTCAGCTCCGCGCTCCAGTCGCCGGAGGGCCCCGAGACCTGCAACACCTACAACATGCTCAAGCTGAGCCGCGCCCTGTTCCTCGAACGGCCCGACGCCGAGGTACTCGACCACTACGAGCGCGCAACGGTCAACCACATCCTCTCGTCCCTGCATCCCCAGGGCGGGCTGGTGTATTTCACGCCGGTACGGCCGGGCCACTACCGCGTGGTGTCGACGCCCCACAACTGCTTCTGGTGCTGCGTCGGCACCGGGCTGGAGAACCACGCCAAGTACGGCGAGTTGGTGTACACCGCCGAGGGCGGCGACCTGTTCGTCAACCTCTTCATCGCCTCCCGACTCAGCCGGCCCGAACAGAACCTGGTGCTGGAGCAGACCGGGACAGCCCCGTACGACGACGAGGTGCGACTCGTGGTGCGCGAGGCTCCCGCCAGCCCCGTGGCGATCCACATACGCATCCCCGGCTGGCACGAAGGGACGCCGCAGGTCCGTATCAACGGCGCACCGCCCGAGGACGGACCGCCCCCACTCACGACACGCAGCGGGACAGGCGAACAGCCCCTGACCTACGTGCGTCTTGAGCAGCGGTGGTCCGCAGGGGACACGGTCACCGTGCGCCTTCGTCCGCGCATCAGCGCCGAACTGCTCCCCGACGGCTCACCGTGGGTGTCGTACCGCTACGGACCCACCGTCCTCGCCGCCGAGGGCGACCGGAGCGACCTGGTCGGGCTCTTCGCCGACGACTCCCGGATGGGTCATGTCGCCGACGGCCCGTTGCGCCCCCTGGAGCACCTGCCCGTCGTGCTCGCGCACAGCACCTCCGACCTGGCGGCCGGGGTACGCCGACTCGCCCCGGACCGGCTGGCGTTCGCCCTGGAGCATGTGGACGCGCGACCGGGCGAGTCCGTCACCCTCGTCCCGTTCGCCGGCATCCACGACTCCCGCTACGTCCTCTACTTCCCGGTGGCGGAACCGGGGCGGCTCCAGGAACGGCGGGCTGAGCTCCGCACGGCCGACGAGGCGGCACTCGCGCTGCACGACCGAACCGTTGACGCCGTTGCCGCCGGCGAGCAACAGCCCGAAAGCGACCACCGGTTCCTGGGGCAGGACACATGGTCGGGCCTCACCGACGGGCTGAGGTGGCGGGCCGCCACCGGATGGTGGTCCTACCGCCTGACCGACCCGGACGGCACCGCCATAGGGCTTCAGGTGGTCCACCTCTCAGACGGAAGCGCAGGGCCGACCCGCGTGCTGGTCGACGGACAAGCGCTGGGCACGATTACGCCCTCGCCAGAGCGCGATGGCGATGGCGATGGCGATGGCGATGGCGAGGAAATCTCCCAGGTGTTCCCGCTCGACACGCGTCCCACCGGACCCGTCCAGGTCCGATTCGAAGCGGTCGGCGCCGCAACCACCATCCGCCTGCGCGAAGTTCGCCTGGTGCGCTGACGTGACCCCGGGCCGGGACGCGACCAGGGCCCGGCGGCGAGCCGTAGCCGTGCTGGACAGCGGGCGCCCCACCCGCCGGAGGCAGGAGGTCTGGCGGCGAAAAATTGAAAGTGTCAGGGTTGGCGCATGCCGATCGCGTTCAGGGGTTCGACCCCGTACTGCTATGCCAATTCGCTCGCCATGGTCCTGGACACGGAAGCACCTCCGCCGTCCGCGATCGAGGTCCTGACCGGGTCGCCGTTCGGCGCGCAGATCGAGGGCGGCCTGCCGTACTTCGATCCGCTCGGCTGGAACCCCGACCTCGGCCTCGACCAGGCCATCGGCCTGCTCGGCTGGACGTGCCACCGCACCACGGGCGGTACGGCGGACGAGGCCGTCAGCCGCCTGCGGCAGGCCGCCGAGCGAGGGCCGGTACTGGTCGGGCCCGTGGACATCGGCCTGCTCCTGTACCAGCCGGGGTCGACCGGCACACCCAACGGCGGCGACCACTGGGTAGCAGTGCTCGGCGTCGACGACCGTACGGTTCTCTTCCACGATCCCGGCGGCTTCCCCTTCACCACCTTGCCCATCGACGCCTTCGTCGCGGCCTGGCGTGAGCAACTGCCGGACTGCGCGGGCCCGTTCACCATGCGCAGCGGCTTCCGGCGTGTCGAGCGGGTCGAGTTGGCCGCGGCTCTTCGCCGGTCCCTGCCCGCCGCGCTGGGTTGGCTCACAGGCCGACAGGCAGGACGCAGGCCCTCGAAAGACGGCGGTGCCGCCGCGGTGGAACGTCTCGCCGCCGACGTACAGGCCGGCCTCGATGACCGCACCCTCGGCCATCTCACCGAATTCGCCGTCCGGGTCGGCACCCGGCGCCTCGCGGACGCCTCGCTCTGGCTGGCCGAGATCGGCGAGACCCGCGGCTCCGAAGTCGCCGACCACCAGGCGCGGCTGCTCGGCGGTGTGCAGTACAGCCTCGTCGCGGGCGACACGTCGGCGGCCGCCAGTGCGCTGCGGCAACTGGCGGTCGGCTACGACGAGTTCTCCGCCGCGCTGATGTGATCCGGTGGCGCGACTACACCAGGAAGAGCAGCTCGACGGCGACGAGCACGTCTATGACACCGCACCACTCGGCGAACGTACGGGCGACGACCTTGTCGAGCCATATGTGCACGAAGTCCCAGACGCCGTGGAAGAACCAGCCGGCCGCCACCAGGTAGCGGCCCAGGTCCGGATCCACCGCAAGACCGGCCAGCGCGAGGCCGCAGAAGACGAGCGCGCCCACGGCCTGGACGCCGAAGGTGGCCTGACCGTGCGGGGTTCCGCGGACGGCGCCCCAGACCAGGAAGACCAGTGCGAGCGCGACGAAGACGGTGGACGGGGCCACGACGTCCAGCGCACGGAGGGCGACCATGGCGGCCAGCCCCGCTCCGAGCAGGGGCCAGGTCCACCGGGGCTGCCCTATCTGATTGACGATCACATACAGCAGGGGCAGCAGGGGCAGGGCTTCCCCGAATCCGCCGACGGTGTCGGCCACGTCCGCCGAACCGCCTCCGATCATGCCGGGGAGCGAGAGAGCGACGGCCAGCGCCGTCGGCCAGCGCCGCATGAGTGCCGCGGCCGGGTGCCGCCTCTCCGGCGTCGCGTGAGGTGTCGGGGCGGACATGAGGAACCTCCGGGTCATGAGGTCGTACGGGAAGGGGTGGGGGGGAAGCGGTGAGAGGGAACGGGTCAGCAGCCGTACTCGTGGCGACGGCGGAGCATGACCAGGAACATCAGCGGGAGCATCGCGAGGTGCTCAAGGGTGCTCATCGAGTCCGGCGTGACGACGTCCAGCCAGAGCAGGGGGAACAGCACGAGCAGGGGCGCGAACATCGCACCGCACATCTCGAGCGTGCTCGCCCAGCCGTGACCGCGGTGGCGCATCCAGACGGCCATCCCGACCGACATGTCGAACGCCATCTCCAGGGAGGCGAGTTCGGGGTACCGACTCGCGGAGAACTCCACCCCCGCGAGCGCCAGGACGCCCTTCGTCACGGCGCCGAGGACCAGCATCCCGACGACCATCGCGGCCAGCATCTCCAGGTAGTGGCGGGCGAAATGCCGTTTGCCGTGTCGTGCGGCCTGAGTGTGTTGTGCCTGCATGACGGGCTCTCCCTCGGTACCGGGGTGGGGTATCTGTCGATGCCTCAAGACTGCGCCGGGGCAAGGCCCGCCAGTAGTGCCGAACCCGCATGGGGGCACATGGCGTTGTCACGTCCTCGCATGACATTTGTCATGCGACCTGGGCCACAATGGCCGGATGGGGGACGGGGCGATCGAGCGCGGGACAGGGCCGGGGACAGGGCTGACGAGTTTCCGCCGCTACACGTGGTGGACCGTGCCGGGCATGATCGCGTGCGTGCTGGTCGTCGCGGTCGGCGACTGGGTCCTCGACGGTGACATCGCCCTCTGGGCCCGGGGCCCGGCCGCCGCCGCCCTGGTGGTCGAGGTGGTGGCGAGCGTGGTGCTGCTGAGCCGGCGGCTGGCGCTGCTTCCGGTGACCGATGAGCGCCCCGGCGGGCCGCCCGCGGGCTGGCTGACTGCCGCAGTCGTGGCCGGAGTTGTGCTCGCGGTGTTCCCGCTGGCCCTGCGCGATTACGGCCTGTGGGCGATCGCGCCCGCCATGGTGGTGGCGATCGTCGCGACGTACCTCCCGCCACGCCGCAGGCGACTGCTGATCGCGGGCGCCGTGGTTCTCGCGCTCCTGCCGGGGGGTGTCGTCAGCCTGGTCGAGGGGGACGGGGAGCTGCCGTACGCCGCGCTGTTCCCGGCCGGGCTCGTCGCCTTCACCGCGTGGGTGACGCTCGGTCCGCTGTGGGCCTGGGACACGGCGCGGCGGCTGGACGAGGCGCGACGCCTTGAGGCGGAGCTGGCGGTCAAGGACGAGCGGCTGAGGTTCGCCGCCGATCTGCACGACATCCAGGGCCATCATCTGCAAGTGATCGCGCTGAAGAGCGAGTTGGCCGCCCGGCTGGTGGAGGTCGACGCGGCGCGCGCCGGTGCGGAGATGAAGGAGGTGCGGCGGCTGGCGGCCGATGCCCTCAGCGACACGCGCGCCGTGGTGCAGGGCTATCGCCGTACGACGCTCGACGACGAGATCGCCAACGCGACCCGGGTGCTGGCCGCGGCCGACATCGACGCCAGGATGGCGATCGACCCCGCGGCCGTCGCGACCGGCCTCAAGGACTCCGCCCGCCATCTGCTGGGTCTGGTGATGCGGGAGGCCACGACGAACGTCCTCCGGCACAGCCGGGCGCGGCACGCCGAGGTCGACTACCGGATCGCGGGCGGCTTCGCCCGCCTGCGGGTGAGCAACGACGGTGCCGACGACCGTCCCGGCTCCCCGGAGGGCACGGGGCTGCGCACCCTCGCCGAGCGACTCGGGGCGGCCGGGGGCGCGTTGACCTGGGAGCACGACGGCGACCGCTTCGTGGTCGCGGCGTCCCTGCCGGCGAACCCGGCGGATCCGGCGAGCCCAGCGAACCCGGCCGACTCCGCGAAGGGGGCGGCGCGATGATCCGGCTGCTGATCGCCGACGACGAGGACCTCCTCAGAAGCGCCCTCGCCGCCCTGCTCGCGCTGGAGGACGACCTGACCGTGGTCGCCGAGGCGGCCACGTCCACCGACGCGGTACGGCTGGCCCACGAGCACCGCCCCGACATCGCCGTGCTCGACCTGGAGATGCCGCCCACCGACGGGCTGCGCGCCGCCGAGGAGATCCGGGCCGCCGAACTGCCCACGCAGACCGTCCTGGTCACCCGGCATGCCCGGCCCGCGGTGCTGCGCCGGGCCCTGGCGGCCGGTGTACGCGGCTTCGTCCCCAAGACGACTCCGGCGGCGCGGCTGGCGGAGATCATCCGCGATATCGCCGCCGGCCGTCGCTATGTCGACCCCGACATCGCCGCCTCCGCGCTGACCGAGGACGACTGCCCCCTCACCGACCGCGAACTGGAAGTCCTGCGCGCCGCCCGTACCGGTGCGTCGGTCGTCGAGATCGCCGCCGAGGTCCATCTGGCACCGGGCACGGTCCGCAACTACCTCTCCGCGGCCATGTCCAAGCTGGGCGCCCCCACCCGCCACGCCGCCGCCCATCAAGCCTGGCAGCAGGGCTGGATTTGAGCCGGGCCTTCCCCCGCACCGCCCTCGCCCGCACCGCCCTCGCCCGCACCGCATTGGCCTGACGGCGGCTCACATGGCCAAAACCCATAGGGTGCGGCTGAGTTCGCCTGCCAGGGCGTCAGTCGGGAGCCGGACGTTCGACTAAGTTGGTGTTCGTTGACCGAACAACAATGTGCAGGAGGAACTCTCGTGTCCGATCAAGATCCCCAGCTCGCCGCTGCTGCCGAGATTCGTGCCCGGATCGACACGAGCAAGCCGCACTCCGCACGTTTCTGGAACTACTTCGTGGGCGGCAAGGACAACTACGAGGTGGACCGCGAGATCGGGGACCAGATCAAGGAGATCTTCCCGGGCCTCGTGGACGTGGCGCGCACGAGCCGCCTGTTCCTCGGGCGTGCCGTCCGCCACCTGGCCGGCGAGCAGGGCATCCGGCAGTTCCTCGACATCGGCACCGGCCTGCCGACCGCCGACAACACCCACGAGGTGGCCCAGCGCGTGGCCCCGGACGCGCGGATCGTGTACGTCGACAACGACCCCATGGTGCTGGCCCACGCCCGCGCGCTGCTCACCAGTACGCCCGAGGGCGAGACGGCGTACATCGACGCCGACTTCTACGAGCCCGAGGAGATCCTCAAGGCGGCGGCGAGCACGCTGGACCTCTCGCAGCCCGTCGCCCTGATGATCCTCAACACCCTTGGCCACGTGGCCGATTACGAGCAGGCCCGGGAGCTGGTCGGGCGCCTCATGGCCGGTCTGCCGTCCGGCAGCTACCTGGTGATCAGCGACAGCACCGCCACCAGCGAGGGCATGATCGCCGCTTCGGACGCGTACAACGAGAGCGGGGCCGTTCCGTACTACGTACGCAGCGTCGAGGAGGTCGCCGGGTTCTTCGACGGCCTCGAACTGGCCGAGCCCGGCGTCGTCCCGGTCACCGAGTGGCGTCCGGACTCCGGCGTGTCGACGGTCGACGCCTATGGCGGCGTGGGCCGCAAGCCGTAGCGGAACGACGACTCCCGCGGTCAGGGGGCGAGGAACGACCGTATCTCGTCGAGCAGTTGACCCCGGCCGTACCGGCTGCGCTCCAGATGCAGGAAGTGCGAGGCACCGGGCAGGGTCCGTACGCGTACGGACCCTGCGCTCGTGAGGTGCTCGGCGAGCCGCTCGCTGTCTTCGGGGCGTGACCAGAAGTCGTTCTCGCCGCGGAGGACGAGCGTACGGGCACGGATGAGGCTCGCGTCGTACAACTGCCGTCCCTGGGCCAGGTAGAAGGCGTCGACGAGGGGGCCGGTGGGGTTGCGGAAGCTGGGCGGGGTGCGGTCGGCGCTGGTGGGGTCCACACGCAACGCGGCGGTGCGGTAGGCGTCCCGTACCGCCGGATCGCGTCGGGCGTCGGCGTTCTCCCCTTCCAGTCCCGCGTCCCAGCGAGACGTCAGCGCATCGGCCGTGACCGCCCGCCAGGCGGGTTGCGGGCGAGGGTGCCCGGGGCGGTCCGGGTCCTCCAGTTCACTCTGCAGCGGCCATGGACTCGTCCCGGAGTACAGGGTGTTGAGGAGGATCGCGTCGGAGATCCGGTCCGGGTGCAGCGCGGCGTACATGCCGACCCAGTGGCCGCCGGTGGCCCAGCCGAACGCGGCCGGCCGACGGCCCCGGCGGCGGCGGACCAGGGCGACGGCGGTGTCGATGTCGGACACCGCCGCGTCCGACCGCACCAACGGCGGGTTGGCCTCGGGGTCCTGGCTCATCTCGGGCGGGTAGCCGGAGAGGCCGAAGCCGCGCAGGTCCATGACGTAGACGGCGTGTCCCGCCCGAGCCAGGTCGGCGGCCAGGGAGCCGCCCGGAACGGGCAGGTCGAACGCCGCCACGCCATCGGGCCGCGCACCGTGCACCACGAGCAACGGCGTCGCATCCCGGTCCCGGTCGCCGGCACGGTCCGCGGCCAGGACCTCACGGACGTGGATCCGCCGCCCCTGTTCGCCCTTCGCCCACAGATCGGTTCGTACGACGCCGTCGGCGTCCGTCCTCGCGACGGCGGGGCCCGCGGTCCCCACGACCGTCGCCACGCCCGCGGCGCCCGTCATTCCCAGGAAGTGTCGTCTGCGCATGGGGGCGACGCTAGGAAGGGCCACTGAGACAATCAATCAATCACCGCATATCAAGTAATCGCTGTTGCCTATAAGTTGAGTCCATGGAGTTGCGCCAGCTCAGATACTTCGTGGCCGTCGCCGAGGAGCTGCACTTCAGTCGCGCCGCGGAACGCCTGGGGATCGCCCAGCCCGCTCTCTCCCAGCAGATACAGCGTCTGGAGGCGGGGCTCGGCGTGGAACTGCTGATCCGCAACCGGCGCCGGGTGGCGTTGAGCCCGGCGGGGGCCGCGTTCCTGCGGGAGGCCCGGGAGACGCTGACCCGCGCCGACCGCGCGGCGCGAACGGCACGGCGTACGGCTGCCGGTGAGCTCGGGCAGCTCACCCTCGGTTTCGTCGGTTCCGCCACGGACGAACTGCTGCCGCGCGCACTGCCCGTGCTGCGCGCGCGGTATCCGGATCTCCGGCTCGTCCTGCGGGAGATGACCAGCGCGGAGCAGGTGGCCGCTCTCGGACGCGGCGAGCTGGACCTCGGCCTGCTGCGCCCGCCGTCGCCTCCCGTACAGGGGCTGCGGATCCGGCTGGTGGTCCGGGAGCCGCTGGTGGCCGCGCTGCCCGAGGGGCACCCACTCGCCGGGCGCGAGCGGCTCACCCCGGCGGATCTGCGGGGTGAGCCCTTCGTCCTGTTCCCCCGCGAGAAGGGGGCGTGGCTGCACGACCTGATCACGGGGTACTGCCGCGGCCGGGGAGGCAGTCACCCTCGGGTGGTGCAGGAAGCGGTCATGATGCAGACGATCACCGCCCTGGTGGCCGCCGGCACCGGCCTCGCGCTGGTCCCCGCGTCCCAGCAGGCAATCACCCGTGCGGGGCTCGTCTTCCGCCCGCTGGCCGACCCGCCGTTGGTGGACCTGGCGGCGGCGTGGCCCGAGACCCCTCACTCCCCCGCGTGCCTGGCGGCGCTGGACATCCTTTGCTCGGCCTGACGGCCGCCGTCGGTCCCTGGTCGCCCGCGGCTACCAGCGGTGGTGGACCTGCGCCCGGATGCTGCGGTCATAGAGCTCCCGTACGGCGTCGAGTGTCGCGTCCGGCAGGGGCGCCAGGGCGGCGGCGTCCGCGTTCGCCCGAGCCTGCTCGGGCGAACGGGCGCCCGGGATGACCGAGGTCACGCCGGGCTGCTGGATGATCCAGCGCAGCGCGGTCTGGGCCGGGGTGGCCCCCTCAGGTGCGAGCGCCGAGAACTCCGCGGCCGCTTCGAGCCCCGACTCGTAGTCGACGCCGGAGAACGTCTCGCCCTGGTCGAAGGACTCGCCGTGCCGGTTGAACGTCCGGTGGTCGTCGGCCGGGAAGACGGTCTCCTTCGTGTACTTGCCGGACAGCAGCCCGGAGGCCAGCGGAACGCGCGCGATGATGCCCACGCCCGCCTCGGCGGCAGCCGGGAGCACCGCCTCCAGCGGCTTGAGCCGGAACGCGTTGAAAATAATCTGCACACTGGCCGTGCCGGGCCTGGCGATCGCGGTCAGCGCCTCCTCACAGGTCTCCACGCTCACCCCGTACGCGGCGATGCGCTGCTCCTCGACGAGGGTGTCCAGGGCGTCGAAGACCGCGTCCGAGGAGTAGACGGGGGTGGGCGGGCAGTGCAGCTGTACGAGATCGAGGGTGTCCACGCCCAGGTTCGTCCGCGAACGGTCGGTCCAGGCACGGAAGTTGTCGAGGGTGTAGAGCGCCGGGTCCAGCGCCACGCGGCGGCCCATCTTCGTCGCGACGAGGAGGTCGGCGTCCGGGCGTTCGCGCAGATAACGGCCGATGAGCTGCTCGCTGCGCCCGTCGCCGTACACATCGGCGGTGTCGAAGAAGGTCACGCCGCTCTCGACCGCGGCGTCAAGGACGGCGAGCGCGTCCTCCTCCTTGACCTCGCCCCAGTCGGCGCCCAGCTGCCAGGTGCCGAGGCCGACGACGGAGACCCTCTGGTTCGTCCTGCCGAATACCCGCTGTTCCATGATGATCTCTTTCAGTCGCGCCGTGGTGCCCGTGGGGCTCAGTGAGGTGACGAGCTTCCAGCATCGGGCCTGAGAAGATCGCCCGTCCAACACGAGAACCCGCACGCATTCATGACCCTGCCTTCTCAATCAGAATCCCGTCCGCCTCCTGCGGCCGAGGGCCGGCCGTCGACGCGGCCGTGCGGTAGGCGTGCGGCGCGACGCCGGTCACCCTGCGGAACACGCGGCTGAAGTACGCCCGGTCGGTGAAACCCACCGCCCGGGCCACGCTCTGGATGCTGTCCTCGCTGCCGCGCAGCTGCTCGCACGCCCGCTGGATGCGAAGGCGCGTGAGGTACTCCCACACCGTGAGGCCGTACTGCTGGTGGAAGAGCCGGCCCAGGTGGTCGGCGCTGACTCCGACCGCCCGAGCGATCTGCCAGCGCGAGATCCGGTGACGGTAGTGCGTCTGAAGACAGACCAGGGCCTGGTGGACCAGAGCCCGGTTCCGTCCGGCGGCCGTCGTCCGGTCGCGCGTCATCGCGGCGACGAGACGGGCGGTTTCATCCGGGCTGAGGATGCCGCGGTCGAGGAGGAGGAGACCGGGATGGGACTTGGCGCGGTGTGCGTCGGTGTGGGTGAATCCTTCGGCGCTGAGCAGGAGTACGGGGCAGGGGGTACGCCCTCCGACGAGCCGTCCTCCGGCCGGCCCCTCCCCTTCGAAGCCTCCTTCGGCAAGCCGCCCCTCGGAGAGGCGCCCTTCCGCGACCCGTATCCGGTCGACGAAGTCGAACCCGTCCATGTCGGCGAGCGTCCTCTGTGTGATCACCAGGTGCGGTTCCTCGTCGGCGATCAGAGCGAGTGCCGTGGTGCCGTCGGCGGCGGCACGGACCGGGTGGCCGCGTAACGCGGTGGCCGCCGAACGTCTCAGACGTTCCCGCGACAGCGTCGAACCGTCGACCACGATCACCGGCCGTGGGCCGTTCGCGGGCCGCTGTCCCCGTAGCGCCTGCGCGAGGTCGTCGCCCGTCACCCCGAACAGCACGAACGGTGTGCCGCTCAGCGCCGGATCGTCGTGCAGACGCTGTGCCGCCCGCCACTCCTCGGGCCCGGCGGCCTCGGCATCCCAGACCACCGCCGCCACCGTGCGCTCACCGGTGAGCGGGGCGGGTGCGCCGTCTGCGGACGCGTCGAGCGGGCGCAGCCGTAGCCTGTGCTGCCTGGCGAGGGCGGTGACATCCTCGGCGGGCCGGCCCGTACCGACGGCCAGCAGGGTGCGTCCGGCTCCGGCCCAGGGTGTCCTGGGCCCCGGCGACGCGGGGAGCGGCAGGTCCACGGTCAGCCGGATGTGCGGCGGGCTGTCGCCGACCGCGTACGAACCACCGTGCAGCATCACCAGGCGCCGTGCTGTGGCCGACCCGAGGCCCGCCCCTTCGGCCTCGCCCGCCGGCGGGTCGGCGGACGGATCGGCCACCGCGGTCACGGTGACCCGGACGGACGTCGGAGCGGTGCGCGCCGTCAGCACCACGCCCCCCTGTGTGTCGGCACGTGCCGCGGCGTCCAGTACATGACAGACAGCTTTCGACAGCCGTTCGCGGTCGGCGAGCACCGCGGGCAGCCGACGGGGCAGTACGAGTGACCAGTCGGCCCCGCCCGGTGCCGTGGCGGCGACGGCGCCGAACGCCTCCACCAGTACGGGACGCGGGTCGATCAGCCGTCGGCCCAGGCCGAGTTCGTCCGTCCCGGTGCGGGACCACTCCGTCAGATCGTCGACCAGCCGCAGCAGCCGGTCGGCATCGCGATGGACCCGCTCCAGCGCCTCGGCCCCACCCGTGTCGTCGGCCGCATGCCGCCGGATCTCCTCCAGCGGTCCGCGCAGCTCCTGGGTGACCTGGGTCAGCAGCCGTGTCTTGAACGTGCTCGCCTGTTCCGCGGCATCGCGGGCGCGGCGCACCTCCGCGAACAGCCTGATCCCTTTCAACGCGGCGCTGATCTGGTCACCCAGCGCCCGGTAGAGGCTCCCTCGCCGGTCCGCCTCGTGCCCCGTACCGGATTCGAAGACGGCGAAACCCAGCTGCTCGTCCCCGACGTGCAGGGGTTCGAGTACGAAGGTGAACCGGTCCACCCTGGGCAGCAGTTCGTCGGGAAGCAGCAGCTGTGCCGGGTACGGGCCGTACGGACCCGGCTCGGGGCGAGTGCCGCCATGGTCGCCCGGGGAGCGCTCGGACGGGACCGGCAGGACCCGCGCCAGACCGCGGCCGGCCCCGGAGACGCGTTCCCAGGCGCCCTCGTAGAGCACCACGCGGCAACCCGGCAGCCCACCCGCCGCCGTGTGCCGCTCCAGCACCTCGCCGAGCCCGTCGAGATCGACGACCGTGGCCAGCGCCGTGCCGAACTCCCGCAGGCGGGACGCCTCCCGGGCATCCACCCACCGCTCGTACTCCAGCAGCCGCCGGGACGCGTCGGCCGCCAGCAGCCGTGCCTGTGCCAGGAGCCGCTCGCCGCGGACCCGCGCCGCCTCGGGCAAGCCCCGCACCGCCTCGTCACGGATCTCCAGCAGGGCCCGTTCCCACGCCGCCACCGTGTCCGGCCTGCGGACCTGCTGCCCCAACAGGCGCTCCAGCGTGGGCAGGAAACCTTGGGCGCCGGGTGCGCCATCGACCGGTTTCGCGGTGCGCCGCGCCACCGCGGGCTCGGCGCCGACTGCAGGACCGGCTGCGGGACCGGCTGCGGGACCGGCTGCGAGAGCCACATCCGCCCGGAACGCCTCCGCCAACTCCCGCCCGGCGTACGGAAGAGCCGCGAAGACCTCCTCCCACGGGCCGTCCTCCCCGGCCACGGCCGCGGTCGTCTCTGGCACGGCCGACGGTGCGGGCTCGTCGCCGTACGAGGATGACCGGCCGTGCACCGACGACGACCGGCCGCGCACCGACGCCTGCGCCACCAGCGGCGAGGGGCATCCGCAGGAGCGGCGGACGACCACGGCGCCCGCGACCGCCGTACGGTCCGGTGCGGGCCCGCCCCGCAGCCGGGCCACCAGGGTGTCCACGGCCAGCCCGCCCAGCTCCGCGAAGGGCAGCGAGACCGAGGTCAACGGCGGCTCGGACAGCCGGGCTTCGGGGGAATCGTTGAAGCCGACCACGGCGACGTCCTCGGGTACCCGGATGCCCCGCTCGGCGAGCAGCCGCAGCGCGTCCGCCGCCAGTACGTCGCTGCACGCGACCACGGCGTCGAAGTCGATGCCGGGCCGCAGCCCGCGCGCGTCCAGCAGCACCCGCATCGCCGAGGCGCCGGCGCCCGCCGTGAAGTCGCCCGCGGCGCAGACGAGGGAGCGTTCCGAGGGCAGCCGGTATTGGGCCAGGGCCTGGGTGTAGGCGCGGTACCGCCCGAAGGAGACCGGGTTCGTGAGCGGCCCGCGGATGCACGCGGGCCGACGCACGCCGTGCCGGGCGACCAGATGGCCGACGAGCTCCCGCATACCCGCGTACGAGTCCAGTGTCAGGGTCTCGTGCTCGTCCACGCCTTCCAGGGCGTGGTTGAGACTGACGACCGGCAGGTGCCTCAGCGACCGCAGCAGCCGCTCGGCGTGGTCGCCGGACGCCGGCAGGCCGAGGGTGGAAGTCCAGCAGACGACGCCGTCCAGCCTTGTCCGGCCGACCAGTTCGTACAGTGCGCTGCGCGATGCCTCGCCGCCCGGGCGCAGTTGCCCTCCCGGGAAGCAGACGAGGTTCACGTCGCCACGCTCCGCGGCCCTCAGCGCTCCGGACCACAACGTGGCCCCGACACCGAGATGGATGTTCGCCGTGACAAGGCCGATCGTGAGCCGATCCGGTACCTCCCGCCGCCCAGCGGCTCCGGCGGGTCCCTGTTCCGCCATGTGTGCCTCACTCGTCAGGGGTGCTCCCGGGCTGCTGTCCGGGGATGTCCCGTCGGGTGGAGGAACGTAGGGGAAAGCGCTTACCGGGGCAAGACCTGCGGCACGGCTCGTCCGCAGGTCCTGCCCCGGTGTCCGCTGCGGCGAGGCGGCGCCGCGCGGTGACGATCCGGTGTGTACCGGATCAGATGGTGCGTCAGATCTTGCCGACGCCGGCGCCCGCCATGACCGCGGCCTTCACGCCGGAGGCGGGGTCCGCGGTGTAGCTGTACGGGATGCTCGCCACGCTGCCGCCGGCCTGGCCCGACCCGGAGCCCGCGAAGTGGTTGTTCTTGGCCACGAGCGTGCCGGGCCCGGAGTCGCCCTCGCCGAGGTGGAACGGGTCCTCGGTGTTCTCGAAGTAGTTGCCCTCGACGAGCACGCCCGCGCCCTCGGTGGACGCCACGCCGTAGGACCCGACGTTGCTGAAGTAGTTGTTCAGCACGTGGACCGGGTTGCCGAAGCGGACCCGCGGGTTGCGCTGGTTGGTGCCGTCGAACCAGTTGTGGTCGTACGTCACCTTCAGCTTGCCGCTGTCCTCGCTGCCGTTGTCGTCGGAGTGCCCCAGCAGCATGTTCTTGTCCTGGTCGTGGCTGCGGTTCCACGAGACGGTGATGTTGTTCGAGGCCCGCTTGATGTCGACTCCGCCGTCCTTGGCGCCGGAGATGTCGTTGTGGTCGATCCAGACCTTCTCGGCGTACTCGACGTTGATCGCGTCGTCGCCGGAACCCGAGAGGGCCAGGTTCTGGATGATCACGTTGTTGACCTTGCTGACGTTCAGGCCGCCGCCGGTGATCTTGCCGGAGGTGCCGACGCCGACGATGGTCTTGTTGGAGGCGACCTTCGTCATGCCGCTCAGCGAGATGGTGCCGTTGACCTTGACGATCGTGGGGCTGCTGCTCTGCACGGCCGAGGTGAAGGCGGAGGCGTTCGACACGGTGACCGTGCTGCCGCCCGCACCTCCCGTCGTACCTGCGCCGAAGCCGATGGGGCCCGCGGCCGCGGCCGCCTGGTCCCCGGCCGGCTCGGCCGGGGCTCCGTTGGCGGTGGTCGCCGCTGTCACGGCCAGCACGGCGGCCGTACCGGCAGCGACGCTCATCAATGTGAACCTTGCGCTCGTCCTGCGCATGGGTTTCTCCATCCGTGGGGGTTTGGAGAGCGTGATGTACACGTACCTGAACCTGAGCCGCGCGGCTGGCTGTGGACGATGCTAGAGCGACGGTTGTGGACGATGACGGCGGCTGTGTGGACTATTGCGCGCAGCGGGATGCGGTATGTGGGATGTGGGAGCGGGGAGGTGCGGGATTGCGATCCTCGCTCCCCCGCGCATCAAGGCTCCCCCGGGCCGGTCGCCGAACGCCGGCCGCCGTGCCTCGCCGTGGAAGAGCGACAATCAGAAGTGCGGGGCTTTTCCGCTGTCCGGCGTCGGGACGGCGGGACGGCGGGACAACGAACGAGACAGGAGCCGATCGTGCGGGCACGTGACCTGGCAGTGGAGTACGAGACGGTCGATGTCGACACCGACGCCCTGGAGGCGGCACGGTTGATGGCCCGGCATCGGCTGCCCGCCCTCCTGGTGGTCGACGAGCAGGGCGCCCCGAGGGCGATCCTGCCTGCCTCCCAGATGATCAAGATCCTGGTGCCGGAGTACGTCATCGAGGATCCGACGCTGGCCGCGGTGGTCGACGAGCGCCACGCCGACCGGCTGTGCCAGGCCCTCAAGGGGCGCACCGTACGCGACTGCCTGTCCAAGTCCGTGCCCGCGCCGCCGGTCGCCGCGCCGGACGACACCGCCCTCGAAGTCGCGGCGCAGATGGCGCAGGTGCGCAGCCCGCTGGTGGCGGTCGTCGAAAAGGACAAGGCCGGTACGCGGCTGCTCGGCGTGATCACCGCCTCGCATCTGCTGGACCGGCTGCTCGTCGCCGTGTCGTGAGCGTCGGCCGTGGCTTTCGCCCTCGCCTACGTATGGCTGCGCTACTTCGCCCTCGCGTGACCAATGTGGCGGCAGGGGTTTCCTCGGCAACGGGGTTCGTCCGACGCATACGGCCCCGGGATTCGGGCACTCGTCACGGCTGCACGGAACATCGGCGTGTGCGAAGGGGTGAGCGCCATGCAGGCACACCAGGCACACCAGGCACACCTCAACTGGCATATCGACCTGGACATCGACCGGTCCGACACCGAGAGCGAGGCGACCGCCACCCTGCAGTTGCCCGACACCACGCGGCTGACGACCCACGGACACGCCCGGCGCAATCCCGACGATCCGGACCAGGCCCAGGTCGGTGAGGAACTCGCCGCGGCCAGGGCACTCAACGACCTGGCCCGACGACTGCTGCGCAAGGCCGCTCACGAGATCGAGGAGGCCACGCACTCACCGGCGCACCCGCACCCGTGACACGGGGGGCACGGCAGACACGGCGGACACGGCCGCGCTAACGGCCGCAGACCGCATGGTCGATCAGGTCGATGGTGGCCTCGCTCTGCCGGAGGAAGCGTTCCTCGTCGCCGAAGCGGGTCGTGAAGACGGCCGCGGCGGCCGAGGTCTTTCCGTCCGGGGTGACGGCGCCCTCCGAGACGGTGCCCATGGACGTGCCGCCGTGGTACCAGACCCCCTTGGGGCAACCCTCGACCGGACGCCACACGATGCCGAGCCCGTAGCGGGCTCCGTCGATGCCGCCCTCACCGGAGTCCGGCACCGTGGTGCGCATCTGCGCCAGCTGCTCCGAGGGCAGCAGCCGTCCGCCCATCAGGGCACGCAGGAAGGTGTTCATGTCGGCGGTGGTGCTGACGATGCTGCCGTCCGCGCCACCGGCCACGGAGAGCGTGGTGTCGGTGAGGTCGTCGCGGCCGGGGAACTGGACGTAGCCGGAGGCGGTCGGCCGGGGCATGTAGGGCGAGGTGCCGAAGGTCATGGTGTGGCGCAGGTCCAGCGGCTCGATGACGCGCTCGTGGACTTCCTGCTCCCAGCGATGACCGGTGGCCTCGGCGATGATCATCCCGGCCAGGACGTAGTTGGTGTTGGAGTAGGCCCAGCGTGTCTCGGCCCCCGGGTCGCCGGCGTCAGGCAGCCAACCGGGGGCCCGCGTCATGGCCAGCGCGACTTGTTGTTCGGGCGTGCGTACCGTGAAGCGCTGCTCGCGAAAGCGCTCGGGTGTCAGCTCGGCCGGGTCCTCGAAGAGGATGTCCGTGTAGTCGGCCAGCCCACTGGTGTGCTGCAGCAGGTTACGGAGCGTGATGCGGCTTCCGTCGTTGCCCTTCCCGGCCACCACTCCGGGCAGCCACTGCTCGACGGTGTCGTCCAGGCTCAGGGTGCCCTCGGCGACCAGTTGGAGCGCGACCACGGCCACGAAGGTCTTGGTGTCGCTGCCGACCCGGTAGTAGGCGTCGAACGGCACGGACCCGCCCTGCTTCAGATCGGCGACGCCCGACCTGACCGTCGTGTCCCGGCCGGACGTGTCTCGCGCCCGGGCCGCCAGACCGGTGGCGCCGGTGTCCCGGACCGCGTCGGCGTCCCGCTGGAACTGGCCGCGCGACACCGGATCGGCATCGGCGCCCCGGGCCCCGGAGCCGGACCCCAGCAGGGTGGCCACCCCGATCACGCCGACCCCCGCCACGGCCAACGTCATCCTGATCCGTGCCGACCGACCGAACCGCTCGCGTGTCTTCGATCCCATGGATCAGACGTTACGGAGCGTCAACTCCTTGGCCCATCCGGCCAACCCGAGCCTTCGGAGTAGGGCTGTCCCCCGTTCCGGTCACGGAAGTGGCTGTTCGGTCCAGATGATCTTGCCGTTCGTGGTGTAACGGGTTCCCCACCGCTCGGTGAGCTGGGCGACGAGGAAGAGCCCGCGCCCGCCCTCGTCCTCGTTCCTGGCACGGCGCAGCCGAGGCGAGGTGCTGCTGCCGTCGGAGACCTCGCAGATCAGCGCCCGGTCGCGGAGCAGCCGTAGTAGAACGGGGCCGGTCGCGTGCCGGATGGCGTTGGTGACCAGTTCGCTGGCGATGAGTTCGGTGGTGAAGGCCAGTTCGTCGAGGCCCCAGGCGGCGAGTTGCTCGGTGACCGCCGCGCGGGAGCGGGAGACGACTGCCGGGTCGCTGGGCAGCTCCCACTGGGCGACCTGCTCCGGCCCCATCGCTCGCGTGCGGGCGACGAGCAGGGCCACGTCGTCGCTCTGCCGGCTCGGGAGCAGCGCGTCGAGGACCGCCTCGCAGGTGTCTTCCGGCGCCCGGTCGGCACAGGCCAGGACGGCATGGAGGGTGTCAAGGCCGGCGTCGATGTCCCGGTGCCGGTCCTCGATCAGGCCGTCGGTGTACAGCACGAGTTGGCTGCCTTCAAGCAGTTCCAGCTCCACTGTCTCGAAGGGCGTCCCACCGAGCCCGAGCGGCGGCCCGGAGGGCAGATCGACGAAGTCCACCACTCCGTCGGGTCCGACGACCGCGGGGACCGGGTGCCCGGCGCGGGTGAGGGTGCAGCGCCGGGACACGGGGTCGTACACGGCGTACAGACAGGTGGCGCCGACGATTCCGGCATCCGGCTGGGCGTTCTCCACGGCCCAGCCCTCGCCCCGGTCGAGCCGCCCGACCAGGTCGTCGAGATGGGTGAGGAGTTCGTCGGGCAGCAGGTCCAGGGCGCAGAAGTTGTGCACGGCGGTGCGCAGCCGGCCCATGGTGGCGGCAGCGTGCAGGCCGTGCCCGACCACATCGCCGACCACCAGCGCCACCCGGGCGCCGGACAGCGGGATGACGTCGAACCAGTCGCCGCCCACCCCGGCCTGGGCGGGCAGATAGCGGTAGGCGACCTCGACGGCGTTCTGCTCGGACCTGCCGCGGGGCAGCAGGCTGCGCTGCAGGGCGAGGGCGGTGTTGTGCTCGCGTGTGTAGCGGCGGGCGTTGTCGATGCAGATCGCGGCGCGGCCGACCAGCTCCTGGGCCAGGGACAGGTCGTCGTCCTCGAAGGGGGCGGGCTGCTCGGAGCGGTAGAAGCACACCACGCCGAGGGTCGTGCCCCGGGCCCGCAGCGGCACGGTGATCAGGGAGTGGACGCCCGCCGTGAGTACCCGTTCGATCCGTTCCGGATCCTGGGCGATCCAGCCGCCGGCCTCCGCCAGTACGGGTTCGAGCACGGACTGCCTGTTCTCCAGGCTGCGGGCCTGCGGTGTGGAGGGGACGTAGCGGACAGCGTCGCCGACGCCGTACAGGTGGGACTCCTCGTGCACGGCGCCCAGTGCGATCCGGCGCAGCTGGATGTCCGCGCCGAGCGGCTCCGGCTCCTCGCCGCGCAGCACGCAGTCGGGCAGGTCGACGGCGGTGAAGTCGGCGAACCGGGGGACGGTCACCTCCGCCAGTTCCTCCGCGGTGCGGGTGACGTCCAGGGTGGTGCCGATATGTACACCGGCGTCGTGCAGCAACTCCAGGCGCCTGCGGGCCAGTACGGCCAGCCGGCCGACGCCGGGTTCGCCGACGAGCAGCGGCCAGCCGTCGGTGCCTGCGCCACTGCTGTCCCCGTTGCTTCCGTCCCGTCCCCGCGGTTCCGGCCGTACCGCGGGAGGCGTCGGTGGGGGCGGCGGTACGGCGGTACGTACGACGACAGGGGGCGTTCCGGCCGTCATCGGCACCAGGGAAGGCAGCGGTGGCAGGACGGGCAGGGCCGGAACGGTCAGCGACGCCAGGTCGGCCGACGGGGCGGGCGCGGCCGGCGCGGTGAGCGCGGGATGGCGCAGTCGCAGTCCGTCGAGGAGGCGGGCCTCGACGACGACGCCCGTCTCCCCCGCCGCTCCCCTGACCTCGCGACGCAGCAGAGTGGCGATGCGACCGCCGGAAAGGGCCACTTCGTCGAGGGTGCGGTGCGGCGAGGCGATGAGCGCCTCGGCCTTCTCCCGCAGCAGGGCCAGGTCGACCGGGCGGAGGTCGCCGCCGTTGTGGGTGTCCCCGTGCTCCCCGTGCCTCGAAGGCGCGTACTCGGGCTGCCCCGGCCATCCGCCGTCGCCGCCCATGGTGTGGCGGGCCCGCCGGTACGCGGCGAGCAGCGCACGCTCGCGTGCCGTGGCCTGCTCCAGCAGCCGCGCCTCGATGTCGCGGACGGCTTCACGGACCAGCCGCAGCATGGCGGGGTCGCCGTTGTCGCGCAGGCAGGTGATGTCGAGGACGGCCTCGATGCGTCCGCTGAGCGGGTCCCGGACGGGGGCGCCCGCGCAGGCGAACGGCTGCAGGCAGTCGGCGAAGTGCTCACGGCCGACTACGTAGCAGGGGCTCCGTTCCGCCAGCGCCGTGCCGACGCCGTTGGTGCCCGCGGTGTGCTCGGAGGCGTCGAACCCGGGAGCGAAACTCACCTCGTCGAGGCGTTCGCGCAGCCGCCGGTCACCGCCGAGGCGCTGGACCATGCGGGCCTGCGGGTCGCAGAGCGCGACCGTCATGCTCACATGGGCGAGCGCCGTGGCCAGGTCCTTCAGCACCGGGTCGGCAGCCCGCAGGAACCGTTCGTCCAAGGCCAGGTCCGAGGCGTACGGAACCACGAGGCGGTGCGGCTCGACCCCCGCGGACCTGCACCGCTTCCAGGAGTCGAGCACCGGGCTCCGGACGTCCGAGTCGACCCGCACACCGGCCAGGAAACGCTCGTGGGCATCGACGAGCCCGCCGATGTCGTCCCAGGCGACGGACAAAGGGATCACTTCCCTCGCCCGGAGTCGGCCCCGTCGCGTACCGCCACTCGGCTCGCTCCCGGCGGGAGTCCTCCAGGCACTTTCACCCTAGTCCCAATGTGATACAAATCACAGCTTTGGACTCATGTAGGTCCAGGCCCCGCAAACCGCGGCCATAGGTCAACAACATCCTGACCGTTCGCAGCATCCTGACCGTTTACGCGCGGGCCAGTTCCGCCGCGCCGAACGACACGTCGAAACGGTCGCACCAGATACTCACACTCGTGTACGCGGCCGGGTCGACGTCGGCGGGCAGGACATAGTTCTGGTCTCCCTTGTTCCCTTTGAGCTTGCCGAGGCTGACGTATTTGCCGTCGTCGAAGACGGCCCAGCCTGCCTCCCCCTTCTTCACCGGTGCGTCGGTCAACCAGACACGCAGATCCGGGCCGTTGCTGGTGTCCAGGTTCTCCAGCCGCAGTACGTGGGAGCCGTCGGCCAGCCGCACCACCTTCGCCGTACCGGATGTCGTGTGCTCGTGGCTGATCAGGTCGCCGCGCGCCAGCGTCTCCGGTCCGGCCGGTTCCGGTGACGCGGAGGCGGCCTTCGAGGGTTCGGCCGCGGGTGTCGGCGTGGCAGCGGCCGTCGGCAGGGATTCCCGTACGGTCTCGTCCTGCCACGCCTTCCACGGCTGGAACCAGTACAGCCCCGCGCCGACCGCCACGACGGCCGCCACCACGAAGCCGACGGCCACCGGTCTGCTCAGCACCTTGCGCACACGCCCCACCCCTGCCTTCTACAAGGTCAAACCTCTCGAACCCCCATTCAAGCCAACCCACGACCGCATGGCACCGATCAAGAGATGACGGAAGGCTTACGGCACCCGGGGCGCCCCAGGCTCCAGGGGCACCGCGACGGCTGCGCTTGCTGTGGCCCCCGAGCGGGAGGAGCCTCGAAGGGAGAGCCCGCTCGCGGCCCGCTCCTCGTCGGGCCGCGGCCTTCGGAGGCGGTCCACAAGGAGGTTCATCATGGGCACAGCGGCAGCCCCCGGCTTCAACACCGAAACCCTGCGCCAGGCCATTGAAGGCCCCAACGCGACGGCACTCCTGTCGCTGTACGCCGACGACGCGGAGTTCCGCGTCGTCGACCGCAACACCCAGCCCAGCCACCCGAAGGTCATGCACGGTCGCGAGCAGATCAGCGAGATGCTCAACGACGTGTACAACCGCGACATGACCCACAAACTGGAACAGTGCGTCGTCCAGGGCGACCACCTCGCGTACACGGAGTCGTGCGAGTACCCCGACGGCGTCAAGGTCCTCGCCACCTCGATGGTGGCGCTGCGGAACGGCAAGATCGTCGACCAGACACTGCTCCAGGAATGGGACGACGAAGGGTAGGCAGGGACAGGGACCTGTCGAGGGTCCGGGTCACGTCTCGTCGGACCCGGGCCCTCTCGTCCGATCCTGACCCACCCGGATAGGCTGGTCGCGGACCGTGACTGGCGCTGAGGTGGAGCACCACCGGGGAGCGGTCCACCTCATGGGTCGATGCCGTGCGCCTGGGCGATTGTTGCAGCGACGCTCAGGAGGAACTCATGTCCAGGACCGCTCGACTCATGGACGGCACCGGTCTCGCGCGGCGCATCGTCGAGGAGACCGCCAAGCAGGCGGCGGACATCACCGAGCGGACGGGCACGGCGCCCTGTCTGGCGACGGTTCTGGTCGGTGAGGATCCGGCTTCCGTCACGTACGTCCGTATGAAGCGGAACCGCTGCCGGAAGGCAGGTATCGAGTCGCGGTACGTGGCGCTGCCCGCCGCCACCACGACGGCGGAACTGGTGGACACGCTCGGTGCGCTGTCACGCGATCCGGATGTGCACGGCATCCTCTTGCAGCACCCCGTGGGCGCGCACATCGACGAGCGCGCGGCGTTCGAGGCGATCGCTCCGGAGAAGGACGTCGACGGGGTGACTCTGGCCTCCTTCTCCGCGATGAGCTTCGGGCTGCCCGGTTTCGTGTCCGGCACGCCCGGCGGCATCATGCGGCTGCTCGACGAGTACGACGTCGCCCCGGCCGGGCAGCGTGCCGTCGTGGTGGGCCGCAGTGCGATCCTCGGCAAGCCGGTCGGCATGCTACTGCTCGGCCGCGACGCCACGGTGACGTACTGCCATTCTCGGACCGCGGAGCTGTCGTCGATCGTGCGGGAGGCGGACATCGTGGTGGCCGCCGTGGGGCGGCCCAGGCTGATCCGCGGGGAGGACATCAAGCCGGGCGCCGTGGTGATCGACGCCGGCTACAACCCGGGCAACGTCGGCGACGTCGACTTCGACGGCGCCCGTGAGCGGGCCTCGCTGATCACTCCGGTGCCGGGCGGGGTCGGCCCCATGACGATCGCCACGCTGCTGGAGCAGACCGTGCGCGCCGCCGCCCGGCAGCTCGAGGTGTGATCAGCGCGGTCAGCAGCCGCCGGAGGAGGCCGGGGCGCCGATGCCGATCTGCAGGGTGGTCGGGGTCGCGCAGCAGCCGCCTCCGGACTGCTCTGTGTTCTCCGGGGTCCCCGGCTCGTCGAACAAGCCCGCGCCGCCGCAGACTCCGGTCTCCGGCAGGGTCAACTCGACGCGCTCGGCGGCCTCCTGGTCTCCGGTCAGGGCGGCGGCGACGGAGCGGACCTGCTCGTAACCAGTCATGGCGAGGAAGGTCGGGGCACGGCCGTAGCTCTTCATGCCGACCACGTAGACGTCCTGCTCGGAGTGGGAGAGCTCCTTGGCGCCGTGCGGGTAGACGGTGCCGCAGGAGTGGACGTTCGGGTCGATGAGCGGGGCGAGGGCGACGGGGGCCTCCAGTCGCTCGTCGAGGTTCAGGCGCAGCTCGGACAGGAGCGCGGTGTCGGGGCGGAAGCCGGTCAGAACGATCGCCTCGTCGATCGGGTCGAGGCGGCGGCCGTCCTCGCCGACGAGGACCAGCTGGCTACCGTCGCGCTCCACGGCGGCCGTGCGGAAGCCGGTGGCCGCGCTCGCGTACCCGTCCTCCACGGCTGCCTTGGCGCGCAGGCCCAGCGCACCCCGCGCCGGGAGTTGGTCGGCCTGGCCGCCGCCGAAGGTGGAGCCGCTGATGCCGCGGCGCAGGATCCACACCGCGTGCGTGCCCGGCTCGTTCTTCGCCAGCTCGGCGAGGTAGGCGAGGGCGGTGAACGCGGAGGCGCCGGAACCGATGACCGCGGTGCGCTTGCCTGCGTAACGGGCCCGTACGGCGGGGTCCTTGAGATCCGGGACCCGGTAGGTGATGTGGTCGGCGGCTGCCTTCTCGCCTAGCGCGGGCAGACCGTCGCCGCCTGCCGGGCTCGGGCTACCCCACGTGCCGGAGGCGTCGATCACCGAGGCGGCGGTGATCCGCTCCTCCGTGCCGTCGGCGTTCCGTACGTGCACGGTGAACGGCCGCTTCTCACGGTCGGCGTCGACCACCCGGTCCCGCCCGGCACGCGAGACGCCGGTGACCCGGGCACCGAAGCGGACCCGCTCGCCCAGTACCTCGGCGAGCGGCTGGAGGTAGAACTCGGCCCAGTCGCCGCCCGAGGGATACGTCGTGCCGTCGGGCTTCACCCAGCCGGTGGGGGCCAGCAGCTTCTCGGCGGCCGGGTCGGTGACCTCGCCCCAGGTGGAGAAGAGCCGCACGTGCGACCACTCGCGCACCGCCGCTCCGGCGGACGAACCGGCCTCCAGGACCAGCGGCTCGACGCCGCGCTGGATGAGGTGGGCGGCGGCGGCCAGACCGATCGGGCCGGCCCCGACGACCACGACAGGCAGTTCGGGGGTGATGGGCGCGTTCACAGCGACTCCTCTTGTTTCGACATCTGTCGATGGCTTGCGTCGCCAGCATGGCAGCTGATTCGATAACCGTCAACATAGACATTCGTCGAATCGAGGGGTCTGGGGGGGGCTGGG
>NZ_JAAKZY010000149.1 GCF_011045015.1 Streptomyces scabichelini | reverse complement strand
CCACCAACGCCGCCGGCGCCCGCTCGCACAACCCGAGGCAAGGGCTCCGCTCGACCGACACCCCGCTCCCGAGCCCCAGCCGCGCCTCGACCCCGGCGCACAGCTCCGCCGCCCCCGCACCCGCGCAAGCGAGATCGGTGCACACGTGCAGCACCGTCGCAGGCCGCGGCTTCACCGAGAACATGGCATAGAACGTGGCGACCCCGTACGCCTCCGCCGGCGGCACCGTCAGCCGACGGCACAGGTAGTCAAGGGCACCCTCACTGATCCACCCGACGCGATCGTTGATCGCGTGCAGCCCCGGCAACAGCAGGTCACGACGATCCCGCGCCGCACGGCCCCCACGTGCCCACCTCAGGTCGGCGTCGGACCGGTCCGCGCCCTCCCACGACGTCTCCGGAGGCCCGAGCAGCGCGTCGACCGCAGCTCGTTCCTCGTCCGTGGGCTTGCTGTCACCGAAGTGCAGATCCACCAGATCACCTCACCTGAGTCGCAACCGGAAGCTTCTCGATCCGGATCGCCGACGCCTTGAACTCCGCCGTCCCCGCGATCGGGCAGTTCGCCTCGATCGTCAGCTGGTTGGTGTCCACCTCGTCGGGAAAATGCATGGTCATGAACGCGAGTCCGGGCCGCAGCGCCGGATCGACCCAGACCGGTGCCACCACAGCACCGCGCCGGGACGACACCTGGACCTCCTCGCCCACCACGACGCCGTAGCGCTCCGCGTCCTCCGGACACAGCTCGACGTACTCCCCGCGCCGCAGCGGTGAAGCGAAACCGCCGCTCTGCACACCGGTGTTGTACGAGTCGAGCCGTCGCCCGGTGGTGAGACGGATCGGGTACTCCTCGTCCGTCAGGTCGACCGGCGGATCGTGCTGGACGAGCCCGAAGGGCGCGAGACGGCCGCGACGAACGGGATCCGCGTCCCACAACCGGCCGTGCAGGTACGTCGGTTCGAGCCGTTCCGTGTCCGGGCACGGCCACTGGATGCCCTGATGCTCCTCCAGGCGCTCGTACGTCATCCCGTAGTGGTCCGGCGACACCGACCGCAGCTCGTTCCATACAGCCTCGGAGTCCGTGTACTTCCACTCGTGGCCGAGCCGGGCGGCCAGCTCGCAGATGATGTCGATGTCCTCGCGGGCCTCGCCGGGCGGAGTGACGGCCGCCCGGACGCGCTGAACCCGCCGCTCACTGTTGGTGGTTGTGCCGTCCGTCTCGGCCCAGCCGGCGGTCGCGGGCAGCACCACATCGGCCAGCTCGGCGGTCTTCGTCAGGAAGATGTCCTGGACGACGAGGAAGTCCAGGGCCCGCAGCCGCCGTACCGCCTGCTCGCTGTCGGCCTCCGACTGCGCCGGGTTCTCCCCGATGCAGTAGACGGCCTTGAGCGTGCCCTCCTCCATGGCCTCGAACATCTCCGTCAGGTTCAGCCCGTAGTGCGGCTGAATGACGGTGTCCCAGGCCGACTCGAACTTCAGGCGCGTGTCGGGATCGAGGATGTCCTGGAAGCCGGGCAGCCGGTTCGGGATGGCGCCCATGTCGCCGCCGCCCTGCACGTTGTTCTGGCCGCGCAGCGGCTGCAACCCCGAGCCGAAGCGCCCCACATGGCCCGTCAGCAGGGACAGGTTGATGAGCGCGCGTACGTTGTCCGTGCCGTTGTGGTGCTCGGTGATGCCGAGCGTCCAGCACAGCTGGGCGCGCTCGGCGCGGGCGTACGCGTGCGCCAACTCCCGGATTGCGGCGGCCGGTACGCCCGTCACCTTCTCGGCGAGCGACAGCGTCCAGGGCTCGACGAGCTGCTTGTACTCATCGAAGCCGGTCGTCGCCCGCTCGATGAAGGCATCGTTCGCAAGGCCGGCGTGGATGATCTCGCGGCCGATCGCGTGCGCCATCGGGATGTCCGTGCCGACGTTCAGGCCGAGCCAGCTCTCCGCCCACTCGGCCGTGGACGTGCGGCGCGGATCGACGGCGTACATACGGGCGCCGTTCCTGATCCCCTTGAGCACGTGCTGGAAGAAGATCGGGTGCGCGAAACGGGCGTTGGAGCCCCACATCACGATGAGGTCGGTGTGTTCGACCTCCCCGTATGATGACGTCCCGCCGCCCGAGCCGAACGCGGCCGAGAGGCCCGCGACGCTCGGGGCGTGGCAGGTGCGGTTACAGGAGTCGACGTTGTTGGTGCCCATGACGACGCGCGCGAACTTCTGCGCCACATAGTTCATTTCGTTGGTCGCGCGGGCGCAGGAGAACATGCCGAACGCGCCGCGCGCCGTGGAGAGTCCCCGGGCGGCGCGGTCCAGCGCCTCGTCCCAGGTCGCCTGCCGGAAGGGCTCGTCGCGTGAGTCGCGGACGAGTGGATGAGTAAGTCGGGTGTACGTCTTGGGAGTTCGGTCGCGTTTGCTGGTACGGCTACTGCTGGTACGGCTCATGCGGCGGTCCTCAATGCGAGCAGGTCCGAGATGGCGTGGACGGTGCGGAGTGTGGGCACCTCGACGCCGGTGATCTCCGCCAACTCGACGACGGCGGCGAGGAGTACGTCGAGTTCGAGCGGCTTGCCGCGCTCCAGGTCCTGAAGCGTCGAGGTGCGGTGGTCGCCGACGCGTTCCGCGCCGGCCAGCCGCCGTTCGATGGAGACACCGACCTCGCAGCCCAGCGCCCGGGCGACCGCCAGGGTCTCGGTCATCATGATCTCGATGACCTTGCGGGTGCCGCCGTGCAGGCACATCTGCCGCATGGTCGCTCGGGCCAGGGCGCTGATGGGGTTGAAGGAGATGTTGCCGAGCAGTTTGAGCCAGACGTCGTTGCGCAGGTCAGGCTCGATCGGGCACTTGAGCCCGCCGGCCCGCATGGCCTCGCTGAACGCGGTGCAACGCGCCGAGACCGAGCGGTCGGGCTCGCCGATGGAGAACCGGGTGCCTTCGAGATGGCGTACGACTCCCGGTCCCGCCAGCTCGGTTGCGGCATAGACCACGCACCCGACGGCCCGTTCGGGCGCGAGCACCGCACTGACCGCGCCGTCCGGGTCCACGCTCTCCACACGGTGGCCGTCGTGCGGGCCGCCGTGCCGGTGGAAGTACCACCAGGGGATGCCGTTCTGAGCGGCGACCACCGCCGTCGTGTCGTGCAGGAGAGGCTCGATCAGCGGCCCGCACGCCGCGTACGAGTTGGCCTTCAGACCAAGGAAGACGAAGTCGGCCGGGCCGACCTCGGCCGGGTCGTCGGTGACGTGGGCCCGTGCGGTGAAGTCGCCGCGTGGGCTGAGCACTTGCACTCCGTACTGCCTCATGGCCGCCAGATGCGGTCCACGGGCGATGAGATGCACATCGGCGCCCGCGCGATGCAGCGCGGCGCCGACGTAGGCGCCGATCGCACCGGCGCCGAGAACTGCCACTTTCACTTGAGGGTCTCCGTTCGGTCGAGGGATACCGCGGAGGTGACTGTGGTGTCGAAATCTGTCGACGGAATATTGTCTACAGTATGGAAGTTAGGGCAGCAAGGGTTCGCGCAGCACGAGGGCGTCGACGGACGTCGCGCACAGGTCGACGCCGTCGCACATGTTGACCATGACGACGGCGCCGATGTACCCACTTGGGACTACACGGACGGCTGAGGCTCCCAAAGGCCGCACTGGTGCTCACGGTGGACGGTCGTGCTCTGGCTGTTCCCGCCCTGGGAAGGGGTTCGCAGGGAGAGCACCCTCTCCTGCCCGTCCGGCATCGTCGGCTGCCCGTCGGCACGTGGCACACCGTTCCGGATGAACGACCCCCAGTACTGGACCATCTGCCGCGAGAGCACTCGCTGTTCGGCGTTCAGCGGGGACTCCAGACCGAAGTGCTTGAAGAGGTACTGCACCTCGTTCACGTGGGTCGCGCCGAAGTCGAAGTCCGTGCCGAGGTTCCGCAGGGAGGCGAAGGGCGGTGAGGTGCGGTCGGCGAACTCGTACGCGTAGACCGGGCCGCGGGCCGCGAGCACGTCGTCGAGCCGGAGCGCCGGGCAGGCCATCAGATAGTCCCCGTAGGCGGTGGCGTACGCGAGGGTCGGCGACGCGTAGTCCGACAGCGGGTAGCGCCGCAGTACCCGCTCGCCCTGCTTCGCACCGAACGCGGCCCGTACCGCCTCGGGATACCGCTCGGCTGTGAGCGGCGTCCCGTTCGCGTCGAACTGAGCGAAGGCGAACATCCGCCCCTCGTCCTGGTTCGCTCCGTTGAGTACGGGGACGCGGGCGGCCGCCCCCTTCGTAAATGCCTCGGAGGGCTGCACGGGAAGGAAGTCGCCGCCCACCACGGGTCCCCAGGGGAAGCCGGCCTGGGCGGCGAGGACTTCCTCGGCGGACTTGCCGCGCAGACAGGTGACGCTCGTACATCCCAGCTTCTCCATGAAGGCCGTGCCTTGAGCCACTGCCTCCTTGCGCGTGCGGGCCGCGCAGTCCGCATACGCCCCGCTCTGGACGATTCCCGCGCGGTACAGGCCACGGGATCCCGGCGAAGCCATCTGGGTGCAGACGGAGCGGCCGCCCGCGGATTCGCCCGCGATGGTGACGCGGCCCGGATCGCCGCCGAAGCGGCCGATGTTGGCGCGTACCCAGCGCAGGGCCGCCTGCTGGTCGAGCATGCCGAAGTTGCCCGAGACACCGTCGTGCGCCTCGCGGTCGAGTCCGGCAGTGGAGAGGAAACCCATCGCGCCCAGGCGGTAGTTGACGGTCACCACGACCGTGCCCGTCTGCCGCGCGAAGGTGTCGGGCACGATGTCCTCGCCCGCTCCCGCGGTGAGCCCGCCGCCGTGCAGCCAGACCATGACCGGACGTCGTCCGGCGCCTTCGGGGACGTACACGTTGAGGTCGAGGCAGTCCTCGGTGTGGCTGGGCTTCTCGTAGCCGGGGTCCCAACTCTTGGTCTGCACACAGCGGTTGCCGAAGTCGCTCGCACTACGCACGCCGTGCCACGGCTCCACCGGCCGTGGGTCCTGCCAGCGGAGGCCGCCGACGGGCGGCTGCGCGTAGGGGATGCCGAGGAACTGCCGCCCCTCGGCGGTGGTTTCACCGCGGACCCAGCCCTGCTCGGTCCGGATGAGGGGCGGGGCCTGAGCGGCCGAGGCAGGTACCGCCGCTGTGGACGCGGACGTAGCGGTGAGGAGGGTGGTGGCCAGTGCGATCAGCACGATGGCGAGACGGCGCATCACGCGTGCACCTCCACGGCGGTACGCAGGCGCAGATCGCCCGCCGAGGCCCCGACCCACACGGTGCGCCGGCCGGTGCCCAGCACCCAGTCGTCCCGCTCGGCGTCCCACGAGGAGAGAGCGCGCTTGTCGACGCGCACGGTGACCCGGCGCCTTTCCCCCGCCCGTAGGCCGAGTCGCCGATAGCCCGCCAACACCCTTACCGCCTGGTCGAGTTGGAGTTCCGGCGAGGGGCCCACATATACCTGTGGGATGTCGATGCCGTCGCGCCAACCGGTGTTGCGCACGGTGAAGGTCACCTCCAGTCCCTGCCCTGATCCGCGTACGCGTAGGTCGTCGTAGGAGAAGGTGGTGTACGAGAGGCCGTGCCCGAAGGGGAACAGCGGACGCACGCCCTGGGCGTCGTACCAGCGGTAGCCGACATGGACGCCCTCCGAGTACTCCTGGGTGCCGTTCACGCCCGGGTAGCGGCGCGGGTCGCCGGCGACGGGGTGGTGATCGTCGTCCGCCGGGAAGGACTGGGTGAGACGGCCGCCGGGGTCGCAGTCGCCGAACAGGACGGCGGCGGTGGCGGCCGCGCCTTCCTGGCCCGGGTAGTACATCTGCAGCACCGCGGCGGTGCGCTCCAGCCAGGGCATCGACGTCGAGGACGAGGTGTTGAGGACGACGGTGGTACGGGGATTCGCGGCCGTCACCGCCTCGATGAGACCCACCTGGTGACCGGGCAGCGCGACGGTCGTGCGGTCCTGGCCCTCGGTGGCGTCCTCGTACGCGAACAGCACCACACTGCGGGCGGCGCGCGCCACGCGCACAGCCTGGGCGACGTCCTGGGCACGGGTCGCGCCGGTGACACGCCGCAGCCGGAACACCTGCCCCTCGTCGCCGCCCTGCGCGGTGATCTCCACCTTGTGCGGGCCTTTCGCAAGGTCGACTGTCTTACGTCGCACGGCGAGCCCGTCGGGTGCCGCCGACACGAGGCCGCCCGTGAAGTACTCGCCGAAGTCGGGCAGCACCGGGAAGAGTTCCTCCTCGTCGAGGACGACCTTGGGGCGCGTAGTGCCCGAGTAGTGGATGACGAAGGTCCACTCGTCGGCGTCCTCGGCGGTGAGCGTTCCCTCGTACGTCCAGGTTTTCCCGGCGGCGACCCGCTGCCCCTCGGGGTCGAGGCCGGGCGAGAGCGCGCCCTTCGGGATGGCCTTGCCGAAGAGGTCCTCGCCCAGTGCGTACGACACCCGGGCGCCGTGCCCCGCGCGGGACTTGATGGTGTCGAGCGGACTGTCGGCCCGGTCCGGAATGACATGGGCGCTGCCGCCGCCGCTGACGAACGGGACGGAGCCGGTGGGTCCGACGACGGCGATACTGCGGGCTGCGGGACCGGTCAGGGGCAGCGTGCGGTTCTCGTTGCGCAGCAGCGTGGCTCCGGCCTTGGCGACCTCCAGGGCGACCGCCGCGCCCGCCGCCGGGTCGCGGTCCGGACGGGGCGGGGCGCTGCCGTCGAGCAGCCCGAAGCCGTCCATCACCGCGAGGGTGCGACGTACGGCGCGGTCGAGGTACTCCTCGGAGACACTGCCGTTCTCGACTGCCGTCTTCAGGGCCTTGCCCAGGTACTTGCCGTCCGGCATCTCCATGTCGAGGCCGGCGGTGATCGCGGCGACGGTGCTGTGGGTGGCGTACCAGTCGGACATCACCCAGCCCTCGAAGCCCCAGCGGTCGCGCAGGATGTCGGTGAGGAGTTCCTGGTTCTCGCAGGCGTAGGTGCCCTTGACCTTGTTGTAGGCACCCATGAACGCGCCCGTGCCGGCGCGGACGGCGGACTCGAAGCCGCGCAGTTCGACCTCGTTCATCGTCTGCTCGTCGACCCGCACGTCTATGGTCATGCGGTCCTTCTCCTGGTTGTTCATCGCATAGTGCTTGACCGTCGCGATGAGGCCCTCGCCCTGGATGCCCTTGATTTCCTGGGCCACCAGGTCGGCGGAGAGCAGCGGGTCCTCGCTGAAGGTCTCGAAGTTGCGGCCCGCGTACGGGGTGCGGATGACGTTGACCATCGGTGAGAGCAGTACGTCCTGGCCGAGGGCGCGGCCCTCGCGGCCGATGACCTGGCCGTAGCGGCGGGCCAGTTCGGGATCGAAGGCGGAGGCGAGCAGGACGGGGGCGGGCAGGGCCGTGGCGTTCCGGGTGATACGGACTCCGGCGGGGCCGTCGGCGAGGCGGAGCGGGGGGATGGCGAGGCGCTCCACGCCGGGGATGTATCCGGCCTGGCCGAGCGAATCCGGGTCGGTGGCGCCGTGCAGCAGCGAGATCTTCTCGTCGAGCGTGAGCTTGGCGATCAGGCCTTCCACGCGCGGGCCCGCGCTCGGTTCGGCTCTCTCGTGCGCGGTGGTGGGCGAGGAGGTGGTGAATCCGGTTGAGGTGGCCGCGGCTGCGACCGCGATCGAACCGCCCAGCAGACGCAGGGCCGATCGCCGGGACACGGTGTCGGACATGAGCCGTCACTCCTTCGGTACACGGGCACGTCGTTGTGGGGCCGCGTGTACACGTGTCATCAACGGCAGTCGGCGTTCGACCCTTGAACGTGCCCTGTCTCAGGACTGATTGATGTGCCGTCAGATGCCACGGGTACGCAGCGGAAGCTACGGCCGGCGATGACTCGTGTCAATGAAGTGAACAGCAGACACCTGAATCCCCCACAAGAACCGAAAGAATCGTGCCAGGGAGGACGTTCGCGTGGCGCCGTGCAGAGGACCCTCCGCGAAGACGTGACATGACGGTGGTCGAGCGGACTTGCCGAAGTGCCGAAGTCCGGGACGGGGTGCGCCAAAAGCGCCACGGATGCCGCCCGTCGGCCCCCGACGACCGTTCGTCGCGTCCGGGATACCGTTCATCGCATACGGTCGACGCGTTCGGCGGGCCGACTTCCCAACTCGGCGACAGATTCCTATCGTTCGGGATCATGAGTCCACCCATAGCGCCACCCGGCTGGAGCCGCTGGCTAGTCCCACCCGCGGCCCTGTCGGTCCACCTCTCCATCGGCCAGGCCTACGCCTGGTCCGTGTTCAAGCCGCCCCTGGAGTCCGCGCTCGACCTCAGCGGCACGCAGAGCGCGCTGCCCTTCCAACTCGGCATCGTGATGCTCGGGTTGTCCGCCGCGTTCGGCGGCACGCTCGTCGAGCGCAACGGGCCGCGCTGGGCGATGACCGTGGCCCTGTGCTGCTTCTCCTCCGGCTTCCTGCTCTCCGCACTCGGGGCCGCCACCGAGCAGTACTGGCTGATCGTCCTCGGCTACGGCTTCGTCGGCGGCATCGGCCTCGGCATCGGCTACATCTCACCCGTCTCGACGCTCATCAAGTGGTTCCCGGACAGGCCCGGCATGGCCACCGGCATCGCCATCATGGGCTTCGGCGGCGGAGCGCTGATCGCCTCGCCCTGGTCCGCGCAGATGCTGGAGTCGTTCGGCTCCGACAGCTCGGGTATCGCGCTGGCGTTCCTCGTGCACGGGCTGACGTACGCCGTGTTCATGTTGCTCGGCGTTCTGCTGGTCCGCGTGCCGCGCACCGAGAAGCCGGTCGCCTCCGGACCGAGCGCCTACGAGGGCGTCCAGGTCTCGGCCCGCAACGCCGTACGCACCCCGCAGTTCTGGTGCCTGTGGATCATCCTCTGCATGAACGTGACCGCGGGCATCGGCATCCTGGAGAAGGCCGCCCCGATGATCACGGACTTCTTCGCGGACACCTCGACACCCGTGTCGGCGTCGGCGGCGGCCGGGTTCGTCGCACTGCTCTCGGCGGCCAACATGGCGGGCCGTATCGTCTGGTCGTCGACGTCCGACCTGGTCGGACGCAAGAACATCTACCGCCTCTACCTGGGTGCGGGCGCGCTGATGTACGCGCTCATCGCCTGGGTCGGGGACTCCTCGAAGCCGCTGTTCATCATCTGCGCGCTGGTGATCCTCTCCTTCTACGGGGGCGGCTTCGCGACCATCCCCGCGTATCTGAAGGACCTCTTCGGGACCTACCAGGTCGGCGCGATCCACGGGCGGCTGCTCACCGCCTGGTCGACCGCCGGAGTCCTCGGACCGCTGATCGTCAACTGGATCGCGGACCGGCAGGAGGAGGCGGGCAAGTCCGGCGAGTCCCTGTACGGAACGTCCCTGATCATCATGATCGGGCTGCTGGTCATCGGCTTCGTCGCCAACGAACTCGTACGTCCCGTCCATGCCCGCCACCACATCCCCGCCCCGAGGGAGGCCGCCGATGTCCACGAGCGAAAGCAGTCCGCCTAGCCCTGGCACTCCGCCCGGCCGCCGGGGGCTGATCGCCTTCTCCTGGGTGTGGGTGGGGGCGCCGCTCGCCTACGGTCTGTACGAGCTGGTGCAGAAGGCGACGCAGCTGTTCACCGGGTAAGTGCTCGGGTGTCCGAGCGTTCAACAGAAGCCGACAAGGCTGACGCCGCTTTCCTGTGGCTTCACCTGTCCTCGTACCCGTGAGTACCTGATCAGACTGGTGGGTCCTACACCCAGGCAACGAGGGGGACCGCCCATGATCGGCTCACGCATCGCCGCAGTCGGCCATTACCAGCCCGCCAAGGTACTCACCAACGAGGACCTGGCGGGCTTGGTCGACACCAGCGACGAGTGGATCAGGAGCCGGGTGGGCATCCGTACACGCCACATCGCCGGGCCCGACGAACCGGTCGACGAGCTGGCCGCGCACGCCGCCGCCAAGGCCCTCGCGGCGGCCGGTCTCGTACCCGGCGACATCGACCTCGTCCTGGTGGCCACCTCCACCGCGGTCGACCGTTCGCCGAACATGGCCGCCCGCGTCGCCGCCCGCCTCGGCATTCCGTCGGCGGCCACCATGGACCTCAACGTCGTCTGCGCGGGCTTCACGCACGCGCTGGCCACCGCCGACCACGCCGTACGCGCCGGTGGCGCGACCCGGGTGCTCGTCATCGGCGCCGACAAGATGTCCGACGTGGCCGACTGGACGGACCGTACGACCTGCGTGCTCGTCGGGGACGGGGCGGGAGCCGCGGTGGTCGAGGCCGCCGAGGAGGTCGGCATCGGCCCTGTCCTGTGGGGTTCCGTGCCCGAGATGGGTCATGCCGTACGGATCGAGGGCACCCCTTCGCGGTTCGCGCAGGAGGGCCAGAGCGTCTACCGGTGGGCCACCACCCAGCTCCCGCCCATCGCGCGCAAGGCGTGCGAGCGTGCGGGCCTGGACCCCGAGGACCTCGCCGCGGTCGTCCTGCACCAGGCGAACCTGCGGATCATCGAGCCGCTCGCCGAGAAGATCGGCGCCGTGAACGCCGTCGTCGCGCGCGATGTCGCCGAGTCCGGCAACACCTCCGCGGCGAGCATCCCGCTCGCCTTCTCGAAGCTCGTCGAACGCGGCGAGATCTCCGCGGGCGACCCGGTGCTGCTGTTCGGCTTCGGCGGCAATCTGTCGTACGCCGGGCAGGTGGTCCGCTGCCCGTGACGTGCGGGTACGACGTGGTGTGACGAGACCGACTCCCCCTCGCCCTGGCCGCCCAGCGCCGTAGACTGTAGACGAAAGACAATTGATACTGGCTTTCCGGCTGCTGCGCTGCCGTTGCCCAGGAGGGGGACCGCGATGTTGTCGACAGGACTGCCGCAGGGGGCGGTACCCAAACTCGAACGGCCGGGGCCGCTGCGCGACCGCGTCTACGAGGCGCTGCTCGAACTCATCACGACGCGCGCCCTCCAGCCCGGACAGCACCTGGTCGAGAGCGAACTCGCCGGGCACCTCGGGGTCTCCCGGCAGCCCGTGCGCGAGGCCTTGCAGCGGCTGAACACCGAGGGCTGGGTCGATCTGCGGCCCGCGCAGGGCGCGTTCGTGCACGAGCCGACCGAGGAGGAGGCGGACCAGCTCCTCACGGTCCGTACGCTCCTGGAGGCCGAGGCCGCCCGGCTCGCCGCGGCCAACGCGGGCAGCGCCGGCATCAGCGTCCTGGAGGAGCTGTGCGCCGAGGGCGAGCGGGCGGTCGCCGCCGACGACGTGGACGGCGCGGTCGCGATGAACGCCCGCTTCCACGCGAAGGTCATGGAACTGGCGGGCAACGCGGTCCTCGCCGAACTCGCAGGCCAGGTCGACCGCCGCGTCCGCTGGTACTACACACCGGTCGCCCGCCAGCGCGGCCGGCAGTCCTGGATCGAACACCGCGACCTGATCGCCGCGATCGCGTCCCGCGACGAGCAGCGCGCGACGGAGATCATGCGCGCCCACACGGAGCACACACGCAGGACGTACCACGCGCGGCAGGGCGCATAGCGCCGTTTCGGGTACGGTGCTCGCCTCAGCTTCCCCGTACGGCCTGTACCGCCTGTACGGCCTGAACCGCCTGGGTCTGTGTCGTCTGCCCCACCCGCCGCCCGTCGGCGTCGTACAGATCCGTCTGTACGACGACGAACGAGCGGCCCACATGCAGTGGGCGGGACTCGGCGCGGGCATGGCCGGAGCGGACCGCGCGGAAGAAGTTGGTCTTGGACTCGACGGTCGACGTGGCCGCGTCCGGCGGCAGGTTGAGGAACGCGCACACCGCGCCCGCCGTGTCGGCGAGCGTCATCAGCGCCCCACCGTGCAGGACACCGCCCGCCGTGCACAGGTCCGGCGACCACGGCAGCGTGCCCGCGACGCGATCCGGCCCGGCCGCCTCCAGGCGGATGCCGAGCCGGGCGCCGAACGGCAGGGCGGCAAGCAGTTCCTCGGGGGCCGGGGCCGGCTTCTCGGGCATGGCGGGACCTCTCGGGATGGGACGGCATGAGGCAGTACGCCGACGGGCCGTACGCCGGCAGGCAGTACGCCATCGGGCAATACGCCATCAGCCTGGCCGGGCATCCCGCGAGCGTCGATTACCTCCGAGGTAACGAGGTGACGGCCCGGCGTCAGAACGCGTCCGCGTGCTCCCGCGCCCACTCCCGGAACGTACGCGGCGGTCGTCCCGTCACCTCCTCGACCGTCGGCACGACCTGCGACTCGTCCAGGATCCCGTCGGCGAAGAAGCGGAGGAACGCGGCGGCGTAGGGAGCCGGGAAGGCGGCCCCCAGCGCCGCACGCGCCTCCTCGTCTGTGAGCCCGACGGTACGCAGGTCACGGCCCAGGACCTCGCCGAGGACGGCGACCCGGTCGGCGGGCAGCAGGGACTGAGGCCCCGTCAGGATGTAGGCGCGGCCCTCGTGTTCGGACGAGGGTGAGAGAAGAGCGCGGGCTGCCACCTGGGCGATGTCGTACGGGTCGATGTCCGCCGTACGGACTCCCGGAAACGGCACGCGCACCTCGTCCCCCTTGCGGATCTGGTCCGCGAGAGACAGCGCGTTGGCCATGAAGCTGACCGGCCGCAGGAAGGTCCAGGCGAGCCCGGACGCGCGCACCGCGTCCTCCGCCGCCCGCATATAGCTGGTGACCGCGTTGTCGGCGTGGTCGCCTTCGAGCTCCGCCGACTTGCCCGAGAGCATCACGACCCGCTCGACACCCGCCGCCCGCGCGTCGGCGAGGATCGTCCGCTGACCCTCGAACCCCGGCATCAGGAACAGGGCGCGCACACCGTCGAGCGCGTCCCGCACCGTCTCCGGGTGGTTCAGGTCGCCGGCCACGGCCTCGGCGCCCTGTGGCAGCCCGTCCGCCGCGCCCGCACGGCTCAGCGCACGCACCGGCTCACCCGCGGCGGCCACCGCGCGTACCACTCCGGCACCTACGTTCCCGGTGGCACCCGTCACCAAAATCATGAATTTCCCCCATCTATGGTCGCGGACCACGGCAGCCCGGACACCGTGCCCATCCTGCTGCGCCGGGCCGCAGAGAGCCAGCACCCCAACTCCCTTTGTCCTCTGAGTGGAAGAAGTCATCATCAATTCGTGCGCAACTTCTTCCCAGCTTCGGCAGCCACTGCTACGTTCCCCTCGAAAGCCAGACGAAGCGGTGCCGATGAGGCGGGGAGGGGCTCGTGAGACGTATGACGGCGCGACCCGCGAACGCCCACCAGGCGCGGCTGCTCCGGCTGTTGCGTGATGACGGCCCCAACTCCCGGGCCCAGCTGGGCGATCGGGTCGACCTCTCGCGGTCCAAGCTGGCGGTGGAGGTCGAACGGCTCCTGGAGACGGGGCTCGTGGTGGCCGACGGACTCGCCGCCTCGCGCGGTGGCCGCCGCTCCCACAACATCCGGCTCGCGCCCGCCCTGCGCTTCCTGGGCGTGGACATCGGCGCGACGTCGATAGACGTGGCCGTCACCAACGCCGAGTTGGAGGTACTGGGACACATCAACCAGCCCATGGACGTACGCGAGGGCCCGGTCGCGGTCTTCGAGCAAGTCCTGTCCATGGCAGCGAAGTTGAAGGCCTCGGGGCTCGCGGAAGGCTTCGACGGCGCCGGCATCGGAGTGCCCGGCCCCGTCCGCTTCCCCGAGGGCGTCCCCGTCGCCCCGCCGATCATGCCGGGCTGGGACGGCTTCCCGGTGCGCGAGGCGCTGAGTCAGGACCTCGGCTGCCCCGTCATGGTCGACAACGACGTGAACCTGATGGCGATGGGGGAGCAGCACGCGGGCGTCGCACGCACCGTGGGCGACTTCCTCTGCGTCAAGATCGGTACCGGCATCGGCTGCGGCATCGTCGTCGGCGGTGAGGTCTACCGCGGTACGACGGGCAGCGCCGGCGACATCGGCCACATCCTCGCGGTACCCGACGGCCGCCAGTGCGCCTGCGGCAACCGGGGCTGCCTGGAAGCCCACTTCAGCGGCGCCGCGCTCGCCCGCGACGCCACGGAGGCAGCCCAGCAGGGGCTGTCGGCCGAACTCGCGACCCGCCTGGAGACGAACGGCAGCCTCAGCGCCGTCGACGTCGCCGCCGCGGCCGTCGCGGGCGACGCCACGGCCCTCGACCTGATCCGCGAGGGCGGCAACCGCACCGGCCAGGTCATCGCCGGCCTGGTCAGCTTCTTCAACCCGGGCCTGGTGGTGATCGGCGGCGGAGTGACCGGCCTCGGCCACACCCTGCTCGCCGCGATCCGCACCCAGGTCTACCGCCAGTCGCTGCCGCTGGCGACCGGCAATCTCCCGATCGTTCTGGGTGAGTTGGGCCCCACCGCCGGAGTCATCGGCGCGGCCCGGCTCATCAGCGACCACCTGTTCTCACCGGCATGAGCCGCGTGATCCGCACGTACCGCAGTACGCGCAGTACCCGCACGACACGTAAGAGCCGCACCACCTCGCACGACGCGTAAGAGCCGCACCACCTTTCACGACGCGTAAGAGCCGCACCATCTCGCACCACGCGTAAGAGCCGCACCATCCCGCAGGACGCGCCGCGCCCTGCCCCGCCCTGCCCTGAAACCGGCCGCACGCCCGCCAAGGGGAACCGTCATGGCACCAGAACCACCGCTGCTCACCATGTCCGGCATCACCAAGTCGTTCCCCGGTGTCCGCGCACTCGACGGCGTCGACCTCGACGTCCAGAGCGGCGAGGTGCACTGCCTGCTAGGCCAGAACGGCGCCGGAAAGTCCACCCTCATCAAGGTCCTGGCCGGCGCCCACCAGCCGGACGAGGGCACCATCACCTGGCGCGGCACACCTGTCACCCTCCGCTCGCCCATCGCCGCCATGCGCCTCGGCATCGCCACCATCTACCAGGAACTCGACCTGGTGGAGGGCCTGTCGGTGGCCGAGAACGTCTACCTGGGCCATGAACCGACGGCCGCCGGTTTCGTCGTACGAGGCAAGGACGGGCGCGCCTCAACATCCGCACTGCTCAAGCGACTTGGGCACCCGGAGATCGATCCGGCGCGACTCGTCGGCGACTTGTCCGCCGCCCACCAGCAGATCGTGTCCATGGCCCGGGCGCTCTCCCACGACGTGCGCCTCATCGTCATGGACGAGCCGTCCGCCGCCCTCGACCCCGACGAGGTCGACAACCTCTTCCGCATCGTCGGCGACCTCACCGCCGACGGCGTCGCCGTCGTCTACATCTCGCACCGCCTGGAGGAGATCCGCCGCATCGGCGACCGCGTGACCGTGCTCAAGGACGGGCGCGCGGTGGCGGGCGGGCTGCCCGCGAAGTCGACGCCGACGAGCGAGGTGGTCTCGCTGATGACGGGGCGCAACGTCGAGTACGCCTTCCCGGACCGGCCGCCGCGGGACCAAGCGCTTCCCGACCCTGTCCTTGAGGTCAAAGGCCTCGCCCGCGACGGCGAGTTCGCACCCTTGGACCTCACCTTGCGCCCCGGCGAGATCGTCGGTCTCGCGGGACTCGTCGGTTCCGGCCGCTCGGAGATCCTGGAGACCATCTACGGCGCGCGCAAGCCGAGCGCCGGGCAAGTCCTCGTCAGCGGCGCGCGGTTGAAGCCGGGCAGCGTACGCGCCGCCGTCCGCGCCGGACTCGGGCTCGCCCCCGAGGAACGCAAGGCGCAGGCCCTGCTGATGCTGGAGTCCGTCACGCGGAACGTGTCGGTGTCCTCCATGTCCCGCTTCTCGTACGGAGGCTGGCTCGACCGGAGCGCCGAACGGGACGCGGCGCACAAGGCGACGCGCGAGCTGTCGCTGCGCCCCGACAACCCGTCCGCACTGATCCGCACGCTCTCCGGCGGCAACCAGCAGAAGGCCGTCCTGGCCCGCTGGCTGCTGCGCGGCTGCCGGGTGCTGCTGCTCGACGAGCCCACCCGCGGTGTCGACGTAGGCGCCCGCGCCGAGTTGTACGCCGTCATCCGCCGCCTCGCCGACGAAGGCCTGGCCGTGCTCCTGGTCTCCAGCGAAGTACCCGAAGTCCTCGGCCTCGCCGACCGCGTCCTGGTGCTCCGCGAGGGCCACGTCGTGCACACGGCGCCCGCCCGGGAGCTCGACGAACACCGCGTACTCGACCTCGTCATGGAAGGAACTCCGGCGTCATGACGCAGCACGCATCACCACCCCGGGACGACACCCCGAAGATGTCGCCGGTGCAGGGACCCAGCCCGTGGCGGGCACTCGCGGTCCGTACCGACGTCCGCACCCTCTCGCTGCTCGGCGTGCTCGCCGCCCTGATCCTCATCGGCGGCATCACCAAGCCCGACCAGTTCCTCGACACCCGCAACCTCCAGCTCGTCCTCACCCAGGCGTCGATCATCGGCGTCGTCACCGTCGGCATGACCTTCGTCATCATGTCCGGCGGCATCGACCTGTCCGTCGGCGCGATCGTGGCACTGGCCTCGGTGTGGGCCACGACGGTCGCCACCCAGGAGTATGGCTTCGCGGGCATCTTCTTCACGGCGGTGATCGTCGGCGTGGGGTGCGGGCTCGTGAACGGCCTCCTCATCGCGTACGGCGGCATGGTCCCGTTCATCGCCACGCTCGCCATGCTCGCCTCCGCCCGTGGACTCGCCCTTCAGATCACCGACGGGAACACGCAGATCGTCACCGTCGACGGGTTGCTGGACCTCGGCAAGCGCGACTCCTACGTGCTCGGCATCCCGCCCCTTGTCATGGTCTTCGCGGTGGTCACCGTCATCGGCTGGCTCGCCCTCAACCGCACCACCTTCGGGCGGCGGACCGTGGCCGTCGGCGGCAACGCGGAGGCGGCCCGGCTCGCCGGCATCGACGTACGACGCCAGCGGCTGTACCTGTATCTGCTCTCCGGACTGTGCTGCGGCATCGCCGCGTTCCTGCTGATCATCCTGTCCGGCTCGGGGCAGAGCACCAACGGCAACCTGTACGAACTCGACGCCATCGCGGCCGCGATCATCGGCGGCACGCTGCTCAGCGGGGGACGCGGCACCATCACCGGCTCGGTGCTCGGTGTCCTGATCTTCACCACGATCAACAACATCTTCGCCCTGAACAACCTGCAGAGCGACGTCCAGCAGATCGCCAAGGGCGCGATCATCGTCGCCGCCGTGCTCGTCCAACGCCGTACCGCAAGCACGACTTGAGGAAAGGGTTCACCGCCATGCCAGAGCTCACGAGCCGCAGAGGACTGCTCTTCGGCACCGCCGCCGTCGGGGCCGGTGCCCTCCTCGCCGGCTGCACCAGCAACGAATCCGACGACGAGCCGGCCTCGAACGACCAGCCCGCCGCCGACGACAAGCCCGGCAAGCCGGTCACCATCGGCTTCGCGGGCCCGCAGGCCGACCACGGCTGGCTGAACGCCATCAACGACAACGCCAAGAACCAGGCGAAGAAGTACAAGGACGTCACCCTGGAGATCACCGAGGGCTCCAACGACACCGCCGCGCAGATCGGCCAGATCGAGACCCTGATCAACAAGAAGGTCGACGTCCTGGTGATACTGCCGGCCGACGGCAAGGCCCTCACCCAGATCGGCCTTCAGGCGATGCGCGCCGGCATCCCCGTCGTCAACCTCGACCGGATCTTCAACACCCCGCAGGCGTACCGCTGCTGGATCGGCGGCGACAACTACGGCATGGGCCTGAACGCCGGTCACTACATCGGCGAGAAGCTCAAGGACAAGAAGAACGCCCGGGTCATCGAACTCGCGGGCATCGACAACCTGGAGCTCACCCAGCAGCGTACGCAGGGCTTCGACGCGGCCCTCAAGAACTACCCGAACATCAAGAAGGTCGCCCGGCAGTCCGCCGACTTCACCGTCGAGTCGGGGCAGGCCAAGATGTCCCAGCTGCTGCAGGCCCAGTCGAACTTCGACGCCCTGTGGAACCACGACGACGACCAGGGCGTGGGCGCGCTGCGCGCCATCGACCAGGCCGGACGCGACGACTTCCTGATGGTCGGCGGCGCGGGCGCGCTGTCCGCCTTCCAGGCCATCAAGAAGGACGACGGCGTCCTCAAGGCCACCGTCCTCTACCCGCCGACCATGGCCGCCTCCGCGATCGACCTCGCCCGCGCCCTCGGCCAGGGCAAGGGCATCGGCGGCCTCGCCGAGTTCGAGATCCCGGCGTCCATGACGCTCTACTCGGCCGTCGTCGACAAGGAGAACGTCGACCAGTACATGCCCACCGGCTTCAAGTGACAGCCCCGTTAGGGGCGCGGGGAACTGCGCGACCAGCCACGACGGACCCGCAGATTCCCGACCGCATTTCCCGCGGAGCGCCCGGCGGAGCGCCCCGCGGAGCGCCCGGCGGAGCGCCCCGCACACCCCCCACCGCGCCACGACGACGAGGAGGACTTCCCGATGGGACAGCCGCAGCAGCCCGACGAGGCTGAAGGAGGGTCGGCGGCCGAGAGGCCGTCACTGGGCGTCGGCATGGTCGGATACGCGTTCATGGGCGCCGCCCACTCCCAGGGCTGGCGCACCGTGGGCCGCGTCTTCGACCTGGCACGCCGACCCGTCCTCGCCGCCGTCTGCGGCCGCGACGGACAGGCCGTCCGGGCGGCGGCCGACCGGCTCGGCTGGGCGGCCGCCGAGACCGACTGGCGGGCGCTGATCGCCCGGGACGACGTCGACCTCGTCGACATCTGCACACCGGGCGACAGCCACGCCGAGATCGCCCTGGCCGCCCTGGCCGCGGGCAAGCACGTGCTGTGCGAGAAGCCCCTCGCGAACACGGTGGAGGAGGCCGAGGCGATGGCCGAGGCCGCCGAAGCCGCCGCCGGGCGCGGCCAGGTGGCGATGGTCGGCTTCAACTACCGCCGGGTGCCCGCCACTTCGCTCGCCCGGAAGATGGTCGCCGAGGGCCGCATCGGCGCCCTGCGTCACGTACGGGTGACATACCTTCAGGACTGGCTGGTGGACCCGGAGTTCCCGCTGACCTGGCGGCTGCGCAAGGAGACGGCGGGCTCGGGCGCGCTCGGCGATCTGGGCGCGCACATCGTCGACCTCGCGCAGTACCTCGTGGGGGAGTCGCTGGTGGGAGTGTCCGCGCTCACCGAGACGTTCGTACGGGAAAGGCCGCTGCCCGGCGGAGCGACCAGCGGACTGTCCGCCGTCTCCTCCGACGGAGTCGGCCAGGTCACCGTGGACGACGCCGCCCTGTTCACCGGCCGGTTCACCTCGGGCGCACTCGCCTCCTTCGAGGCCACCCGGTACGCGACCGGCCGCAAGAACTCCCTGTGCATCGAACTCAACGGTGAGAAGGGTTCGTTGGCCTTCGACCTGGAGCGGCTCAACGAGCTCTCGTACCACGACGGCACGGAGCCCGGCACGCACGCGGGCTTCCGCCGCATCCTCGTCACCGAGCCCGATCACCCCTACCTGGAGGCCTGGTGGCCGCCCGGTCACGGTCTCGGCTACGAGCACACCTTCGTCCACCAGGCCCGGGACCTGGTGAACGCCATCGCCGAGGGCAGCGCTCCGGTGCCCTCGTTCGCCGACGGGCTGCAGGTGCAGCGCGTGCTCGCGGCGGTCGAGGAGAGCGCCGCGAAGAACTCCGTCTACACACCCGTGGTGGTCTGAGGAGGGCCTGACCCATGCCCCGCAATTTCACACTCTTCACCGGCCAGTGGGCCGACCTGCCCCTGGAGGAGGTCTGCCGGCTCGCCCGCGACTTCGGCTACGACGGACTCGAACTCGCCTGCTGGGGCGACCACTTCGAGGTCGACAAGGCCCTCGCGGACTCCTCGTACCTCGACTCCCGCCGCCAGCTGCTCGACAAGTACGGCCTCAAGTGCTGGGCCATCTCCAACCATCTGGTCGGCCAGGCGGTGTGTGACGCCATCATCGACGAACGCCACCAGGCGATCCTGCCGGCCCGCATCTGGGGCGACGGCGAGGCGGAAGGCGTACGACAGCGGGCGGCGTCCGAGATCGCCGACACCGCACGAGCCGCGGCCGCCTTCGGCGTCGACACCGTCATCGGCTTCACCGGGTCCGCGATCTGGCACCTGGTCGCGATGTTCCCGCCCGCGCCCGAGTCGATGATCGAGCGCGGCTACGAGGACTTCGCCATGCGCTGGAACCCCATCCTCGACGTCTTCGACCACGAGGGCGTGCGGTTCGCCCACGAGGTCCACCCGAGCGAGATCGCGTACGACTACTGGACAACTCAGCGCGCGCTGGAGGCAGTTGACCACCGACCGGCGTTCGGCCTGAACTTCGACCCCTCGCATTTCGTCTGGCAGGACCTCGACCCCGTCGGCTTCCTGTGGGACTTCCGCGACCGGATCTACCACGTCGACTGCAAGGAAGCGCGCAAGCGCCTCGACGGACGCAACGGACGCCTCGGCTCACACCTGCCGTGGGGCGACCCGCGCCGCGGCTGGGACTTCGTGTCGGCCGGGCACGGCGACGTCCCGTGGGAGGACGTCTTCCGGATGCTGCGCTCCATCGACTACACGGGCCCCATCTCCGTCGAGTGGGAGGACGCGGGCATGGACCGGCTCCAGGGCGCACCCGAGGCACTCACCCGGCTCAAGGCATACGACTTCGAGCCGCCGACGGCGTCCTTCGACGCGGCGTTCGGCGGCAACGACTAGCCACCCCCTCGCAGAGTCTCCGGGGTGACGGCGCACCCCGGCGTAACGCACCCGCATGTACAACTGGCCCCATTCTGGAGGCAACCCGTGCACGCGAACGATCCCACCAGCACCAACAGAACCGAGAGTCACAGACGACGCCCCAGATTCCGCAAGACGCTCGCCCTGCTCACGGGCGCGCTCCTCGCGGGCGCGTCCCTCGGCCTGGCCACGCCCCAGGCGGGCGCCGCCGTCGCCGACCCGGGCGCCGCGCCTGCCGCACCCGCGGCGGCCGCCGCGGCCGAGGACTTCCAGCAGGTCACCCTCGCCAAGGGCGAACCCGAGACCGGTGAGCCCATGTCGCTCGCCGTCCTCCCGGACCGCTCGGTCCTGCACACCTCGCGTGACGGCGAACTCCGCCTCACCGACGCCGCGGGCAACACCAAACTCGCGGGCAAGCTCGCCGTCTACTCGCACGACGAGGAAGGCCTGCAGGGTGTCGGCGTCGACCCCGGCTTCGCCGACAACCGCTTCATCTACCTCTACTACGCCCCGCCGCTGAACACCCCGGCGGGCGACGCCCCCGAGACGGGCACCGCGGCCGACTTCGCGCCCTTCGACGGCGTCAACCGGCTCTCCCGCTTCGTCCTGAAGGCCGACGGCACCCTCGACAACGCCAGCGAGAAGAAGATCCTCGACGTCCCGGCGACCCGCGGCATCTGCTGCCACGTCGGCGGCGACATCGACTTCGACGCGCAGGGGAACCTCTACCTGTCGACCGGTGACGACTCCAACCCGTTCCAGTCGGACGGCTACACCCCGATCGACGAGCGCGCCAACCGCAACCCGGCCTTCGACGCCCAGCGCACCGCCGGCAACACCAACGACCTGCGCGGCAAGATCCTGCGCGTCAAGGTGAACGCCGACGGCTCGTACGCCATCCCCGACGGCAACCTCTTCGCGCCCGGCACGGACAAGACGCGCCCCGAGATCTACGCGATGGGCCTGCGCAACCCGTTCCGCTTCAGCGTCGACAAGAAGACGGGGATCCTGTACGTGGGTGAGTACGGCCCGGACGCCGGTGCCGCCAGTGCCACGCGCGGTCCCGCCGGCCAGGTCGAGTTCGCCCGCATCACCAAGCCCGGCAACTTCGGCTGGCCGTACTGCACGGGCGACAACGACGCCTATGTCGACTACGACTTCGCGACCGGCGCCTCGGGCGCGGCCTTCGACTGCGCCGCCCCCAAGAACACCTCGCCGAACAACACCGGCCTGACCGACCTGCCCCCGGCGCAGCCCGCCTGGATTCCGTACGACGGCCCGTCCGTACCGGAGTTCGGCGACGGCTCCGAGTCCCCGATGGGCGGCCCGGTCTACCACTACGACCCCGACCTCGACTCGCCGGTCAAGTTCCCCGAGGCGTACGACGGCGACTTCTTCGCCGGGGAGTTCGGCCGCCGCTGGATCAAGCGGATCTCGTCGGACGCCGACGGCACCGTGCAGTCCATCAACGACATCCCGTGGACCGGCACCCAGATCATGGACATGGAGTTCGGACCGGACGGCGCGCTGTACGTCCTCGACTACGGCATCTCGTGGTTCGGCGGCGACGAGTACTCCGGCCTGTACCGGATCGAGAACGCGACGGACGGCCACTCTCCCGTCGCGGAGGCCTCGGCCGACCGCACGTCGGGCCAGGCACCGCTGAAGGTGAAGTTCTCCTCCGCCGGGACCAGCGACGCCGACGGTGACGCCCTCACCTACAGCTGGGACTTCGGCGACGGCGCCAAGTCGACCTCGGCGAACCCGACGCACACGTACAAGAAGAACGGCACGTACACAGCGACGCTCACGGCCAAGGACCCCAGCGGCCGCACCGGCAGCGCGAGCGTGCAGGTCGTCGTGGGCAACACGGCGCCGAAGGTGACCCTGGACCTGCCGCGTGACGGGCAACTGTTCAAGTTCGGTGACGCAATCCCCTTCAAGGTGCGGGTGACGGACCCGGAGGACGGCACCATCGACTGCGCCAAGGTGAAGGTCACCTTCATCCTCGGCCACGACAGCCACGGTCACCCGGTGACCTCGGCGAACGGCTGCTCCGGCACGATCCAGACCAGCGCCGACGGCGGCCATGACGAGAACGCGAACATATTCGGCGTCTTCGACGCGGAGTACACCGACGGCGGTGGCGGCGGCCAGGAGGCGCTCACCACTCACGACCAGGCCGCCGTACAGCCCACGCACCGGCAGGCCGAGCACTTCGGTAAGGCCTCGGGAGCCGGGGTGCAGTCGCGTGCCACCGCGCACGGCGGCAAGACCGTCGCCTTCATCGGCGACGGCGACTGGATCTCCTTCGAGCCGTATGTCCTGAGCAACGCCACGAAGATCACGGCGCGGGTTGGCTCCCCCGGCGGGGGCGGAAAGCTGGAGGTCCGCGCGGGCTCGCCCACGGGAACTCTCCTCGGCACCGCGACGGTCCCGAAGACCGGCGGCTGGGAGAACTACCAGGACATCAGCGCGTCCCTGACGAAGGCACCGCGCGGGACGACCAAGCTCTACCTCGTCTACAAGGGACGAGGAAGCAGCACGCTGTACGAGGTGGACGACTTCACCTTCACGACCCGCTGAGGGGGTGGGCTGTCATGCGAGCAACAGGCAGAACGGTGACCGCGGTTGTGGGCGCGGCCCTGCTCATCGGGTGTGTGTCGGGGCCGGCCTCGTCCAAGGGGCCCGAGCCGACCGCGTCCGAGCCGAAGGGTGGCAAGGGGAGCCGGGTCCTGGTGTTCTCCAAGACCGCCGGGTTCCGTCACGACTCCATCCCCGAAGGGGTCGCCGCCGTGAAGGACCTCGGTGCCGCGGGCGGCTTCGCGGTGGACGCGACGGAGGACGGGAGAGCTTTCACCTCCCGCAACCTCGCCAAGTACGACGCGGTCGTGTTCCTGTCCACCACCGGAGACGTGCTGAACGAAGCCCAGCAGAGCGCCTTCGAGGGCTACATCAAGCGCGGCGGCGGTTACGTGGGCATCCACGCGGCCGCCGACACCGAGTACGACTGGGCCTTCTACGGCGGCCTCGCCGGCGCCTACTTCAAGTCGCACCCGGCGATCCAGCCCGCGACCGTCCACGTCGAGGACCGGGCACATCCGGCGACCTCGCACCTGGGCGAAGCCTGGAACCGTACGGACGAGTGGTACGACTACCGCTCCAATCCCCGGGACCGGGCCCACGTCCTGGCCTCGCTCGACGAGTCGTCGTACACCGGCGGCACCATGAACGGCGACCATCCGATCGCCTGGTGCCAGAACTACCAGGGCGGCCGCGCCTTCTACACCGGGGGCGGCCACACCAAGGAGTCGTTCGCCGATCCCGCCTTCCGGCAGCACCTGCTGGGCGGCGTGCGCTGGGCGATCGGCTCCGCGGAGGCCGACTGCCGCCCGGAGAACGGCTACCGGCCGCTCTTCGACGGCACGGCCGAGTCACTGTCCGCGTGGAAGCAGGCGGGACCGGGCTCGTTCGGTCTGAGCGACGACGGCACTCTGACGTCGTCGGGCGGCCTGGGCATGCTCTGGTACGCCGGCTCGGGCTTCGGCTCGTACTCGCTGAAGCTCGACTGGAAGATGGCGAGTGCCTCCGGCGACGACAACTCCGGTGTCTTCGTGGGCTTCCCGGCCTCCGACGATCCCTGGTCGGCGGTCGACAATGGGTACGAGATCCAGATCGACGCCACGGACGCACCCGACCGCACCACCGGATCCGTGTACAGCTTCCAGTCCGCCGACCTCGAGAAGCGCGACCGTGCGCTGAACCCGCCGGGGGAGTGGAACACGTACGAGATCCGCGTGGAGGGCGAACGGCTCCGCATCTGGCTCAACGGCGTGAAGATCAACGATTTCACCAACACCGATCCCGCGCGGAGCCTGCGCGACGGTCATGTCGGCATCCAGAACCACGGAGCCGACGACCAGGTGTCCTTCCGCGACATCCGGATCAAGGAACTGCCCGTGAAGGCGTCGACGCGGTCGACTCCGCCGGGTGACTGAGCGACGGCGGGCGGGGGACGCCGGACCCCCGCCCGCCGTCTTTCCTTCCTCTGGTTCCTGTACGGCAGGTTCCGGTACGGCACATTCCGGTTTTCGCACGGTCGTTTGTTTCGCGCACGGCCCGTTTCGTTCGCGTACGACAAGGAGGCTGACCATGTCCGCCGAACCGTCCTCTTCCGAGTCCCGGGTGGGCGTGTGGCTGATCGGAGCGCGCGGCTCCGTGGCCACCACCGTCGTCGCGGGCTGCGCGGCCATGACCGCGGGCCTGCATCCGCCGACGGGCATGGTCACCGAGACCGACCTCTTCTGCGGCTCGGGACTGCCGCCGATGTCGTCCCTCGTCTTCGGCGGCCACGACACGATGGACTGCCCCCTGCCCAAACGCGCGGAGGCCCTGGCCGCCGGAGGCGTTCTGCCGCACGGCCTCCCGACGGCCGTGGCGGCCGAACTCGCCACCGCCGACCGGGAGATCAGGCCCGGCGGCCCCGCCTCCGGTGACACACGGGACACGGACGAACTCGTGGCCGCCTTCGCCGCGGACATGGAGGATTTCCTACGACGGCACGGTCTCGCGCGTGCAGTGGTGGTGAACGTGGCTTCCACGGAACCGGCGCCCACCGGGACCGAACTCCCGCCGAGCTCGCTCTACGCGGCGGCGGCCCTGCGGGCGGGGTGCCCGTATGTGAACTTCACGCCGTCGACGGGGCTGCACCATCCGGCGCTGGCCTCGGTTGCGGCATCGTGCGGCCTGCCCTCCGCGGGCCGCGACGGCAAGACGGGCCAGACCCTGCTGCGATCGGTCCTCGGCCCGATGTTCGCGCAGCGGGCGCTGGCGGTCCGCTCCTGGTCCGGCACGAACCTGCTGGGCGGCGGGGACGGCGCGGCACTGGCCGACCCGGCGGCCGCGGCGGCCAAGAACGCCGGCAAGGAACGCGTCCTCGCCGACACCCTCGGCACGGTCCCCGAGGGCGAGGTCCACATCGACGATGTACCGGCACTCGGCGACTGGAAGACCGCCTGGGACCACATCGCCTTCGACGGCTTCCTCGGTACGCGCATGATCCTCCAGACCACCTGGCAGGGCTGCGACTCCGCCCTCGCCGCTCCCCTGGTCCTGGACCTGGCCCGCCTGGTGGCCCGGGCCCACGAGACAGGCCTCTCGGGACCGTTGAGCGAACTGGGCTTCTACTTCAAGGACCCCGTGGGCGACGGACCTTCGGCGCTCGGGGAGCAGTACGCGGAACTGGCGCGGTTCGCGGGGCGGTTGCGGGGGGTTCGGGAGCCGCGAGGGTTCTCGGGGTCGGGGTC
>NZ_JAAKZY010000148.1 GCF_011045015.1 Streptomyces scabichelini | reverse complement strand
CCCCGATACGCACTCCCCTCCTCACCCAGCAGTGGCTCGACCTGGCCTTCATCCACTGGGCCGTCGAACCGGACGTCGTGGCAGGGCTGTTGCCGAGCGGGACTGTTCCCGACACGCATGACGGGGTGACGTACGTCGGGCTCGTCGCCTTTCGGATGCACCGGGTCGGGTGGCTTCGACTGCCCGGAGTGCCGTATCTCGGGACCTTTCCGGAGACCAACGTGCGCCTGTACTCGGTGGACGCGCACGGGCGGCGCGGTGTCGTCTTCCGGTCGATGGACGCCTCACGGCTGATCCCGGTGGTGATGGGACGCGCCGGCTTCCGGCTGCCGTACCTGTGGTCCCGGATGACCGTGCGTGCCGCCGGCGACACCGTCACGTACGCCAGTTCCCGCCGCTGGCCCGGCCCGCGCGGCGCGTACAGCCGCATCACCGTACGGACCGGTGAACGCATCGAGGAGCCCACCGAGTTGGAGCATTTCCTCACCGCACGCTGGGGCATGCACAACGCCTTCTTCGGCGGCGCCGAATCGGTGGCGTACTTGCCGAACCACCACCCCCGCTGGCCCCTGTACCGCGCCGAGCTGGTCACCTGCGAGGAAACCCTCATCACGGCGGCCGGCCTCCCCGCACCGAGCGACGCCCCGGTCAGCGTCCTGTACTCCCCCGGCGTCCCGGTCCGCCTCGGCCGCCCGGCCCGCCCGGCGGGCATCCCCACCCCGTAACGATCATCGAGCAGCGAGGTCGAGCGAGCCGAGCCATTCGACCAGCAGCCGGCTGACCTCCTCGGGACGTTCCTGCTGTACCCAGTGGCCGCAGTCTTCGAGGAGGTGGGAGGAGACCAGGCCGGGGAGGGTGGTGGGGAACGCCTTGACGGCGTCGGCCAGCCAGGCGATCGAGGCGTCCTTCTCGCCGGCGATGAAGAGGGACGGCTGGGTGATCGGGGCTCCGTCCCAGTCGGCGAGGTCCTCCCAGTCCTGGTCGACGTTGCGATAGCGGTTGAGCGCTCCGGTGAGGCCGGTCCGCTCGAACTCGCCCGCGTAGTGGTCGAGTTCGGCATCGGTGAGCCAGGACGGCCGGTCCTTCACGAACCGGTCGGAGAGCTGTCCGCCGTCGGGGACGAAGAAGACGCCGCCGTCCCCCGCCGAGGGCATCGTGTCGGCCGACAGCGTGGCGTAGAAGCCCGCCAGCCATCCCCGCACGTCCGGCTCGATCTCCGCCTCCGCCCGGCCCGGCTCCTGGAAGTAGCTGACGTAGAACTCCTCGTCCCCGCCGATCATGGCGAACGCGTCGGTCGGCCGGATGGCGTTCCGTGGTGCGTACGGGACACCGAGCAGCCCCACGGCGGTGAAGACGTCCGGCCTGAGCAGGGCGGAGTCGGCCGCGATGGTCGAGCCCCAGTCGTGGCCCACGATCACGGCGGTCTCCTCACCGAGCGCACGGACCACCGCGACGTTGTCCTCGACGTGCGCCGTCATCCGGTACGCCGACACGTCGTGCGGCTTGGAGGAACGCCCGTACCCGCGTACGTCGACAGCGACGGCACGGTAGCCCGCGGCGGCGAGCGCGGGAAGCTGGTGGCGCCAGGAGTACCAGGACTCGGGGAAGCCGTGGACCAGGAGGACCAGCGGGCCGGTCCCCTGCTCCACAAGATGAATACGGCCACCGGGGACATTCACCAGTCGGTGCTGTGCGTCCGCCGGTGTGTACGGGCTGGAGACCTGCGACATATGCCCTCTGTCCTCCTCGGAACGGGGATCCACCGACTCGATCGTGCAAGGCGTGGCTGCGGCGGCGCGAGCCATGTTGCTGTTCCGGCAACAAGCCCATGTCCACCGCCCCTTCGGCGTGCGCCCGACCGGCAGGTTCCAGCCGAGTCCGAAGAACGGCCGGGTCAGGTGAACCGGACGGTATGTCGGCACGTACTGAAGGAGGGCGTTCAGCTTGCGTGGGCGCTCGCACGGGTGACGCTGTGTCAGGACGGCCGCACGGGAGCCATGGATGAGGCATGCACGACGGAACGTTCAGCGATTCGCACGGTTCGCCGCCATAGGCGGACTGGTCTGCGGAGGGCTGATGGTCTCGAACGCCATGGCGGGCGAGACGCCGGACGAGCCGGCGAGTCCGGGCGCCGTGACCCGGTCCGCCGACACGGGCCGGAGCCTCGTCTCCGAGCTGGGCACCTCGCGTACGGCGGGCACCTGGATCGGGACTGACGGGCGCCCGGTCGTCGCGGTGACCGACGAGGAGGCGGCGGCCGATGTACGCAAGGCGGGCGCCCAGGCCAAGATGGTCGACCACGACATGCGCGAACTCCGTTCCGCCACCGCCACGTTGAAGGACTCGCCCCGCGTGTCCGGTACCTCGTGGTCGATGGACTACGCCAACAACCAGGTGGTCGTCCGCGCGGACAGCACCGTCTCCGCCGACGAGTGGTCACGGCTGACCAAGGTCGCGGAGAGTATCGGCAAGTCCGTACGGATGGAGCGCATCGAGGGCACGTACACCCCCCGTCTCAACGGCGCCGAGCCGCTCTTCGCCGGTGCGGGCCGCTGCTCGGCGGGCTTCAACGTCACCAACGGCCGGGCCGACTTCATTCTGACCGCGGGCCACTGCGGGCCCGAGGGCACCACCTGGTTCTCGGATCCGCAGGGCACCCAGCAGGTCGGGACGACCGTCGACGGGGAGTTCCCCAGCAGTGACTTCTCCCTCGTGCAGTACGACACCGGTACCGCACCCAGCAGGCCCGACGTGGTGGCCATCGGCAACGGCGAGGGCGTGCGGATCACCGGAGCGGGCGATCCGGCCGTCGGTCAGGAGGTCTTCCGCAGCGGCAGCACCACGGGGCTCCAGTCCGGCGAGGTGACCGGTCTGGACGCGACGGTCAACTATCCGCAGGGCACGGTCACCGGGCTCATCGAGACCACGGTGTGCGCCGAACCGGGCGACAGCGGCGGCCCGATGTTCGCCGACGGCCTGGCGCTGGGCGTCACCTCGGGAGGCAACGGGGACTGCGACAGCGGCGGCACGACGTTCTTCCAGCCGGTCACCAAGGCGCTGGACCGGCTGGGCGTACAGCTGGCGAGTGATTCCGATTCGGGCGGCCAGGCGGCGAGCCCCTCGGCCGGCAACGACGCGGAAGCGGGCAACGACGCCGGCAACGAGGCGGGCGCGGGCGTGCCCCCCGGCGGGTCCTCCGCCGCGCCCGGAGCCATGGGACCGGTGCAGACGGTGCCCGAGGGCGGGACGGACAGCGCGTCGTCGGCGTTGGAGCGCATCGCGGACTTCAGGAATCTCGGACCGGGACTGCTGGTCATCGCCGGAAGCCTGATCGCACTGGTGGCGATCCAGATCCGTATGGAACGGGGACGCAGGCAGTACCGCAACCAGTACTCACAGAGCTGGGGCTGACCCCCACACTGCACACTGGAGGAATGACGCGTCCCAGCCCAGCGCCCGACGAGCGCGCCCCTGTCGTTGTCAGCACCGCCGGCTCCTTCGCGCGGAGTGTGCTGGACGAGCGGCACCCCGCCCTCATCGAGCGCGTGCGGCAGGCCACGCCGTATCCGCCCGAGCAGCAGCTCGCGCTTGACGTCCTCCTGGAGGAGATCACCGAGGGAGTGATCGAGCGGCTGGACGACCGCGAACCGGGTGCCGGGCAGTGGCGGGAGGAGCCCTACTACGGGCAGCGCTGGCCGGACGTGCCGTTCCTGTGGGCGGAGAGCTTCTTCTACCGCAAACTCCTGGCCGCCCTGCGCTACTTCACGCCGGGCCCGTGGCAGGGCGTCGACCCCTTCGCGCCGTTCAAGAACGCCGAACTCGCGAGCTCCAAGGTCGACGACGAGTTGTCCGCGCTCGACCGGCTCCCCCAACTCCCGGTGGAGGAACAGGACCGCACTCTCCTGCACTCCTCGCTCTGGGGCAACCGGGCCGATCTCGGCTTCCAACTGTCCGCGGGCGCCAAGGGGTTGGGCGAGCGCGTACCAGGTCTCGTGGTGGACGACTCCGCCGCGCTCTGGGAGATCCTGGCCACCGCACGGCCCGGCACCGTCTGCCTGGTCGCCGACAACGCCGGGCCCGAGCTGCTCCCCGACCTCGTACTCGCCGATCACCTGCTGACCACGCGGCGGGCGGCCTCCGTGGTCCTGCACCTCAAGCCGTATCCGTACTACGTCTCCGACGCCACCACCGCCGACGTCCTGTCCTGCCTGGACCGGCTGACCGCCGCGTCCGGGTACGCGACGGACATCGGCAAGCGGCTGCGGCAGGCCGTCACGAGCGGCCGCCTCATCCTGCGTACGCACCCGTTCTCCTGCGCACCGCTCCCCTACGCACACATGCCGGCCGACCTCAGGGAGGACTTCGCGTCCGCCGTCCTCACCATCATGAAGGGCGACCTCAACTACCGCCGCCTGGTGGGCGACCGGCACTGGCCGGCCACCATCCCCTTCGCCGAGGTCACCGACCACTTCCCGGGCCCGGTCGCCGCGCTGCGCACTCTCAAGTCGGACGTCGCCACCGGTCTTGGACCCCGGACCGTGGCGGAGCTGGACGCGAGCGGCGAGACCTGGCGTACGAGCGGAACGCACGCACTCGTCCAGGTCAGGGCCTGACCCTACGCGTAGGCCCGGGGCCCGCGAAGCACTGTCACAGGCACCCCATAACATCACCGTGATGAGCAGCCGGACACCGCAGCACAGACTCCGCGCCACAGGTCGCGCGGCGCTCTGCCCTGCCCTGGCCCTGCTGCTCGCGACGCTGGTGATGTGTCTGGGGTGCGGGATGTACGACCGCGAGGAGCGGGCCGCCGCTCCCCTGGTCGCCGCCCCCGATTCCGTGGCGTCCGTGGCTTCCATGGCCGAGGAGCGGCTGGGCTCGCCCGCCGGGCACAACGACGCGTGCAGCGGCACGCCGAGCCACGAGATACGCGCGGTGCTGCCCGTGGCGGCGCTGCCGCTGCCCGCGGTCCTGGCCCGCGTACCGTTCGTGCCGCGACCGGCCGCCGCTTCGTACTCCCCTGCTCTTCCGGCCGCGCGCGCTGCTCCGGATCTCCATGTTCTCCAGGTGCAGCGGATCTAGACCGACGTCCTTCCACGACGTCCGTCCAATCCCGCACCCACCGCCGCTCGACCGACCCGTGCGGCGGGGACAAGGAACATATCCGCATGAGCAAGACCAGCAAGAAGTCGGCCGCCGCGGCGCGCAAGGCGCGCATAGAGGAGATGCGGCGCGCGGAGAAGGCCCGCGAGCGCAGAAACCGCATCCTCACGATCACGATCAGCACGGTCATCGTCGCCGGGCTGGTCGGCTTCGGCGCGTACGCCCTCGACAACGTCAATGACAAGGAGGAGGCGAAGAACGCGGCCGCGAAGAAGCCCGTCAAGGGCGAGAAGTCCTGGGACGCGAAGAAGCTGGGCCGCAACCACGTCACGAAGGCCGTGTCGTACCCGATGAACCCGCCGGTCGGCGGCGACCACGATCAGGCGTGGATGACCTGTGACGGCACGGTCTACAAGAAGGCGATCCCGAACCAGAACGCGGTGCACTCTCTGGAGCACGGGGCGGTCTGGGTGACGTACAACGACAAGGCGGCGGACGCCGATGTGCAGCGTCTCGCCGACAAGGTCGACAAGACGCCCTACACGCTGATGAGCCCGGTCGACGACCAGTCCGGGACCGTCATGCTGTCGGCCTGGGGCAAGCAGCTCACCGTCGACAAGGCGTCCGATCCGCGGGTCGAGCAGTTCTTCACCAAGTACGTGCAGGGCGCGCAGACCCCGGAGCCGGGGGCTGCCTGCACCAACGGGTTGAGCGGATAGCCGATCGGACAAGGGATGCGCGGCGCCGGGCTCGTCGGGAGTCCGGCGCCACGGGCTGGAGGTTTTCTGGCAGGCTCAGCTCAGGGCGCATGGTTCCGGCGCCGGGCAGGAGACGTGTGATGGAGACGCTCGACTCGCAGGACCCGCTGGCCCTCGCGGTGACCGAGGCGATTCGCGGCGGTGATCTGCCGGCGCTCCGGCAGTGCCTCGCCGAGCATCCCGGGCTGGCCGTAGCGCGGATCGTCGAGCACGGCTGTGGCCCCGGGAGCCGCACCCTGCTGCACATCGCCGCGGACTGGCCCGGTCATTTCCCCAACGGTCCCGCGGTCGTCGCCATGCTCGTGGCGGCGGGCGCGGATCCCAACGCCCGTTTCGAAGGAGCCCATTCCGAGACCCCGCTGCACTGGGCGGCGAGCAGCAACGACGTCCCGATGCTCGACGCGCTCGTCCGGGCGGGCGCCGACATCGAGTCTGCGGGCGCCGTGATCGGTGGCGGCACCCCGCTCGCCGACGCGCGCGGTTTCGGCCAGTGGCGGGCGGCGTACCGGCTCGTCGAACTCGGGGCGCGTACGACGCTTGAGGACGCCGCGACGCTCGGCCTGCTCGACCGGGTGAAGGTCTTCGTCGAGGGCCTCGCACCGACCGCCGCCGAACCGGTCGGCCTCGAGCCGGCGAACCAGGAAGGCGACCACAAGCCGGCCGACCTCGAGCCGGCGGACCAGGAACCGGCCGGCCACGACGCCGTAACCCGAGCCTTCTGGGGCGCCTGCCACGGCGGCCGGCTGGCCACCGCCGAATACCTCCTGGCGCACGGCGCCGACCTCGACTGGATCGGCTACGACGACAAGACCCCGCTCGACATCGCCCGTGCCGCGGACGCCGACGGGGTGGTCCGCTGGCTGCGCGACCGAGGGGCGAAGGGACGTGCCGAACTGCCCTGACCAGGGGCGAGGGGCGGTCAGTCGGTTCCTGGGGACAGCAGCCAGGTCAGTACGAGCATGGTCTCCAGGTGGCGTTCGGGGTCCGGGCAGGTGCCGCCGGTGAGCTGGGTGATCTGGCGGAGGCGGTAGCGGACCGTCTGTTCGTGGACGTGGAGGCGTTCGGCGGTGTGGACGGCGTTGTCGCCGCAGCGGAGGTAGACCAGCAGGGTTTCGAGGAGGGGCTCCCTGCGGCGGGGCGGCAGTTCGAGGAGCGGTCCGAGGAGGGTCGTCGCGGCGGCTTCGAGGAGGTCGCCCGACTGGAACGCGGACAGGGCGGCCACGTGGTCGACGCAGCGCAGCGGCGCGTCCGCGGGCAGCATCCCGCGCTCGACCAGATCCAGCGCGCGCCGCGCCCAGCGCAACGACACCGCGCCCTGGTCCACGGGCACCGCGGGCCCGAGCGCCCCACCCTTGGCCTTCGGCAGCCAACGTGGGCCGGGGTCACGGGGGTTGGGCAGGATGAGGTACGGAGCGGCGGGGCCGCGGTCGGCGAGCACCTCGGGCGGCAGGACATGCGTCTGCGGGTGGTCCCCCGGCGGCAGGGCGAGCACGGCGAGGGTGCGCGGCAGCTGCCAGCCGGCCGCCGCGGCCAGCTCGGCGAGCGGCCGCGGCCCCTGCCCGGGATCGGCGACCAGTGCGTCCCGCAGCCGGTCCCGCTGTACGTCGACCGGGTCACGGCCGCACACGCCGGCGTACCCGCGCGAGGCCGCCGCGATGGCCGTACTCATCAGCTCGAAGGCGTCCTCGGTCATCGTCGCAAGGACGGACTCCGGCCAGCCCTCGCGGTACGCGTCCTCGATGAGCCGCCGGCACGCCACCCGTCCTCCCAGGTCGAGCGCGTCTCTCAGCATGTCGAGGGGGTGGCCGAGGCGGCCGTGCTGGGCGCCGATGGCCTCGTACAGGGAGACGAGCTCGGCGGTGGCGGCGGGGCTCGGCCGGGTCACGTCGTGGAGCGAGACGAAACAGCTCACCGTCCGGTCGATGACCTGACGTACCGAAAAGCCGTCCGTGCCGTCGGCGATATGCGTGTAGTCCGGCAGCCCGGAGCGTACGGCCTTCTCCATCTCGTCGACGACGGCCGGCATCTGCCGCAGCAGCATCCGGCGCATCTCACCCGGGAGCGGATCGGCGTCCTGTGCGTTCGCGAGGGTCAAGGTGCCTCCCGTGGATTCCCGTGGGGCTGAACAAGCATGAGGGACTCCTGTGACGTACGCCAGATTTCGCGCGCGAGCGCACGCGATAACTGTCATCCGCCTTACACTCCGAACCACGAGGACTCACCCGCTCCTGCTAGACGGATTCGGTGAAGTGCGCTGCTGTACCGCGCCCCTTAAGGGGCGCGGGGCTGTTACATATACGGCTCCGCCGTGGGGGCGCGACAAGCCACAACGGACCCGCAGGTTCATGACCGCACGTCAAGCGGAGCGCCTAGCAAGGGAGTTGCCACGTGTCAGCTGCCGAGCCCGTTTTATCAAGGCGCCCGTGGCACGATCTGCCTCCGGCCCTCGCCCCGGTGCTGCGCACCCGGCTTCCGGAGCTCACCACGGAGATGGTGCAGGCGATCCGCCGGGAGGTACACGGCTACCGGCAGCCGATCGGCTCCGCCGTCGCGCGCGACCTCGCCGAAGCGGTGCGTCTGGCCGCCACGCAGTTCACCGATCTGGTCGAGGAGCCGGACGCGCCGCAGCATCACTACGTGCCGCGCTTCAGAAGGCTGGGCAGGCTGGAGTACCTGAGCGGGCGCGGCATGGACGGGCTGCAGGCCGCGTACCGGATCGGCGCCCGGGTGGCGTGCCGCCGCTACGCGGACGTGGCGCGGGACGCCGCACTGCCGGGGGACATCGCCGTTCCGCTGAGCGAGGCCGTCCTCACGCACATCCACGCCATGGCCGGGGAGTCGGTGGCGGGCTTCGAGGAGGCGCGGGCCGGCGCCGCCGACGACGTCCTGCGCAGCCGTCGTCTGCTCGCGGCACGGCTCCTCGAGCGCCGCCGCGATCCGCTCGCGGAACCACTGCCCGACCTCGCCCGCAGGGCCGCCTGGCCGCTGCCGGAGCGGGTCCGCTGTGTACTGCTGCCCGCCTCCGTCAAGGTGGCAGGGCTCGATGCGGACGTCCTGCGGCTGACCAGGGGCGATGAGCTGCACCTTGTGGTGCCCGACGAACGGCTGCTGACGGTCCTTCAGGGAACCGGTGCCGCGGTGGGCCCGGCCGTCCCCCTGGAGGAGGCCTGGGTGTCGCTGCACTGTGCCCGGCTGGCACGGCGTCTGGGCCGGTCCAGCGCCGAGGACCATCTCTCGGAGCTGCACCTGCTGCACGGTTCCCCGATCGGAAGTCTCCTGGCCGACCAGGTACTCGAGCCGTTGCGAGCTCTGCCGCCGGGCAAGGCGGAACGCCTCACGGACACGCTCGACGCACTGCTCGCCTCCACCGGGCGTACGGCCCCGGAGGTCGCCGCCGCGCTGGGCATCCATCCGCAGACGGCCCGCAACCGGCTGCGTCAGCTGGCCGCGCTGTACGGCGACCGGCTCGACGACCCGGCGTTCCGGTTCGACGCGCAGCTCGCGCTGCGCAGCAGGTCAGCAACGCGTTTCTCGCTCCCCTGACAAAATCCCGTTCAGAATTCAGCAGTTGAGCGAGAAGCGGTACTGAACTTCTGTCAGCATGCTCAGCCGCATGAGACATGCGAGCACCCGCACCGCGAAACGACTCGGACTGCTCTCCGGCGCCGCCGCCCTGGCGGTGACCGGCGCGAGCCTCCTCCCCCAGCAGGCGGAGGCCGGACCCGGGGACTTCCAACGGGGTCCCGCGCCCACCGAGCAGTCCATCACCGCCGAGCGCGGCCCCTTCGCCACGGCCCAGACCACGGTCGACGGGCCCACCTTCAACAGGGGGACCGCCTACTACCCCACCGACACCAGCCAGGGCACCTTCGGAGCCGTGGCCATCAGCCCGGGGTTCGCGTCGCCTGAGGCCGTCATCAGCTGGTACGGCCCCCGCCTCGCGTCCCAGGGTTTCGTCGTACTGACCCTGGAGACCAACTCCGTCAGCGACCAGCCCGACTCCCGGGCGACCCAGTTGGTCAACGCACTCGACTTCCTCGTCCAGAGCAGTTCCGTGAAGAACCGCATCGACCCCAACCGCCTTGCGGTGATGGGTCATTCGATGGGCGGCGGCGGCTCGCTCAAGGCCTCGGAGCTGCGTCCTTCGATCAAGGCCGCCGTTCCGCTCATGCCCTGGAACAACGACAAGACCTGGCAGGGTGACCGGGTACCCACGATGATCATGGGCGCCCAGAACGACGCCATCGCGTCGCCGGCCTCGCACGCGAAGCCGTTCTACGACAGCCTCACCTCCGCACCGGAGAAGGCGTACCTGGAGCTGAGGAGCCAGGGCCACCTGGTGGCGGTCTCCCCCAACACGACGATCGCGAAGTACAGCATCGCCTGGCTGAAGCGGTTCGTCGACGAGGACACCCGCTACGAGCAGTTCCTGTGCCCGGCCCCGACACCGAACCTGCAGATCAGCGAGTACCGGAACACCTGCCCTACGGGCTAGAGCACGACCTCCGCCCACAGGGAATCGTGGTCGGAGTAGTCGCTGTGCACCGTCTCCGCCCGGTTGACCGTCACGGACGGGGGGACGAAGAGGTAGTCGATCTTGTTCAGGCCGAAGGTCGCCTCACCTGCCCGGCAGGGCACCGTCCAGTTGTTCATGTCGTTGCCGCAGGGACTGTCGGCCTCCTTGAACTCTCCCGTCGCCCCGTCCCCGTAGCCGCGGTGATAGAAGCTGTCGGTCGGCGCGGCATCCGGGGTCGTGTTGATGTCGCCCATGAGGAACTTCTTGTAGCCGCGGTAGGTGGTGCTCAAAAGGCGCTTCGCCTCGGCGGCCTCGGTCCGGCGGGCTTCCTGAAGCTTGGGAGCGGAACCGCTCGACATGTGGATCGTGCACACCGCGAGGCGCCGTGTCTGCGAGCGTACGCAGAGCATTTCGCGCTGTTCGCGACCGGCCGGTGAACCCAGGTCGTGTCCTCCGCCCGTCGGAGGGGTGAAGCCGAGGTCGTCGCGGTACAGGATGGCGTTGCCGAATTCCGAGTCGTGCCAGCACCGCGCAGGGGTGCCCACCTCCGGCACCACCGTGTCGAACACCGCCGAGTAGCCGGGCAGGCGGCTGTCGAGCCGCTCCGTCCAGTCGCGACATCCCTCCTGGATGGTCACGAAGGCCGGTTCGCGCTCCTTGATGGTGCGTACGAAGTCGTCGGCCGCCTCGTCGCCCGCCGTCCCGTACTTCGAGTTGCCGCCCGCCATGTTGAACGTGCCGATCCGGTACGTCGCCGCGGCCGGGCTGCCCGGCACAGGCGCCGGGCTCACACGCACGGGCGTCGGATTCGCCTGAAGCGGTGCCGCGCTGGGGGGCAGACCGACGAGCAACAACACGAGGGAAGCCGCCGCCATGACGGCACGGCGGCGGGACGAATGCGGGGCGAGTCTCGTTGTGCCTGCCATGGACGCAGCGCCCCCTCCTGCTTCCGCTGTCGCACCACCATGGCACAGCCCCACAGCTCGCTGGAACAACAGGAGTTCTGGTCATGTGATCCACACGGCGGCCGAAACTGGCCGTTACCGCGGGCATAGTTACGGCAGGCTTCGTTACCGCAGGCATGGACAAGGAAAGGCCCCCGTCGCCCCGGGAGACGGACGTCGCCCCAGGGCCACGAGGAGCCGTGATCAGGACTGCGGCGGTCGGTCCTGACCCTCGCCGCCGAGCTGGTCCTTGAGCTTGTCCTGGGCCGTGTCGACCTGGGTGCTGTACTTGCCCTGGGTCCGGTCGTCCGCGAAGTCGCCGGCCTTGTCGACGCCCTTGGACGTCTGTTCCGGGTGGCCCTTCAGCATGCTCTTGAACTTGTCCATCATGGACATGAGGCATCCTCCTGATCAGCTCACCCCCACCTGTCCAGGGTCACCGCCGGTGGCGGGTTTCGCATCCCAGAGAGGCGGGGGGCGAGCCGAGCCGCCGGAGGGCTACGCCTCCGTGCGGCACTCCGGATGGCCCCAGCCATCAGGGTTCTTGGCGATCGTCGCGCCCGCCGCGTAGGGACGGCCGCAACGGCAGCGGCCGGGGAACTTGGCCTTGAGCGTGCGGGAGGACGAGGCGGAGGTGCGCTTCCGAGGGGACGCCGCCGTCTTGGTCTTGGTCTTGGTCTTGGCTGCGGCGGACGGGGGCGGCTCCGGCGATCCCTGTTCGCTGCCCGCCGCCTCCTGGACGATGGCGGCCCGGCTCGCGGCCCGGTCGGCGAAGTCGTTGAGCGGGTCCCCGCCGACCTGGTGCGCGGGTACATACCGGAACTCCACCGAGCGGCCCTCCAGCAGCTCGTCGATGCGTACGACGAGGTCCTGGTTGGCCACGGGCTTGCCCGCCGCCGTCTTCCAGCCCTTGCTCTTCCACCCGGGCAGCCAGCTCGTGACGGCCTTCATCGCGTACTGCGAGTCCATCCGGATCTCCAGCGGCACGTCCGGGGCCACGGCTGCCAACAGCCGCTCCAGCGCGGTGAGTTCGGCGACGTTGTTGGTCGCCTTTCCCAGGGGTCCGGCCTCCCACGCGACGGGAGTGCCCGTCGCGTCGGCGATGACCCAGGCCCAGCCGGCGGGGCCGGGGTTTCCCTTCGACGCCCCGTCACATGCGGCGATAACGCGTTCAGCCATGCGTACGATCATGCCAGAGCGCTCCGCTGGGTTTTGCGGTTCGAAGCTGCGGCTCGTTTCGAAGCTGCGGGTTCGTTGTGGCTTGTCGCGCAGTTCCCCGCGCCCCTAAAGGGGCCTGCGGCCTCCTTTAGAAGCGCGGTGCCGCACCGGACGTGTAAGCGGATCACCGTCCGTCCCTCATGGCTCGCTGTATGTTGAACCACTGTGGGAGACGAAGGAGGCGCACCGGTGCCATCGCCGCAGCAGGCACGCGCGCAGGCGTCCGCGATCACCTCGGGGAAGCCGGTGCCCGAGGCGGAGGCGGCTCCCACGTCACGGCTGCGGGCGATGTTCGACGGGCCCCGGCTCTCCCCCGGTCAGCGGCGTATCGCGCAGTACCTGATCGAGCACATCACCGAGGCCGCGTTCCTGTCGATCACGGACCTCGCCGAGCGGGTGGGTGTCAGCCAGCCCTCGGTGACACGGTTCGCGACGGCGGTGGGTTTCAGCGGCTACCCCGCGCTGCGGGAGCGCCTCCAGTCGATCGCGCTCAGCACGCTCGCGTCCGCGCCCGACGCCGCCGAGGAGGCCCGCCCGAACGAGCTCCAGGCGGCCGTCGACGCCGAGATCGACAACCTGGAGAACCTGCGGCGCGACTTCGGTGATCCTGAGCAGGTGATCGAGATCGGCCGCGCGCTGTCGCAGTCGACGCCGCTGACGGTCCTCGGTCTGCGGATCTCCGGCTCGCTGGCCGAGTACTTCGCGTACGCCGCCCGGCGTATCCACCCGGACGTCCGGCTTGTGACACGGGGTGGCAGTGTCGCGTACGACGCCCTGCTGCAGTCGCGTGAGGCGGGCGGGACCTGGGTGCTGGCGTTCTCCATGCCCCGGCACGCGCACGAGACGCTGACGGCCCTGCGGGTCGCCCGGCGCGCGGGCCTGCGCGTCGCCCTGATCACGGACCTGGCGCTCGGACCGCTGGCCGACGAGGCCGACGTGGTGTTCGCCTCCGGCACCGGTTCGCGCCTCGTCTTCGACTCCTACGCCGCGCCCGTCGTGATGTCTGCGGCCCTGCTCCAGGCCATGACCGACGCGGATCCCGAGCGCACGCAGGCCCGCCTCGACGAGTACGAGCAGGGCGCGGAGCAGCACGCCTTCTTCCTCAAGGACTGAGGTCCGCCAGAAGGCGGCGATCTCCTTGCACAAGGGGTGATTCAGTCGTATTCAGCGGGACCTTCACATGAATTTTTTCATTCGCTTGCGTACCCGACGGTATATATGAATACTTCTCGCTGATCGGGAGTCCCCCGAACCGCCCCCGGCCACCTCGGAAGCGATGACGATGTCCCTGACGTACTCACCGATCAGCACGGACTGGCCCCGCCAGGTCAAGACGCCCGGCAACCGCGACTGGGAACGATCGGCGGCCAAGTGGCTGCGCGAACTGGTGCCTGACCGCTACGGCAGCTATCCGCTGCTGATCCGCGAGCCCGTTCTCCTCGCCCGCCACGCGCAGATCCAGCTCCAGCAGGAGATACGGGTCGTCCGCACCGCGCTGCACAGCGCGCGGGCCGAGCTGCCCTCCCTCGGGATGCCGGAGTCCGTCATCGAGCACACCATCAAGCTGTACGCCGCCGAGCTCACACAGCTGAACCACATCGCCCGGGGCGTACGCGTCGTCGCCCAGGCCCTGGTGGACGGCAACAGCGGGCGACACGGACGCTGAGCCGGTCGAGCGCCGCACCGCGACACATGGCACCGCGTTCCCCACATGGAGCGCACTGAGTGCCATTCGTCCTGCCCGATGTTAGGTTTCGGCACATGAGGGTTCCGAAGCCGCCGATGCGGGACGCGCTGGTCGCGGCGGCGTTCCAGCTGTTCCTGGAGCGGGGGTACGAACAGACCACCGTCGACGACATCGTGGCGCTCGCCGGGGTCGGACGGCGGTCCTTCTTCCGGTACTTCCCGTCGAAGGAGGACGTGGTCTTCCCCGACCACGAGCGCTGCCTGGCCGACATGACCGCATACCTGAGCAAGGGCGGCGACCAAGGGGACCCGGTGGCGCGGGTCTGCGACGCGGCGCGGCTCGTCCTGCGCATGTACGCGGAGAACCCGACGTTCTCCGTCCAGCGCTACCGCCTGACCAAGAAGGTCCCGGGGCTGCGCGCGTACGAACTCTCGGTGGTCTGGCGGTACGAGCGGGCGCTCGCCGAGTATCTGCGCGGGCGCTTCGCGGGGCAGCCCGACGGAACACTGCGGGCCGATGTGATCGCCGCGGCCGTGGTCGCGGCGCACAACAACGGGCTGCGGTCGTGGCTGCGTTCGGACGGCCAGAGTGACGCGACCGCGGAGGTCGACCACGCGCTCGCCCATGTGCAGCGGACCTTCACCCCGGGCCCCGGACCCGATCCCGCCGAGGACGTCGTCGTGGTCGTCTCCCGGCGCGGGGCGCCGATGTGGCGAGTGGTCCAGGAGATCGAGAGCACGCTGGAACATCCTCCGGATTGAGGGAACTGAGTGCCTTTACGGGTGGCACTGCGTGCCATACGCTGGGTTCAGTGCACGGCGCACATCAGGTTCGCGCACATCAAATTCCGGCCGAGTGCAGGGAGATGACATCGTGTTCCACCCAGGAAGCCGGACCGCGGCGGGCGTGCTCGACGCGGAGACGCCGACGACCACGAGCCAGTCCGAAGAGGGGCTCTTCTACCAGCGCTGCCGCTGGTGCGGTACCGCCATGTTCCACCGGCTGCTCTGCCCGGTCTGCGCGGGCAGCGACCTGCGGACGGAACGCAGCGCGGGCCTGGGCGTCGTACGCCACGCCGCCATCGTCCAGCGCAACACCCCCGCCGCCCGCAATGTGTCCCTCGTCGAGCTGGCAGAGGGGTTCACCGTGCGGGGCCGGGTACTGGGCCCGCTCATCGCGATCCGCGTCGGCGACCGCGTCCAGCTCGCCACGGCCGCGGACCCGGTGCGCCGCGAGCCCGTGTTCAAGCTCCGCGAAGAGCCGTATTCCGGCTGGCTCTGACGCGCGTGGGCGGGCTCTCACGGGAACACTGGCAGGGTCAGCTGCCCGCGCAGAGCGTGGAGGAACCCATGCAAGCCAAGGACGTTCTCGTCGACGCGTACGGTCGCATCCAGGAGGAGGTCCACGCCGTCGTCGACGGACTCTCCGCGGACGAACTCAACGCCCGCCCCGACGGCGACGCCAACTCGATCACCTGGCTCGTCTGGCATCTCACCCGCGTCCAGGACGACCATGTCGCCGATGCCTCCGGCCTGAAACAGGTCTGGCTGTCGCAGGACTGGGCGGACCGCTTCGGTCTCGGCCTCCCCCGCAGGGACACGGGATACGGCCACACCTCACAGAAAGTCGCGAAGGTTCGCGTCGACTCGGGCGACCTTCTGATCGGCTACTACGACGCCGTCCACGAGCAGACGCTGGCCTTCCTGCGCGACCTGGACGACGAGGGGCTGGACCGCGTCGTCGACGAGACCTGGTCCCCACCCGTCACCCTGGGCGTCCGCCTGGTCAGCGTCGTCTCCGACGACCTGCAGCACGTCGGCCAGGCCGCGTTCGTACGGGGACTCCTGGACGGCCGCTGAGGACAGTCCGGGCCTGCGGTCCGGCCCTGCGGTCCGGTGGTCCGGGTCTTCTTTCGGCCTTCGACGCCGCACGGCCGTGTATTCGGCTGCTTCAGGGACACTCGCGTGGTGTACGTGTCCGCCGACATTCCGGAGGAACACGGGCACCACGTACGCAGAGGAGTCGGGAACCATGCGGCACGACGAGCTGATCGCAAAGGTTCGGGAGCGGGCTGAGCTGCCCGACCGGGGCTCCGCCGAGCAGGCGACGCGGGCGGTGCTGTCGACGCTGGCGGAGCGCATACCCGAAGGGCTGGCCGACCATCTGGCCGCGCAGCTGCCCTCGGACCTGGCCGAGTCGATACGGGAGAGGGCCTCTTCGGCCGACAGGAGTCAAGAGCGGCGAGGCGCCGGCGAGCGCTTCGATCTGACGGTGTTCGCGGGCCGGGTCGCCTGGCGCGCCGGCGTGCCCGAGGACGTCGCACTGCGGGAAGCGGTCGCGGTCTTCGAGGTCCTGGACGCGGCGGTGGCGCCCGAGGAGATGGAGAAGGTGGCGAGCGTCCTGCCGCCGGACATCCGTACGCTGCTGCCCGTCGCACGGGCCGACGCCCACGAGGCGTAGCCGCAGCGCGGCGGAGTGCAGCCCCTCGGGCGATGTCGTCGTTTCAGGCGATGTCGTCCTTGCGCGTCAGGCGATGTCGTCCTTGCGGGCGCCTGCCGGTCCGTGGGGAGAGGGCCCGGCCAAGGCGGACGCCAGGTCCGCGACGATGTCGAAGCTGTCCGAGAGCCGGGTCAGACGCAGCAGGCGTTTGTGGCGCGCGTCGTCGAGTACGAGGAGCAGTCGGCTCCGCTCGCCCCGCAGCCGGTTGCGGACCCGGCAGAGCAGGGACAGGCCGCTGCAGTCGAGGAAGGTGACCTGCCGCATATCGAGTACCAGGTGGCGGGGCTGGGTGTTGCAGACGGCGTCGAGGGATGTCATCAGCTCGGTCGTGGCCAGCAGGTCCAGCTCTCCGGAGAGCTCGATGACCGTGCTGCCGCTCAGCGTCCGTTCCCGGAGGCCGTAGTTCGGATGCTCCACCATCGTCCCCAACCCCTTCGGGGTGTGCGCACGTGCGTCCGTAGTGGCGTGGAGGGGGCGAGTGGGGCTCTCTCCCTTGCTGTGCGGCTACCCCTTGTGGGCCACACCAATCGAGTCGCGCCGAAGGAGGGTGGGCGCTTCCTGCCGCATGGCCGACGATCGCGGGGGTACTCGGCGGTCCCGGTTTCCGCATCCACCAGGGAGGACGCACTCAAGGGGCGGAAGGAGTGGACCTCATGCGATTCCGTGACCGAAGGCAGGCCGGTGCGGCCCTGGCCGAACGACTGCTCGCACAGCGGGACGAGGGGGCCTTGCCCGATCCGGTCGTTCTCGCCCTTCCGCGGGGCGGTGTGGTGGTGGCCGGTGAGGTCGCCCGGGCACTCGACGCCCCGCTGGATGTGCTGGTCGCCCGCAAGATCGGAGCGCCGTTCCAGTCGGAGCTCGGTGTCGGCGCGATCGCCGGGGAGGATGAACCGTTGTTCGACGAGCGGGCGCTGGACCGTCTCGGGCTGAGCAAGGCGGCCCTCGAACCGATAGTGGAGCGGGAGCGGGAAGAGCTGCACCGGCGGGAACAGCTCTACCGCAAGGGCCTGGCGATCCCGGAACTCACGGGCCGTACGGCTGTGGTGGTGGACGACGGCGTGGCCACCGGAGTCACCGCACTCGCCGCCCTGCGTTCCGTACGGCGCCATGATCCCGCCCGAGTCACGCTCGCGGTGCCGGTGTGCTCGCCGGAGGCGGCCCGTCTGGTGCGGGAGGAGGCGGACGACGTCGTCTGTCTGCACGAGCCCGCGACGTTCATGGCGGTCGGGCTCTGGTACGAGGAGTTCGACCAGGTGACGGACGACGAGGTGCTCGACGTACTGCACGGGCTGTCGTGACCGCGCACAGGATCCTGCTCACCGGGTGGTTCAGCTTCCGGGACGGAGAGGCCACGGCCGGTGACGTACTCGCTCTGCGGCGGGTCGAGGACGTGCTGGCCCGCGAAGAGCTGCCGTACGACACGGTGTGGAGCCCCGGCTTCCGGCCCGGGGCCCTGCACTTGGAGGACGTACAGCCGGATGCGTACTCCCATCTGGTGTTCGTGTGCGGGCCGCTTCATGGCCCTCAAGTGGCCCGGCTGCACCGGCAGTTCGGGGCATGCAGGCGCATCGCGGTCGGCACCTCCGTGGTCGATCCCATCGATCCTGCCGTGACCGGGTTCCACTTGGTCCTGCCGCGGGATGCTCCCGGTACGGAACCGGTGCGGGACCTCTCGGCGGGTGCTCCCGCCGGCAACCCCACGCCCGTCGTCGGGGTGATCCTCACGCACGGGCAGCAGGAGTACGGCTCTCGTCGGCGGCACGGGGAGGTCGCCGAGACGGTGACGCGGTGGCTCGCGGGAAAGGACTGTGCATGCGTCGAGCTGGAGACGCGACTCGACACCCATGACTGGCGGATGAACTCGACACCCGAGCAGTTCCAGTCCGTACTCGTCCGCTTGGACTGTGTCGTCACCGACCGTCTGCACGGGCTGGTGCTCGCGCTGCGGACCGGAATCCCGGCGCTGGCGGTTGATCCGGTCGCCGGTGGGGCGAAGCTGACGGCTCAGGCGAGGGCCCTCGCGTGGCCGGCCCTCATTCCCGCCGAGCGGCTGGACACCCGCCGGCTGGACCGCTGGTGGGACTGGTGCCTTTCGTCCGGGCGGGTGGCGGCCCGGCAGAGCCGGAGCGAGTTCGTGGCGGCGCCCTCCCCGGACGGCATGGACGATCTCGTCGAGGCGATCTCCGCGACGGCCCTCCGGTCTGCGCGTCCCTCCGGTTAGTTCGGCGGAGCGTGGGGCACCCGTGGTCACCGAGCACCACCCGTCGTAGAGGGAACGAACATGGCGACAGGCCGACTCCCCGATCGCGAACAGCGCATTCTGGAAGAGATGGAAGCGGACCTGCGACGCGACCGACGGCTGCGTCGCAGGCTGCGCACCCTACGGATCAAGCGACGGCTGCACCCCGCGCGGGTCGCCGGTTATCAGCCCCGTGTACCGACCGTCGCGCTTCTGGTGGCGGTGTCGGTCGTCCTCATGGTGGCGGGTATCCGTACCTCCGAGCCGGTCGTGATCTGGGCCTTCGCCGCGCTGTGGCCGCTGACGCTGTTCGGGGTCTTGCGGCTGTTGTGCCGGTGGACGGAACCATGAGGCTCCAACCACTCGGACCACTCGGACCACTCGGACCACTCGGACCGTGAGGCTCCTCGGGCCGTGGGCCCGAGGAGCCACGCCTCAGCGTTGGTAGAGCCCGACCAGTGTGCCGCTGGCCAGCTGCTGACGGTCGAGCACACTGTGCGCGTCCTCGGCCTTGGCGTCGTCCGGGATCGAGACAGGTCCCGGGAGCGCGTACAGCCGGAAGAAGTAGCGGTGTGCCTCATCGCCGACCGGGGGCTGAGGACCACCCCACCCCGGTTCCCCGAAGCCGTTCCTGTGCTGGTGGCCGCCGGGTGGCTTCTCGTCGGCGTCCAGTCCCTCGCTGCGCGGATCGATGCCCGTCACCAGCCAGTGGACGAAGGTGCCCGAAGGCGCGTCCGGATCTTCACACACAAGAGCCAGCTCCACTGTCTCGTCGGGTACTCCGGACCAGGTCAGAGGCGGTGAGACGTTCTCGCCCTGCTTGGCGTAGCGGTCCGGGATCATGGCGTGATCATTGAATGCGGTGCTTTTGAGTTCGATTCCAGCCATGCGCGCCGCAGTACCCCGCGAGAGTGCGGGCACACCTGACGAGGCCGGCAGCGGGTGGCCGAAACGGTGTGGCATGCCCGAAGCGTTAACGCCGCCCCGTGCAGGGAACCCGGCATCCCACCCGTCCGAACCGAGGAGGCCCCTGTGCGAGATCGCCGGCGGGTGAGCCGCACGCTCTGTGACTTCGATTCCTCCGTCGCGGCCGTCCGTGCGGTGAGCAGGTTCCTGCGGGGGCGCGACTTCCGGGCACTCGGTGTGGGGCCCGCATCCCCGCACCTGGCGGGGCTCGCCTCGGCACTGCCCTCCTGGGCGCAACGCCGGCTGTTCGTCACGGCGGGACGGTTCCAGAGCTCGCGCGTGTCCCGGGTCCGCAGGCTCACGAGTGAGGACATGGCCTCATGGACCGTCGACCAGTACGGCCCCGGCCCGTATCCCGCCGTCTTCATCGGCTCCGTCAGCGGTGCCGCCGTGCACCTCGCGGCCGCGATGGGTGCTCCGTGCTGCCGCAGACCTACTTGGTTCCCGTACGGGCCGAGGTCGACCCCGACCGCCCGCGGGCCGCGCTCACGGCGGGTCTGGAACTGGGCCGGAGCATGGTGGCGAGCAACCCGGACCTCGCCCTGTGCCATATGCACGACCCGAGCCAGGACCGGGCGATGCTCGTCCGCTTCCAGTACTTCCGCTTCAAACGGCGGCGGCTCGGGCCGACGCTGGAGCGGTTCCTCGAGGAGCGGCTGGCGCCCGGCGCAACGATCTTCATCGTGGACTGCACCCTGACCTGGCCCGTCACCGTCCTCGGTGAGCGCCACAGCTTCCAGTTCGGCGCCCTGGGCGGCATGTCGCCCGACGAGTACGTCACAGGAAGCGACCGGGTCGCCGAGCATCTCGCCGAACAGCACGCGCCGGTACGCCGCTGGGAGGCACCGCCCGCGGACGAGCAGCAGCCCGAGGCCGAGTGGGGCTACGACGACGGTCTGACGAAGGACATCACCGATGTGGCGGCACGGTGCGGCCACCGGGTGCGGCGCATCACCCTCGCGGAACCCGAGCACCTGAGCCCGACGATCGCGGAGCTGTACCGCTGGTGGCACCGCCGCCGCGGCATCCCCGCCGAACGGCTGCTGGTCGAGACGTACAACCAGTGGGAGCCGCACTGGACGCTGCGCCTGGGCGCGGTGCCGTTCTGGCTGCAGTTCACCGCCAGGTCCTCCCTCGAACTGCTGGAGAGCTACCTCGGCGGGGCCGAGCCGTACCAGCACATCGACGTCAATCTCTTCTCCAACGGCCTGCGTTCGGTCGGCCAGGTGCCGGTGGAGGAGTGGCACGAGGTGGCCGAGCGGTACGCGCTCGAAAGCGGCGGCACCCTCGGCGTGGACGAGGGCGCCTACCCGCGGGACTTCGGTGCCACGATGCGACATCGACCGGCGCTCGCGGCGCTGCCCGAGCGGTATCCGATGCCTTCCCCCCTGGGCCTGAGCGAACTGGACGAGTTCCTCACTCATCTCCCGGCCACGGCGGCCCCGTTGCCGCCGCGCGTCGAGACCCTGGGCCCGACGGGCGGCTGACCGTGACCGCCCGGCGGGGGAAGACGGAGGAAGACGGAGGAAGAACGACCGGCCATGAACGCTCGCGACCAGGACACCCCGGAGTTCCCGGAGCACACCGAGATCACGTACTACGACGGCGGCTTCGGGCGGATGCGCAGCCGTGCGGTCGGCCGGAAGCAGCCGTCGGTGCCCGAGGTCGTACTCGTTCAGGGCATGGGCGTGTCCGACTATCTGCTGCCGGGACTCGCGGCGTTCGGTGAGTGGACCCGGGCCCATCTGGTGGAGCTGCCCGGGTTCGCGGGCAGTGGGGATCCCCCGCATGAGCTGGACGTCCGGGAGTTCGGCAGCTGTGTCGCCGACTGGCTGCGCGACCGGGACCTGGGGCGGGTGATCCTCGTCGGGCACTCCAGCGGCACTCAGGTCGCTGCCCGCGCCGCCGTGGGACACCCGGACGTCGTGGGTGTCGTGCTGGCCAGTCCCACCGTCGACCCCATCGCCAGAAGCCTGCCGCGGCTGCTGCTCCGGTGGCGGCTGGACTCCCGCCACGAACCGTCCGGGCTCAGCGAGTCCCACCGCCCGGAATGGAAACGGGCCGGAATCCGCAGGATGCTGCACATCGCACTGGTGCACCGGGCCGACAAGCTGGAGGAATCCGTCGCCCGGCTGCGCGTTCCCCTGCTGGTGATCCGCGGCCGGGAGGACCGGATCAGTACGGCACGGTGGGGCCGGCAGCTCGCGGACCTGGTCCCCGACGGCCGGTACATCGAGGTGCCTGGAGCGCACACCTTTCCCTGGCCGGTGCCGGACGCCTGGTCGCATCCCGTACGGGAGCTGGCAGCTGCGGCGGGACGCGTCTGAGCCCGGTCGTCGGTGCGGTCAGCCCGCGGCGGTGCTGCCCATGCCTCCTGTACGGCGTGGTCCGGGTGGTCCGGGTGGTCCGGACGGAGTGGATCCGCCGTCCTTCCGCCCGCGGGCGGACACCACCAGGGTCACGGTCGCCAGCGCGGCGATCACCAGCCCGGCGGCCAGATCGTTGGCGCGGGCCACGTCGTTCGTGTCGCTCTGCCCGTACCCCAGCACGTAGGGCGCGATCACCAGCCAGACCCCGAGCGCCAGGATGAGGACGACGGAGGGGCGTCGGCCGAACGGCCGGTGCCGGCGGGTCAGGGCGGCCAGGAACACGCCCACTCCCACCAGGGCTTCGTTCAGACGGGCCTGCTCCACGCCGGCGTCCGAGGGAAAGCCCAGCGCCCAGGAAGAGATCAGTACCCAGCCCGCCGCGACGATGGTGAGCGAGTTGAGGGCCTCGGCCCGGGCGACGGGTCTGCTCGAGCGTGGCATCTTCTGCCTTCTTCCACGCTGCCTGCTGAAGCTCGGGTCTAGCTCGTCAGCACCTGGGGTGAGATCTCCTTCAACTCGGCGTTCGCCCAGCGGAGTTGGCGCAAGGTGTCGGGATGGCATCGTTGTGCGAGGTCGAGCAGCCGGTCGTCCGAGGTGGCCTGGGCGGCCTGGGCGGCCTGGGCCACGAGTTCCCAGTCGACGGAGACCGCGGACGCCCGCTGACAGATCCCTCTCAGATCACGGAGCAGGACCAGTCCCTCGTCCTTGCGACGGCCGGCCTCGCTGCGACGGCCGATGATCTCGCTGCCCTTTTCGCGCAGCCGGCCGACCGGTCCCGGTCCGTCGTCGGGTTCCGGGTCGAGGGCGACGTCGTAGCGCTCGGCGAGTTCGGCCAGCTCGCGGATGTGCCGCCGGGACCAGGCCGCGAGGTCGAGTGCGAGGTGGTGGATGTCGTGCGAGGTCTTGTGCCGTTCGGCGGTGTGGAGCAGTTCCCGGGCCAGTTCACGCTCGTCGTGGTGCAGGTCCCGCAGCACCGGACCGATCTTCATATGTCGCCTCCCGTCGGCGTGCCGCGTACGTCCTCATCGGCCTCCGCCGCCGGCCCACCCCGTGTCTCGCGCACTCCGGAACCGAGCGGCGCGGAGGCGCCCGTCGTCGGAGCCGGGGCGGGGCTGCCGTCCTCCGCCCGGACACGGCGCAGGCGGGCCGCGGCGGTCTTGTAGAGGGGTTGCTTCGATGCGGCGTCCCAGTCGGTGAGGGTCAGCTCGTTGGCGGCCCGGCCGTGGGCCTCGTCGGGCTCCTGCCCCTCGTCGATGTCCCAGTAGCCGTAGTGGAACGGAAGGAACAGCACTCCGTCACGGATACCGCTCACCCGGGCCTTGGCGCGCACGGAGCCGCGTGGCGTGGACACCTCGACCAGGTCTCCCTCCATGACGCCCAGTTCGCTTGCGTCACCGGTCGAGAACTCGCGGCGTTGCACGGCGGGCAAACCACAGCGTTTCGTGGCAAAGCCGGGGGTAACCCGTCCAGGGTGAACGGCAACGAAGCGAGGTGAACCATGCAGCACGACGCCTTTATCGGTCAGGTTCAGGCCCGCGCCCGGCTGGACAGCCGCGGTGCGGCCGAGAGGGCCACCCGGGCCAGCCTGGAGACCCTCGCCGAACGCGTTCCGGCATCGGTCGCGGAGAAGGCCGCGGCCCAGCTGCCGCAGGAGGTCGGAGAGCATCTGCGCCGGGTGGCGTACACACCGGGCGAGCCCTACACCGGCATCCGGATGGACCGGGAGGAGTTCTTCACCCGGGTCGCGCAGCGCGCCGGAACCACCTATCCCAAGGCCCTGCACGAAGCCCGCTGTGTGATCGAGGTCGCGACCGAGGCCACCGACGGCACGCTGGCGACACAGATCCGCCCCGCACTCGACGACGACCTCGCCGAGATCCTGTTCGCGGGCAGCGCGGGCTGAACGGCCTTACCGGAGGGAACTCTCATGGTCCGCAAGAAGGTCGAAGGCGACGAGGACCAGCGGCGCGCGGCGGCGCACCGGGCACACAAGTCCGATGAAGCGCCCAGTGCGCGCGGGCAGACCACCGGTGGCTCGAAGCAGCGTACGCACGTGCCGCACAGCACATCGCTCTCCCACGAAGAGCGAACGGCCCCGGTACACCGGGGCAAGCAGCGGCAGCCCGCAGAGCCGTACGGCCAGCTGGGGCAGACGCCGGAAAGCACGCCTTACCCGAGCGGCCGTCCCGACTACGGCGAAGAGCATGAGCAGGTCTTCCGCGCACTCGTGGACGCCGAGCGCGAACACGGCGGGGAAGGCGTCTACGTGGAGGACGTCGCCCGGGCCGCCGACCTGCCCGCCGAGGAGACCCGCACACTGCTGCACGACCTGGTCTCCGTCCACCACCTCGTCACCGAACTACAGGGAGCCGACGCCCCGGACCAGGGGCCGCGCTTCGAGACCAAGCCGCGACTCTGAACCACTCTTGATCACTCTTGGAGGTGATCGACGTGCCCGAGCCCGGAAGCAAGAAGTACGACACCCGGCGTGCGAGGCTGCGCAAGGACGCGGAGGGGGCCGGGACCCCCGACCAGCATGCCAACGAAGAAGCCAACGAGACGCTGCGGGAGGAAGAGGACTGGCGCAGCCGGGGACCCCGCACGGAACGCGGCCGCGGCCCCAAGGGCGAACGCCCGGAGAGCGCGGGCTGACCCGGAACGCCCGATCCTGTTACGAGGCGAAGCCTCACTCGATCGTGAGGCTTCGCCTCGTCAACGGTCCAGCTCGTCCTCCACCGGCGGCTTCTCCACGGAACGCAAACGCTGCGCCTGTCCCGGCTTTCCGCCCTGACGCGCCTGCTCCGCCCGTTGGGAGGCGCTGAGGTTCAGGTCGGAGTCCGGATCCACGCGCACGGAGCGGGCGACGTCCTCTTTGTTCGTGTACTCCTCCGGCGGTACGCCGCGCAGCGCCGTCAGGACCTCGTCCGACGCGCCGGCGACCCGTGCCGCGCGCAGCAGCTCGTCCTTGTCCGCCGGGAAGGTAGCGCCCTTCAGGGCGTGCAGGACCTCCTGAACGGTCGTGTGAGCCACGGGACTCTCCTCTCTGACCGGTCGCGTACAGCGTTCGCGAGTACCCCGCACGTTCGGGTTCCATGCGCGGGCGCATGATCCGGCAGGTGCGCGTAACCGCCAGCTCAGCCCGTGTACCGGCGGGCCGTCGAGTGACGCTGGGAGTGCTCCAGCAGTTTCAGCCGGGCCTCGACGTCAGGCGGCACCACGGACCGCTCGCGCAGGACCCAGGGCAGCCCGGCGGCCGCCTCGCCGAAGGCCCGCAGCGAGGCCCGGTCGCGGGGGACCGTACGGGCCAGATGCAGAGTGCGGCGCAGCGCGGCGGGGGCCGGGCGGCGCAGCCAGGTGAACCACAGGGTGTTGCGGATGCCTTGGGTGCGGCGCAGCGTGGGGTCCCGTACACGCGACGGACTGTGATGGACCGTCAGCTCCTCGGCGTAGGCCAGCCACCAGCCGTCCGCCGCCAGGTCCGCGGCGAGCAGTTCCTCCTCACCGCCCAGCCACAGGCGCGGGCTGAAGCCGCCCGCGGCACGGAACGCGTCGGTGCGCAGCACGGTGGCGGCGGCCAGGAAGGAGCCGAGGGCGGGGCCGGGCAGCCAACGGGGGCCGG
>NZ_JAAKZY010000147.1 GCF_011045015.1 Streptomyces scabichelini | reverse complement strand
ATGTATAAGAGACAGGTGGTTCTCAGGCCGTCAGCGCCGTGTTCCTGTCCCGCTCGCTGCTCTCGGCCTCGCTGAGCGGAACGTCCCTGCGGTCGCGGAGGACGAAGGTGACCGCGAGCCCGACCACCGTGACCGCCGTCAGATAGACGGCGACGGAGTACACGGTGTGGGTGCTGGACTCGAGCGCTTCGGCGATCATGGGGGCGAAGGCACCGCCGAGGACGGCCCCTATGGCGTACGCCAGGGCCGCACCGCTGTAGCGGACGGCGGCGGGAAGGAGCTCCGTGAAGAGGGCGGCCTGGGGTCCGTAGGTGAGTCCGAGGCCGACGCTGTAGAGCAGGAGCGCCACGACGACGGGTGCGATGTTCGCCGTGTTGAGCAGGGCGAAGAACGGGAAAATCCAGGCGAGTTGGATGAGGAAACCGATGCGGTAGACGCGCAGGCGGCCGATCCGGTCCGACAGCACGCCCCCGGCCATGGTGCTGGCCAGCCAGCCCACGGCGGCGGCCATCACGCCGATCAGGATCTGGGTGGGGTCCATGTCCAGGTGGTTCACGGCGTAGCTCTGGACGTAGCCGCCGGTGGTCATGTAGCCGACGGCGTTGTTGGCGGCGAAGAGCAGCGCTCCGGCGACGACGAGCGGCCAGTGGTGCCGCAGCAGTGCGGCGATCGGGGCGCGCGAGCGGTTGCCGGACCGCTTCAGCTCCTCGTATACGGGGCTCTCCTCCACCTTGCGGCGGATGACGAATCCGGCGGCGATGAGGACGACGCTGAGCAGGAAGGGGATGCGCCAGCCCCAGGAGAGGAACTGCTCGTCCGTGGTGAGGCCGGTGACGGCGGCAAGGGCTCCGTTGGCGAGGAGCAGGCCCAGCGGCGCACCGAGTTGGGGGTAGGCCCCGAACCGGCCGCGCTGTCCGGTCGGCGCGTGTTCCACGGAGATCAGCGCCGCGCCGCCCCACTCGCCACCGGCGGACAGCCCTTGCAGGATCCGCAGGAGGACCAGGATCACCGGGGCGCTCGCCCCGATGGCGTTGGACGACGGTACGAGGCCGATCAGCGTCGTGGAGACGCCCATGAGCAGCAGGGTGGCGATGAGCATCGCGCGGCGACCGAGCCGGTCCCCGAGGTGCCCGGCGAGTGCGGCTCCGACCGGGCGGAAGAAGAAGCTGATCCCGATGGTCGCGAAGGAGATCACCAGGGAGTCCTCGCCAAGACCGTCGAAGAACTGGCTGTTGAAGACCAGGCCGGTGCACAGGGCGTAGATGAAGAAGTCGTACCACTCGATGGTGGTGCCGGCCATGGCGGCGAGCGCGACCGTGCGGTGCTGCCTGCCGGATGCGGGGGAGGGGTGGGGCTGGGACATGGTGGGTCCGATCGTCGTCGGGTCGTCCTTGACCCGGGGGAGAACGAGGACTGGTGTCAGACCGCGTAGTCGGGGGCGATGCGGTCGATCCTGCGGCGCAGCGCGTCGAACAGTGTCCGGCCCGCCTCCGTGCGGTCGCCCAGCTGGAAGGACTCCCGCGTCGAGCGCACCGCCGCCTCCTCGCTCACCGGCATCAGCGGTTGTCCCGACGACTGGGCGGCCAGCTGGATCTCGCAGGCCCGTTGCAGCGTCCACAGGGCGGCGAACGCGGCGGGCAGGGTCGGCCCCAGCGCGAGCAGGCCGTGGTTGCGCAGGATCATGAGGGTGCGGTCGCCGAGGTCGGCCACCAGCCGCGGCTTCTCCTCGGGGGCGACGGTGATGCCCTCGAAGTCGTGGTAGGCGACCATGTCGTGCAGCTGGGCGGAGTAGAAGTTGTCCGGGTCCAGTCCACCGCGCAGACAGGCGACTCCGGTGCCCGCGGTGGTGTGGGTGTGCATGATGCAGTGCGCGTCGGGCCGGTTGGCGTGGATCACCGAGTGGATCAGCAGCCCCGCCTCGTTGATGGGCCAGTCGGAGTCCGACAGGATGTTTCCGTCGAAGTCGATCTTCACCAGATTCGAGGCGGTCACCTCGTCGTACGTCAGGCCGAACGGGTTGATCAGCAGGTGCCCGTCCTCACCGGGCACCCGCACGGTGATGTGGTTGAAGATCATCTCGACCCAGCCGAGGTGATCGAAGACCCGGTAGCACGCGGCCAGTTCGAGCCGCGCCCGCCATTCCGCGTCGCTCATGTGCGCCGGCTTCGCCGTACTCGTCGGGGTGTCGAGAACCGTCACTGCCTTGCTCCTTGAGTGCTCCATCGGCATCGCCGTACGGGGTGGGGGCCCGCCGGTGTTTGAGGAGCATGGGCGCAGGACGAGTCCCGGGCCAATGTCGAGATCGACATTGAATGGACGGGGCCGGTGTGTGATCCGCCAGCACGACTGCTCAGCGACTGCTCAACGACTGCGCGACGACTGCGCGACGAGAGGCACAGCCGGTCGGCAGGGAGCCGATCACTGGTGCCGCACCGCGAACGACTCGTCGAGAGCGGCCAGTTCGAGCGTCAGCAGAAGACGGCGCGTGGGGTCGGCCAGCGACACCCCGAAGAGCTGCTCGGCCCTGCGCAGCCGCAGTCGCAGCGTGTTCTGGTGGATGTGCAGGTCGGCACTGGCCGCCGCGACATCGCCGAAGTGCCGCAGATACGTCAGCAGCGTGGCGCAGTATTCGGTGGCGTGCTCGGTGTCGTGCGCCCGCAGGCGTTCCGCGAGGCCGGTACGCAGGTCCGCGTCGCCCCGTACGGCGTCGAGGAGCCGCCTCAGCACCAGCTCCGGCCGCAGGTCGTCCGTGCGGTGGGCGCCGGGGACCGCGCGGCGCTCATGGAGATGGTCGAGCGCGGTGTCGACATCGCGGCGGGCGACGAGCAGCGCGGACGGTGTGGTGACGACCGGCGAGCGGACCGCGGTGAACGACCGGTGCAGACTGTGTCCGGCCCGGTCCAGGAGGTGCTCCAGCAGGACGTCGGCGGACACGGAGCCGGGACCGGCCGCAGGCAGCAGCACATAGAGACGGTCGCCGAGCAGGGCCGCCGCCGGCTCATGTCCGAGCGAGCGGCCGTCGAGGACGGCCAGGTCCAGCATCCGGGTCAGCGCGGCGCGACGCCGTGCTTCGCCTTCGCCGCCCGGGTCGGCGGGCCGGCCGCTCTCCCGCTCCTGTGCGACCTCGGCCAGCCCGACGAGCACGGCAGGCAGGCGAACGCCGTCGTCCCGCTGCTGCCCCTTCAAGGCTTGCGCCTTCAATGCCTGCCCGTCCAATGCCTGCCCGTCCAATGCCTGCCCGTCCAATGCCGCGCGCAGGGCGCGGTCGTGACGTTCCTGCTCCGCATCGAGTTGGCGGCGCAACGCCAGCATGTGCAGCGCCGCGACGCGGGCCGCCTCCTGCAGCGTGGCCCCGCAGTCGGTGACCGCCGCCTCGTCGGGGAAGGCGACCCACAGCGAACCGAGCACGTCCGCGCCCGCCCTGACGACCACGGCCATGCGCGGCAGATCCCCGGGCCGGTACCGGGGTACGACCGTGTCGCTGACCCACACCTCCCGGTCCAGGTGGTCGGCGAGCGCGTCCTCGGGGACGCGCCTGCCCAGGATCCCGCGCCGCCGGGTCTCGTCGATGGGCTGGTCGGGCAGGTTGGAGTAGGCGACCACGACCTGCTGCGTATCCATGATCGCAACAGCGCCTCCGACGATCCCCGCCACCGCGTTGGCCAGGGAGAACAGGTCACCGCCCACCAGCCCGCCGCCGGGTTCGCTGTCCGCCGCGCGCGCGGCCAGCATGGTCGTCACCAGCCGCTGGACGCGGGTCCACGGCACCTCGGGGTTGACGGCCAGGACGGGGACCCCGCTCTCGCGGACCTGCGCGGCCAGATCCGGTGGCGGGGGAGTGGCGCATTTGACCGCGAGGGCGGCCGAGCTGCGCGCTGCCGTGCGCAGGGCGGCGTCCACCGCGCCGCGGTCCGCGGCGTCCAGGCCGACACCGAGCAGGAGCTGCCCGGGCGGGGCGGCCCGGATCGCCTCGGGGCAGTCCAGCAACTCGACGCCGCTGACGCGCGGTTCGTCGCCGTCTCCTTCGGTCAGCACGCTGATCACGCCGTCCTGCAGGGCTTGTGCCAGGTGTGCGAGAGGCATCGCGGTCATGTGGCGCCTTCCGTTACGACGAGTGCCGATGTCTGCAGTGCCGGTCGAGGCATGTCGATCTCTACAGTGCACGGGGACTCTGAGTGTAGGTGCCGACATTGTCCCGGGCCGCGGCCACGGCGCATGCTCGCTGCCGACGGTCACACGGGCCGAGGTCACACGGGCGGACGGCCACAGCGGCCACCCGCCGCGTAGGAACCTCAGGCCCCAGACCGCCCCAGACCTCAGGCCTACGGACACACCCGAGGGATACACCCCCGGCTCTTCAGGAGGAGGCGCGACGGCCATGGGACAGCACGCGGCGGCACAGCGCATCACCATCGTGGGACCGGGCGCCGTCGGCGCGACCCTCGCCGCAGCGTTCGCCGCGTCGGGTGCCGAGGTCTCCCTGCTCGGCAGGAAAGGCCCTCACCTCGACGCGATCGCCGCGCAGGGCCTCGCTCTGCACAGTGCGCAGACGGGAGCTGAGGTCCACCACCGGTTCCTCACGGCGCACGACACCACCGGGCTTCCCGTCCCCGACCTGGCCGTCGTCTGCGTCAAGAGCGGGCAGCTCCCCTCGGCGGCCCGGAGCATCTGCTCGTGGATCGACCGCGGCGTGGAGGTGCTCGTCGTGGCCAACGGAGTGCCCTGGTGGCTGCCGTCCACCGTCAAGAGCACCGGGGGCGAGCCGGTCCTGCGATCGGTCGACCCGGCAGGGGAGTTGCTTCGCCTGCTGCCCGCGGAGCGGGTGATGTCCGGCGTGGCGCACTTCAGCAGTGCCGTGGACGGGCCGGGCAGGGTGACACACGTCAGCGGCGCCGGACTGATCATCGGAGAGCCGGCCGGTGGCATCTCCGACCGTGTCACTCGGTGCGTCACAGCCCTGTCCGCGGGCCCCCTCAGCCCGGAACCCGACGCCGACATCCGCCGGTCCGTCTGGGAGAAGCTCCTGGGCAACGTCAACCTCAACCCCGTCAGCGCGCTGACCGGCGCCACCGTCCTGGAGATCCTCGACGACCCGGCCGTACGACGGCTCTGCGCCGCCATGTTCGACGAGACGGCGGCCGTCGGCACCGCGCTGGGCATCGAGACGTCCATGACCGCCGACGAGCGGCTCGCCATCGCCCGCCGACTCGGCGCGTTCCGCACCTCCATGCTGCAGGACGCGGACCGGGGCAGGCCCCTGGAGCTCGACGCCATCGTCGGCGCGGTCCGTGAACTGGCGCGCCGCACCGGCGTCCCGTCCCCTTCGCTCGACGCGGTGCACGCACTGCTCGCCCTCCGCGAACGCGTCCGCCACGGCGGCGAGACGCCCACCAGGTGAAGGAGCCCCGGTGCCACACCCCTTGGGGACCACCCCATCGAAGATCATCGCCGTCCACCTCAACTTCCGCAGCCGGGCCAAGGAGCGTGGACGGATCCCCGCCCACCCGTCGTACTTCCTCAAACCACCGTCCTCGCTGGCCGGCACCCAGGAGGCGATCGTCCGGCCGCGCGGCTGCGAACTCCTCGGCTACGAGGGCGAGATCGCCCTCGTCGTCGGTTCGCGGGCCGGCCGGGTCCGCCCGGAGGACGGCTGGCGGCATGTGCGCTGGGTGACGGCCGCCAACGACGCGGGCGTGTACGACCTGCGCCACGCCGACCGGGGCTCCAACCTCCGTTCCAAGGGAGCCGACGGCTTCACCCCGCTCGGGCCCCGGCTGCTGGACGCCGCCGAACTCGACCCCGGCGCACTGCGGTTGCGTACCTGGGTCAATGGCGAGCTGGTCCAGGACGACACGACCGACACCTTGCTCTTCCCGTTCGGGGAACTGATCGCGGACCTGTCGCGGCTGGTCACCCTGGAGCCGGGAGACGTGATCCTCACCGGCACCCCGGCCGGCGCCTCGGTGGTCGCGCCCGGAGACGTGGTCGAAGTGGAGGTCGGCGACGGCCGGTTGAGCACCGGAGTGCTGCGCAGCCCGATCGCCGAAGCCGAGCACGACCTGGAGCCGTGGGGCGCACAGCCCAGGACGGACCGTGCCGAGCAGGAGGCCGCGTACGGGGCCGCGTACGTGCCCCGTCCCCTGCTGGACCAACGCATCGCCGACGGTCTGCGGTCGTCGGCCGTGGCGACGATCAGCGCACAGTTGCGCAGGCGCGGCCTGCCGCACATGTCCATCGACGGCGTTCACCCGGCGACCGCCGGCACCCGCATGGTGGGCGTCGCCCACACCCTGCGCTATCTGCCCCTGCGCGAGGACCTGTTCGAGAAGTACGGCACCGGCATGAACGCCCAGAAACGGGCGATCGAGGAGCTGCAGCCGGGACACGTTCTGGTGATGGACGCCCGGCGCGACACCAGCGCCGGCACCCTCGGCGACATCCTCGCCCTGCGCACCCAGCAGCGCGGCGCGGCCGGGGTCGTCACCGACGGAGGGCTGCGGGACAGCGCGGCCGTCGCCGACCTCGGACTGCCGGTGTTCCACGGCGGAGCCCACCCGTCGGTACTCGGCCGCCGCCACGTCCCGTGGGACACGGGGGTGCCCATCGCCTGCGGCGGGGCGCTCGTCCAGCCCGGCGACCTGATCGTGGGCGACGACGACGGCGTGCTCGTCGTACCGCCCGACCTGGCCGGGGAGCTGATCGCCGACTGCCGGGAGCAGGAGCGGCAGGAGCGGTTTATCACCGAACAAGTACGGGCCGGGGCGAGCGTCGACGGCCTGTACCCGCTCGGGCCGACGTGGCGTGAGCAGTACCGCACCTGGTGCGCCAAGAGCACGAACGAAGCCAAGAGCACGAACGAGGGAGAGCAGGCGTGAAGTTCCGCAGCGACCCGTCCACCATCCGCGGGTCCATCGCCCCCGTCATCACGCCGTTCACCGCGGACGGCGCCATCGACCACGACGGCCTGCGGGCGCTGATCCGCTTCCAGCTGGAGTCGGGTTCGCACGGCATCTCGCTGGGCGGCTCCACCGGAGAGCCCAGCGCGCAGAGCGCGGCCGAGCGGATCGCGGGGATGCGTACGGCGGTCGAGGAGATCGGCGACCGGGTGCCGTTCCTGCCCGGCACCGGCTCCCACAAGCTCGACGAGACCCTCGAAATCACCGCCGCCGCAAGGGAGTTGGGCGCGGACGCGGCGCTGGTCATCACGCCGTACTACGCACGGCCCACCCAGGAGGCCCTCTACCAGTGGTACGCGACGGTGGCCCGGGAGTTCCCCGACCTGCCGATCGTCGCCTACAACGTGCCCTCGCGCACGGCCGTCGACATCGCGCCGGAGACGGTCAAGCGGCTGTTCTCCGGCTTCGACAACTTCGTCGGGGTGAAGGAGACGACGAAGGACTTCGAGCACTTCTCGCGGGTGCTGCACGCCTGCGGACGGTCACTGCTGGTGTGGTCCGGGATCGAGCTGCTGTGCCTGCCGCTGCTCGCGCTCGGCGGAGCCGGATTCGTCTCCGCCGTCGCCAATCTGGCGCCGACCGCGGTGGCGCGGATGTACGAGCTGTGGGAGGCGGGCGAGTTCGACGCCGCCCGCGACCTGCACTACCGCCTCCACCCGCTGGTCGACCTGCTGTTCGTCGAGACCAACCCGGCGCCCGTCAAGTGGGTGCTCGCCGAGCAGGGCCGCATCTCCTCGCCGTACGTCCGCCCGCCGCTGACCGGTCCGACCGACACGGGCCTGACGAGGATCCGCGCGCTGCTCGCCGAGGGCGGCGACCTCACCCAGCAGATCGGAGCCACCAAGTGACTTTCGTCATCGACGGACTGCCCTCCCTGATCCGGCACTGGATCGGCGGCGAGCTCGTGGACGCGGCCGACAGCCGCACGTTCGATGTCGCCGACCCGGTCTCCAACACGGCGTACGCCCAGGCCGCACGCGGTTCGGCAGCCGACGTCGATCGGGCGGTGGACGCCGCCCGTGCCGCTTTTCCGGCTTGGTCGGGCGTCTCCAGCCGCGAGCGCGCGAACACCCTGTACCGCATCGCCGACGCGGTGGAGGCCCGCCATGACCGGCTCGCGGCCTTCGAGACGTACGACACCGGGCTGCCCATCACCCAGGCGCGCGGCCAGGCCCGCCGGGCGGCGGAGAACTTCCGTTACTTCGCGGACGTCATCGTCGCCCTCGGCGAGGAGGCGTTCCGGCAGGGGGACGACCAGTTCAGCTACGTCGTCCGCAGCCCGGTCGGGGTGGCCGGGCTGATCACGCCGTGGAACACCCCGTTCATGCTGGAGAGCTGGAAGCTGGCACCCGCGCTGGCGTCCGGCTGCACCCTGGTGCTCAAGCCCGCCGAGTGGACCCCGCTGTCCGCGTCGCTCTGGCCGGAGATCTTCGCGGAGGCCGGGGTACCCGCCGGAGTGGTGAACATCGTGCACGGCGTCGGCGAGGAGGCCGGGCAGGCGCTCGTGGACCACCCGGACGTGCCGCTGATCTCCTTCACCGGCTCCACCGACACCGGCCGCCACATCATCCGTTCCTCCGCCCAGCACCTCAAGACGGTGTCGATGGAGCTGGGCGGCAAGTCTCCCGCCGTCGTCTTCGCCGACGCCGACCTCGAGGCCGCACTGGACTCGGTCGTCTTCGGGGTGTTCTCGCTCAACGGCGAGCGCTGCACGGCCGGTTCACGGGTGCTCGTTGAGCGGCCGCTGTACGAGGAGTTCACCCGCCGTCTGGGCGAGCGGGCCGCACGCGTGCGTGTGGGCCCGCCGTCCGACCCGGCCACCGAGGTGGGAGCGCTCGTCCACCCGGAGCACTACGCCCGCGTGCTCAACTACGTCGAGATCGGCAGGAAGGAAGCCCGGCTGGTCGCCGGCGGAACCCGCCCCGAGCACCTCGAGGAGGGCAACTACCTCCAGCCCACCGTCTTCGCCGACGTCGAGCGCGACGCCCGTATCTTCCAGGAGGAGATCTTCGGACCGGTGGTCGCCGTCGCGCCCTTCGACGACGAGGCCGAGGCGATCGAGCTGGCCAACGCCACGCCCTACGGCCTGGCCGCCTACCTCTGGACGTCGAACCTCAAGCGCGGTCACCGCATCGCGCACGCCGTCGAATCCGGCATGGTCTGGATCAACTCCCACAACGTCCGGGACCTGCGCACGCCTTTCGGCGGGGTCAAGGCGTCGGGTGTGGGCCGCGAGGGCGGCGCCCACTCCATCGACTTCTACACCGAATCGAAGATCGTCCACGTCGCCCTCGGCGAGGTGCACACCCCCCGCTTCGGAGCCGCCTCATGAACGCATCGGATGTCGTCAACGCACCGGATGTCGTCCGTTCCGCCTACGCCCAGCTCGCCGTCACCGATCTCGCCGCGGCCCGCTGGTTCTGGGTGGAGATGCTTGGATTCCACATCCAGTACGAGGACACCGACACCCTCTGCCTGCGCGGCACCGACGAGCTCACCCATCATTCCCTGGTCCTGCGCCAGGGCGACCTCGCCGCCTTGGACCACATCGCCTACCGCGTACGCACCCCCGAGGACGTCGACAAAGCGGAGAAGTTCTTCACCGAACTCGGCCGCCCGATCCGGCGCATGGGCAGGGGCGAGGGCACCCCGGGCATCGGCGACGCCGTCCGTGTCATCGACCCGCTCGGTTTTCCCGTCGAGTTCTTCTACGAGATCGACCGCGCCGAACGCCTCATCCAGCGCTACGACCTCCGACGCGGCGCCGAGATCGCCCGCCTGGACCACTTCAACATCTGCACCCCCGACATCCCCGCCGCCTACGCCCACTACCGGTCCCTCGGCTTCGGCTGCTCGGAGACCATCGAGGGCGACGAGCACGAGCTGTACGCGGCCTGGATGTACCGCAAGCAGACCGTCCACGACGTCGCCTTCACCGGCGGCGCAGGACCCCGCCTGCACCACCTGGGCCTGGCCACCCACGAGTCCCATCAAGTGCTGCGCTGCGCCGACCTGTTCGGCTCCCTGCGCAAGGAACACCACATCGAACGCGGCCCGGGACGGCACGGCGTCTCCAACGCCTTCTACGTCTACCTGCGCGACCCCGACGGCCACCGCGTGGAGATCTACACCTCCGACTACTACACCGGGGATCCCGACCACGAGACGTACCGCTGGAACGTGCACGACGACCGCCGCCGCGACTTCTGGGGCAACGCGGTCATCGAGTCCTGGTACAAGGAGGCCACCCCGGTCCTCGACCTCCACGGCCGTCCGCACCCCGTCACCGACGCCCTCCTCGACGAATCCGCCGTGACCGTGGGAGCCGACGGCCTCGGCTGACACGGGCCGACGCCTCGGTCGCCGCCGACGCAACGGTCGGCCGCACGAGCCCAGGGCTCATGCGGCCGGTTCGGGTGTGACCGGCCTCTTCGGAGACGAGGAAGGCGCCCGCGGCGGCGATCTCCTCCGGGTGGGCGAGGCGGCCGAGGGGGACATGTCCGTCCGCGTAGAGGGTGTGGCGCGGTATCGCCTTGCGGGCGCTCACTGGGGCGAGGTCAGCACGATCCGGCCGCCCTCGGGAAGGTGCCGCGAGGCCTGGTCGATCACCTTCCGCGTCCGGGCGGGGGTCGCTGACGTCGACCTGGATGGCGACGGCGGACTGTCCGGCAAACCTGCGTAAACCGATCGGTTTTCATTCTGTTGGAATCGAGTTAACCTCGCAGTGTGACCACCAAGGCGAAGCAAAGTCCCCGGGAGCGGCTGCTGGACGCGGCGGCCACGCTCACCTACCGGGACGGTGTCGGCATCGGCGTCGAGGCGCTGTGCAAGGCGGCGGGGGTGTCCAAGCGCTCCATGTACCAGCTGTTCGAGAGCAAGGACGAACTGATCGCTGCGAGCCTGGAGGAACGCGCCTCCGCCTACGTGGCGAGGGCCCTGCCCCCGGCGGACGACGACCGTTCACCCCGTGAGCGGATCCTGTACGTCTTCGAGCGGGTGGAACTGCAGGCGGGTATGCCCGAGTTCCAAGGCTGCCGGTACCTGGCAGTGCAGGTCGAGCTGAAGGACCGGAGTCACCCTGCGAGCCGCGTGGCACACCGGATCAAGGGAGGGCTGACGGCCTTCTTCCGTGCCGAGGCCGAACGGGGTGGCGCGAGCGATCCCGACCTGCTGGCCCGGCAGCTGATCCTGGTCTTCGACGGCGCCGGCGCCCGCGCGGGGATCGGCGCCGACAACCTGACCGGACTCATCGCACCCACCGTGGCCCCCCTGCTCGATGCGGCAGGCATGCGCTGACGCATCGCCTTTCCGGGCAGATTCGGTGACTGATGTGCTCTCCGAGGTAGCCCTTGAGTGCGAAGAGTGCGAAGAGTGCGAAGAGTGCGAACTCGGCGATCGCAGCGCGGCGATGACGCTCTCGCGTCTCTCCTGCCTGCTCATCCGGCCCATGCCGCCGTGCCGGCGGACGCCGGTCGGCTCGACCTGAAGGCAGCCGGCGACGCGTGCCCGGAATCAGTTCCCTGTTTGAGCTTGTGCATTGGAAACCGATCGGTTTACAGTGAGGACAAGAGGAAACCGATCGGTTTCCCGGATGAGTTCGGGAGTGCATGATGACGACAAATCGACCGGTGGCCCTCGTGACAGGCGCGTCCTCCGGAATCGGCAAGGAAGCCGCGCTCGCGCTGGTCGCAGCGGGTTTCGAGGTGGCCGGCACGGGCCGCGACACCTCGCGCGTCACCCCGCTCCACGGTGTGACGTTCCTCGACCTCGACGTGGTCAGCGACAAGTCGGTCACCACCGTGGTGCAGCAGGTGATCGAGCGGTTCGGGCGGATCGACGTCCTGGTCAACAACGCCGGCATCGGCTCGATAGGCGCGGCCGAGGAAACCTCCCTCGCGCAGGCCCAGGGCGTCTTCGACATCAACGTCTTCGGGGTCATGCGCATGGTGAAGGAGGTCCTGCCGCACATGCGCGCCCAGGGACGCGGGCGCATCATCAACCTCTCGTCCGTACAGGGGTTCATCCCCGCTCCCTACATGGCCGTCTACGGCGCGTCCAAGCACGCGGTCGAGGGCTACACCGAGTCCCTGGACCACGAGGTCCGTGAGCACGGCGTCCGGGCGGTTCTCGTCGAACCCGCCTACACCAACACCGGATTCGAGGCCAACAGCGCGAAGCCCGACACGCCCCTGCAGACCTACGCGGGTCAGCGGCGCGTCTTCGACCGCCTGATGGCGGAGGCGATCAAGGCCGGCGACGACCCCGCCGTGGTCGCCAAGGCGATCGTCACGGCAGCGACCGACGCGAAGCCGAAACTGCGCTACGCCGCCGGCCCCATGGCCGGACGCGCGCGCCTCCTCCGCTTCGTTCCTGCCTGGGTCTTGGACAAGCAGATCCGCAAGATGAACAAGCTGGCCGGCTGACACCCGCCACCCGCCCCGCCGCCACGTGCCATTCGCAAACCCCATCGCGCCGTTGATACCGGGAGAGACCCATGTCCAAAACCCTGCACTCCGCCGCCGCTACCGTCGCGAGCTGGCGCGCCGCCGGGGAACGCGGTGACGTCGACGCCGCGGTCGCGTGCCTGAGCCGGGACGTCGTGCTCAGCTCGCCGCTCACCGAGCAGTTCCGCTTCGAGGGACCTGACCAGCTGCGCGACTTTCTGACCTCGGCGTTCACGGCGGTCGAGGACATCCGCTACCACACTCAGACCGGCGAGGACGACGCGTACGCGCTGTTCTACCGGGCGCGGGTGGGATCCCAGCCCTTCGAGGAGGCGCAACTGCTGCGGCTCGACGAGGAGGCACGCATCAAGGAGATCACGCTCTTCGGGCGTCCGATGCCGGCCCTCACCGCCCTGATGATCAGCGCGGGGTCGGAGCTCGCCCGCCGGCAGGGCCGCCGGGGCGTCGCGGCGCTCATGCGCGCCAGCGCCACGCCCGTGCACGCGATGGTCACCTTCGGGGACCGCCGCGTGGTCCCGCTGACCCGGCCGGCAGCCCCGCGGATTTGAGAGAACCAGGTCCACGGGGCATTCGGCCCCGTTCCCCTTCCAGGAGTCGGCGGTAGCCGCGGGCGATGTCCTCGGCAGACAGCACTGCCGACGGCGGCCGCCTCCGCCGGCCACGACAGCGTCCGGCCATCCCTCCACGCGCCGAGGTGATGCGGCAACTCGCCGCGCCCTACGGCAACTTGACCCCACAGGAGACGCGCGCATGAAACGACGTACATTCCTCACGGCGACCACCGCGTCGCTGGCCGCCACCCAACTCGCCGGACCCGCCTCCGCCTCCGCTTCCGGTTCAACAGCCAAGAACTACGAGGTCGTTGCCCGCTTCTGGGGCGCGATGCCGACGGGCGTCACCGTCTCGCGCCGCGGCCGGGTCTTCGTCAACTTCCCCCGCTGGGGCGACGACGTCCCCTTCAGCGTCGCCGAACTGCGGGGCGGGAAGCCGGTGGCCTACCCCGACGCAGAGGTGAACCGCCAGGACCCCTCCGACCTGGCCGGGCACCTCCAGTCGGTGCAGAGCGTCGTCGTTGACCCCGCCGACCGGCTGTGGATCCTCGACACCGGAAGCCCGCTGTTCGCCGGCTCCTCCTACGGCGGTCCCAAGCTCGTGGCGGTCGACCTGCGCACCGACCGGATCGTACGGAAGATCCTCTTCCCGCCCGAGGTGGTGCCGTCCGACAGCTACCCCAACGACGTGCGCTTCGACCTGCGGCGCGGCGCCGAGGGCACGGCGTTCATCACCGACTCGGGCGGCTCCAACGGCGTGATCGTGGTCGACCTCGCCACCGGCCGTTCCTGGCGGCGACTGGCCGGGCATCCCTCGGCGCTCCCGGACGACGGCTTCCTCCCGGTCATCGAGGGCGAGCCCTTCATGGTCCGCCCCGCGGACGGCGAGCCCACGCATTACGAGACCGGTTCCGACGGCATCGCTCTCAGCGCCGACGGCACGCGCCTCTACTACTGCCCGCTGTCCAGCCGCCGGCTGCACAGCGTGTCCACCGACGCCCTCGCCGACCCGGACGCCACGGACGCCGAGGTGGCCGCGACGGTCGAGGACCTCGGATTCAAGCCGATGGCCGACGGCCTGGAGAGCGACGACAAGGGGCGACTGTACGGCGGCGACCTGGAACACAACTCCCTCTGGCGCAGGAGCCCGAACGGCACCTACCGGACCCTCGCCCAGGGGCCGGACCTGATCTGGGTCGACACCCTGTCCGTCGCCTCGGACCGGCACCTGTACGCCATCGCCAACCAGCTCAACCGCCTGTCACCGTTCCACGAGGGCAAGGACCTGCGCCGCAAGCCCTATCTCCTGGTCCGCCTGCCGATCGACGCCGGGCCGGTCAGGCTCGTGTGATCAATGGGGCGGCGCCCGTGCGGAGGCGCCGCCTCTTCGGCGTGCGCGCCGGCCTGGGCGCTGGATCTGGCCGGTGTTCCAGATGGACCGTCTCACCGTCCAGGCGGTGCGTCGCGCCATGGGTCGGGTATCAACGGGTATCAACCCTGCCGCTGAGGTTCCTCGCGGCGACGGCCGCGCTCCACGGGCGCTCGGCCATCGCTCACAGCTCCAGCACCAACCGCTCTCCTTCCGGTGCACGCGAGACGCAGGGCAGCATGGCACCGGCCGCACGTTCGGTGGCGGTGAGCCGGCGGTCACGGTGATCGACACGGCCATGGGCCACCCGTACCCGGCAGGTGCCGCAAAACCCCTGGCGGCAGGAGAACGGCAGGTCCGGCAGGGCCTCGTGGAGAACGTCCAGGGCGGAACGGTCGTACGGCACTGGCAGAACCCGTCCGGTGTCGCCGAGCTGAAGTTCGAAGGGACGGCCGTCCGTGATCGGGGGCGGGGCGAAGCGCTCGAAGTGCAGGGCTGACGCGCGGCTGTCGCCGAACGCGCGCCGAACGCCGTCGATCATGGGTGCGGGCCCGCAGCAGTACACCGCACCCGCCGCCGGGATCGAGCTCAACAGATCGGCTGCCTCGGGCACTCCGGACTCGTCGTCAGGACGGATGGAGACCCGGCCAGGGGCGGCGGCCGCGAGTTCGGCCAGCTCTGCCGCGAAGGGCATCGAGCCGCGGCTGCGGCCGGTGTGCACGAGCCTCCAGTCCAGCCCCCTTCGGGCGGCTTCCCGAGCCATCGGCAGGATCGGGGTGATGCCGATGCCGCCCGCGATGAGCAGGACGAACGCTTCGGCGGCGAAGGGGAAGGCGTTCCGGGGCCCGGTGATGGCGACCCGCATACCGTCTGAGAGGGCGTCGTGCACCTCGGCCGAACCGCCTCCGCCGTCGGCGATGCGGCGCACCGCGATGCGGTACCGGTACCGGTCGGCTGGGTCGCCGCACAGGGAGTACTGCCGCTTACGGCCGGAGGGGAGGTGCAGTTCGATGTGGGCGCCGGGCTGCCAGGGCGGGAGTGTTCCCCCGTCGGGTGCTGCCAGGCGCAAGGAGACGACATCCTCGGCCTCTTGGTGCTTGGCGGCGACCACCAGTTCCCGGGTCACGGGCGTCCCGGTGGCCGGCGGGCGCCTGGGAGGAGTGCCGCGCCGCGCGAGGCCCGTGACCGCCTTGTCGCTGAAAGCCGCCAGCTTCTGCATGAAGGAGTCGTCGCGCGGTTTGCCGTACAGGTCCGGCGGCCGGGTGACGGGTGTGCCGATATCCATGGGATGCCTCACATGCCTCACTGGTTGCCGGGTCATCGGGCAGCCGCTCGGGCAGCAGGGGACGCCGCCAGGTAGGCGACCGCCTGCTGGGTCGAGCCCTCCTGGGTCGGGTGGTAGCCGGGACGGAAGTAGCGCAGCACCGAGCGGGCGAACGCGCCCGGCCGGGGCAACAGGTCCTTGCGGGCCGCGGTCAGGTAGTCGCGGAAACGGACCTTGACCCGGTCGTCGAGTTCGGGGTCGGCGCTCATCAGGAAGCGGACTCCGCGGATCCACAGCCGGGTCAGCACCGGGGCCGTGACGAGCATGCCGACCACTCGGCGCCGGTACCGGGGATCGAGGTGCACCAGCAGGTCGAACGCGACCGAGCGGTGTTCGACCTCCTCGGCGCCGTGCCAGCGGAACAGATCGAGCATCGCGGGGTCCGCGCCGGCCTGGTCCAGGTGCCCGTTGCTGAGAATCCAGTGACCCATGTACGCGGTGAAGTGCTCGAAGGCCGCTATGAGGGCGAGCCGTTGGAGGAGGTGCGCGTGGGTGGCGGCCGGCGTCAGCTCCGGCCGGTCTCCGAGCACCCTGCGGAAGATCCATTCGGACTGCAGGGTGTACGGAGCCGGGTCAAGACCCTTGGCGAGCAGGTGCTCCAGGACTTCCTGGTGCGCCTCGGCGTGCATCGCTTCCTGGCCGATGAAGCCGCGTACGTCCTCGCGCAGCCGGTCATCGGTGATCAGTGGCAGGGCCTGCTCGAAGGTGCGCACGAACCAGCGTTCGAGCTCGGGGAGCATGAGGTGGAGGACGTCGAAGGTGTGGGTCGCGAAGGGTTCACCCGGCAGCCAGTGCAGCGGGGTGGTGCTCCAGTCGAAGGTGACCTCCCGGGGTTGCAGCACCAGGTCGTGGTGGTCGATGGGCTCGGACGGACGCTCTGGGCGGGCATGTGCGGCTCGGAACATGACAGGTTTCTCCTCCGTCGGCGATCGGTGTGTGCGAAGGGGCGGTCAGGCAGTCGTCGTCCAGTAGTGCCGGTCTGTTGGGCTGTCAGATCGGGTGCACGGTGTGGTCCGGGGGAGTGCGGCGGGAGCCGTCCTCGACACGGTGGGCGAATTCCGCGATCAGGGACGCGATCTCGTCGGGGTGGCTGAGCTGTACCCAGTGCCCGGCGTCGATCGGGCGCCGTTGTATCCGGCGCGTCCAGTGCTCCACTCCGTACGACAGCACCGGGGTGACGCAGAAGTCGCGGGTGGGGATGACGAGTTGGACCGGGACGGTGGTCGGTCGGTCCCGGGGGCGCAGCAGGCGGGGCAGCATGTTGGCGCGGTACAGCGCGGTGCCGGACACGGCGTCGCGGGTCAGCGTCGGCGCGGGGTAGGGGGTGTGCCCGGGCACGCCTTGGGAGCCGGTGAGGAAGGCGCGCCAGCGGTGTCCCAGTGCTCTCCAGGTCAGGGCGGGCAGGAGCGGGAAATGGAAGTAGGCGATGTACCAGGATCGTGCGGCCTGCCGCAACAGCTTCGGCAGGTCCGGATGCCGCGGCCGGAGGCGGGCCCGGATCAGGTGGCCTACGTGGTCCAGGCAGGGTCCGGAGATGGAGGTGAACGAGGCGATCCGCCCGGCCAGGCGGGTGCCGGTGACCGACTCCCAGGAGTGGATCGATCCCCAGTCGTGTCCGACCAGGTGCACCGGGCGGTCGGGGCTCACGGCGTCGAGTACCGCCTCCAGGTCGGCTTCCAGGCGGGACATCCGGTAGGCGCGCAGCCCCCTGGGCCGGTGGGAGCCACCGGCTCCCCGCACGTCGAAGGCGGTGACGTGGAAACGGTCGGCCAGGCGCTCGGCGACCGGGCGCCACACGGCGCTGGTATCCGGATAGCCGTGGACCAGCACCACCGGAGGATCCGTGGACGCTCCCCACTGGCAGGCGGCCAACTCCACGCCGTCCGCGGCGATCCGGCGCTGCCGCAGGGCGGCCGGTCCGGTCATCGGCCACCACCGGCAGGGGTCAGTTCCCCGTAGTTCAGACCGCCGTGGAAGAAGCTGGGCAGCACCGGCCACTGCCGCTTGAAGGGGGCCAGCTCCGAGGAGGGCAGGATCTGCAGCCAGCGCGGATCGCGCCGGCTGGGGTCGGCGAGGGTCTTCTCCTTGACCATGGAGTCGTACTGGTCGAGAGAGTCCTCCAGGGTGTTGGCGTTGGGCACCACTTCACGGCCGTAGAACGCGGCGTGGCGGCGCACCCCGGGGATGTGGGAGAGCTCGGGCTGCCAGTTGTCGGCCGAGATGCCGTTCTCGGAGGAGACCCACACCCCGTCGGGGGTGTTCAGCACCAGGGAGTGGTTGCCGTCCGTATGGCCGGGGGTCCACAACAGGCTGACGCCGACGCCGAGTTCGACATCGCCGTCGAAGGCGGTGACGCGCTCGGCCGGTACGCCGTCCATGCCTCCGTCGACGTACCAGGCCCACTGCATCGGATGCGTCGATTCGAAGGTGCCCAGCTCCTTGCGGTGCACCAACAACCGGGCGCGCGGGAACAGCGCTTCTCGGGGCGCCCGTTCGCCGGGAATGGTGCTGGTACTTCCCATGATCATGCGCACGTCCTGGACGTGCAGGTGGTCGAAGCTGACGAAATCCACGTCCTCGGGGCGCAGACCGCAGGAGGGCAGGACGGTGTTCGGGTCCTGGTAGTAGCGGGCGAAGACGTGCTCGGTGAGAAAGTCCCCCGCCAGCCGCTTGAGCTGGGCGTAGAACGGCGCTTGAGCCGTTCCGGCGGCGACGGTCGGCTCCCACACCAGTGTTTTCGGCTCACCGTCGAAGCCGTCGAACTGCACGACGAGCATCCGGTTGACGATGCTCACGAACGGGTTGACTGCGAGCGCGGCGCCGTGGAAGCCGAACCGGGTCGGGTACGGGGCGGCGGCGATGTCGAAACTGCGGACGGCGTGGATGCGGCCCTGCTGGACGAACCGCTCACGGTAGGTGGCCGCGGCGCTGCGCACGGCGCGCAGCCGGTCACCGCGGGGCCATACGTCGTGGACACCTTCGAATTCGGGGATGGGACGAGGAGCGGCGGCGTCCTGGGCCTTCTTCGCGCTGGGCGTCGCCGGCTTGGGCGTGGTGGTCACGGGCTCATCCTTCGGGCAGACGGGCGGTCCGGGTGCGCTGCTCGTAGGCCTCGCGGACCGACCGGTCGGACAGGGCGGCGAGCTGGTCGGGGACAAGGAGGTGATGCAGGGCGTCGCGGGCACGGCCCGGCAGCACCGCGGCCAACCGGGTCAGGGCGGCCACCTGGCGTGGAACGAAGACCTCGAACCGCGGGCGCAGCACGACGTCGAGCACCGCGTCGGCCACCTGATCTGTCGTCAGGCGTCGGGTGGGTCCTGTCGCGGTGCCCACGGCCAGCTCGGTGTCCACGACGCCGGGCATCACCAAGGACACGTGCACGCCGGTGCCGCGCAGTTCGGCGCGGACGGCTGTGCTGTAGCCGTGGATGGCGTGCTTCGTCGCCGCGTAGGTCGCCTCGCCGGCCGGGGCGACCTTGCTGGCGGCGGAGGCGATGTTCACCACGTGGCCGCGACCGCGTTTCCGCATCCCCGGGATCACGAGTTTCATCCCACGCAGTACGCCGTGGACGTTGACGTCGAACTGGCGCAGGGCGGCTTCTTCCGGTTCCTCCTCGAAGGGGCCCACCCACATGATTCCGGCGTTGTTGATCAGTACGTCGATCGGCCCCAGCTGGGTCTCGACGGTGCGCAAGAAGTCTTGGAAGGAAGGTGTGTCGGTGACGTCGAGAGACAGCCCGAGCAGTCGGCCACCGGGATGCGCGCCGATGGCACCGGCCGTCTCCGCGGCAAGCTCCGCGTCGAGATCGCCGATCGCCACGGCGGCTCCGGCCGCGGCGAGCCGGGCTGCGACGGCCCGCCCGATTCCGCGGCCCGCCCCGGTGACCGCGATCACTCGGCCGGTCAGCGGTTCTGTGCGGGGGAGCCTGTCGCGGTCTCTTCGGCTGAACGTGTACGGGTATTTGGGCGGTGCTGCCACGGTCGAGCCCTTTCCTTGCCCTGAGCATGAGCGGACCGCCGAGCGGCGAGCGGCCTCCACGCGTTTCTGACACGATGCCATGTCAGATGAACTGACAAGCTAGAGTGTCAGTTCGGAGCACACCGGTGTCAACACCTCTGCGAAGGGGAAAAATGACCGGCACACAGACCGCCGGGCGGCGCTACGGCGGACGTGATGCGGCGCAACGACAGCAGGAGCGCCGCACCCGCCTCATCCAGGCGGGCCTCGACTTGTTCGGCACGGTCGGATACGCCTCGACCTCCGTCAAGCAGGTGTGCTCGCATGCTGGACTGACCGAGCGCTACTTCTACGAGTCGTTCCGCGACCGCGAAGACCTTCTCACCGGGGTCTACAACGAGCTGATCGCTACGATCAGCGCCGAAACCGCGCAGGCCGCAGCCGCTGCCGCACCCGATGTCGACGCCCAACTGCGCGCCGGCCTCGAGGTGTTCATCCGCACGCTGGCCGGCGACGCCCGCAAGGCCCGCCTAGTGCTCATCGAGGTCGTGGGCGCCAGCCCCCGCCTCGAAGTGCGCCGCCGTGAGGTCCTGCACGAATTCGCCGCACTGGTCGCGTCCGTCGTCGGACCGCTCCCTGACCCGGAAGCCTCCTCCAGCCGGCTCACCATGACCGCGATGAGCCTGGTCGGCGGAGTGAACGAACTTCTCGTGGACTGGACGCTCGGCCACCAGAACGCCACCGTCGAAGAACTGATCGACCTGTGCCACACCCTGTTCATCGCGGCCTACCGAACCATCAGCGACCAGCCCTGATCACAAGGCACGGATCCCTTCAGGAGCTTTCTACACCGGACGGAAGACCACGGCCCCTGTTCAACGGCCCGGCGTACTGGGCGTCGGTGCACGGCCTTGCCCGCATACGACAGCCGCATCGCGCGTACCACTCCGCGGCCGGACTCGACGGCGATCTGGGGGCGCCGGTCGGCGGCATAGGCTCGCACCATCGGATAGGTCACCGCCTCCGCTCCGTGCTCGTCCAGGAGTCGGTCGAAGATCCGCTTGACAGTGTGCCGGTCCGCGGCCGCCGCGTGCCGGTCCGCGCACCCGCCCCTTCGGGGCGGCGCTGCTTGCGCGGCGCGTCCAGATCCGCCCGGAGTATGCCTACGACGGCTCGGGCGCCGGTTCCGAAAGGGCGGCACGTGCGGCGGCGACGGCCCGTCCGCGCTCCGACTCCGGGAAGCGCTGGAGCATCGCGCGCAGTTCCTCGGCGTCGACGTTGGCGCCGAACGGCTCCGCGCCCGGCTCCAGCCGTACCCCCGAGGCCAGCGGGCCCGCGACGACGGGGTCGAAGCCGAGGTCGTCGACGAGGCGAGAGACGGTGATGAGGTCCTCGCGGTCGTCACCGGCGATGGCGATGGCCTTGCGGCCACGGACTCCGGCGGGCCGGGCCCCGTCCTCGAGGTCGTGGTAGCCCATGTGATTGAAGGCCTTGACCACGCGCGCTCCGGACAGGAACTCCTGCACGATCTCGCTCGACGAGGTGCGCGGGTCGGTGAGGTCCGCACGGACGCCGTCGACCTCCCACCAGTAGTTCATCGCGTCGATGACGAGCTTGCCTTCCAGCGCCTCCGCCGGAACGCTGCGGTACTTGCCGAGGGGGAGGGCCAGGACGACGACGTCCGCCTTCGCCGCCGCCTGAACCGCGGTGACCGGGACCGCGCCGGGCGTGAGGACTTCGACGGTGAGGGCGATCCTGGCGGGGTCGCCCGAGCCGGCGATGAGCACGCGGTAGCCGGCCGCACGGGCCAGCCGTGCGAGCACGGTGCCGACCTTTCCCGCGCCCAGGATGCCGACGGTTCCTATGTCGGTGGTGGCCATGTCTGCTCCGTTCGGGGTGTCAGCCGGCGAGGATGTCGCGGACCATCGGGAGGACCTTCGTGCCGTACAGCTCGACGGCGCGCAGACGGGCGCTGATCGGCTGCGCCCCGGCGGTGTAGATGAGGTCGAACCGGCCGACGCCGAGTGCCTTGATGGCGTCGGCCATCTTGCGGGCCACCGTCTCGGGCGAGCCGATGTACAGGGAGCCGTGCTCGATCTCGGCCGCGTACTCCTCCTTGCGGACCGGCGGCCAGCCGCGCAGCGCGCCGATGCGGTCACGGATGACCTTGTAGTACGGCCAGTGCAGCTCCCGGGCCTCCTCATCCGTGTCGGCGATGAAGCCCGGCGAGTGCATGCCCACCGGGTGAGCGGTCGTACCGAACTTGTCGGTGGCGCGTTGGTAGAGGTCGATGTAGGGCGCGAAGCGCTCCGGGCTGCCGCCGATGACGGCGATCATGAGCGGGAAGCCGTAGTGCGCGGTGCGGATGACCGACTGGGGTGAGCCGCCGACACCGACCCAGGTGGTCAGGTGCCCGGACTCGGTCTTGGGGAGGACATCGGCGTTGTCGAGCGCGGCCCGCTTGGTGCCGCTCCAGGTGACCGGCTTCTCCGCCAGCAGCTTGGCGAAGAGCTCGATCTTCTCCTCGAACAGCACGTCGTAGTCGGCGAGGTCGTAGCCGAAGAGGGGGAACGACTCGGTGAAGGAGCCGCGTCCGAGGATGATCTCCGCCCGGCCGTTCGAGAGCGCGTCCACGGTCGAGAAGCGCTGGAAGACCCGGACCGGATCGTCGGAACTCAGCACCGTCACGCCGGAGGAGAGGCGAATCCGCTCGGTGCGGGTGGCGATACCGGCGAGGACGGTCTCCGGGGTCGAGATCGCGAACTCGGGGCGGTGATGCTCGCCGAGGGCGAGGACGTCGACGCCGGTCTCCTCGGCGAGAACGGCCTCGTCCACGACCTGCCGGATGGCCCGTGCGTCGGACAGCGGGGTGCCGGAGTCGTCCTCCGGCACATCGCCGAACGTGTCCAGACCGAAGACGAGATCAGACATGGCTGGGTTCCTTCGTGAGTAGGTGCTGCATCCGCGACCCCGAGTGGTTGACGCATCAATAATCACACGGTCTAATTGATGTGTCAACTAAAGGAGGGTGAAGCGATGGAAGAGCGACACAAGGTGCTGCCCACCACCGAGGAACTGCGGATCTGGCGCGATTTCATCGAGACCACGGAGGCACTCCGCTCGGAGCTCGCCGCACGACTGCAGAGTGAGTCCTCCCTGTCGCCCGGCGACTACGCCGTTCTCCTCGCTGTCCGTGAGGCTGACGGGCGTCGGCTGCGCCCCTCCCGACTGGCCTCCCGTATCGGCTGGCAGCGCAGCCGTCTCTCGCATCACCTTCGGCGTATGGAACGGCGAGGACTCATCCGGCGCGCCTCGTCCGCCACCGACGGTCGAGGTGCCGAGGTGGTGCTGACGGATGAGGGCGCTGAAGCGTTCCGGCGCGCATCCCTTCCCCATCTGCGCGCCGTCCGCGAGCTGTTCGTCGGCCCCCTAACCCGGGACCAGCTCGCCGCGGCCGAGCAGCTCGCGACGACGCTGCGGACGGGGCTGGAGTCGTTGCGGGATGCCTGACCGCGCCTCGCGCGACCGTCGCGTCAGAGTCTCGGCAGCGCCCGTCTCGACGAGGGGAGGGGCGAACGTGTTCGTCCGGTGTTTCGATATCTGAGGTAACCGAGGTCGTCTCCGCTGTGGAGGCCGAACTCCCCGGGACTCTGCTGCGGGCATGCGGGACGCGGCCCGTGAGATCGCGCTGGCCGTGGCGAAGGGCGCGGCGGAGGACGGTGTCGCGTCCGAGGCCACGGAGGCCGAGCTGCGCGCGGCGATCGCGGCGACGCAATGGACACCGCGGTACGCGGCCTGAGCACGGAGCCTCGTACGCCGTGCGCGGATCAGTCTCTTTACGGGTCGCCCTTCGCTCCAGCTGGTGACCTGTCAACTCCTTTACAATCTCTTGTATGAATGACGACGTGCGGTGGTTGACGGCGGAGGAGCAGCACGCCTGGCGGAGCTTCGTTCGGTTGCATGAGCGGCTGGGGGGCCGTCTGTCACGCATGTTGCAGAGTGAGTCGAAACTCTCGGCCGCGGATTTCGCCGTGCTGGTCAGTCTGACGGATGTGCCAGAGGGCCGGCAGCGATACCAGGATCTGGCCCGGACGCTCGAGTGGGAGAAGAGCCGGATGTCCCACCACATCGCGCGGATGGCCGGACGAGGGCTGGTGATCCGCGAGGAGTGCCCCGAGGACGCGCGGGGAGCGTTCGTGGTGATCACCGACGCCGGTCGGGCGGCGATCGAGATGGCGGCTCCGCTGCATGTGGAGGCGGTGCGAGAGCTGTTCCTCGACCATGTCACCCCGGCGGAGCTGCGAACGCTGGCCGACCTCTCCGACCGAGTGGTGACGAAGCTGGACGAGGACCCCGCCTGAGCGGCTGCACGGGCGTTGGCTACTTGGTCGCGAAGGCGCCCGGGCATTGACCTGGATGTCGAAGCTGGGCCCCTGAGCGGTGCCGTCACCAATCCTCACTGTCAGGCGTGGGGAGCGGGACGGGGCCGCTGGTGACGGGCGACGTCGTAGCGTGGGCGGTGTCTAGATCCCGGCCATGCACGGCTTCCACGTCTCCTTCCTGATCGCGACAGCCGCCATGGACGTCGGACTGGCCCTCGCTCTCTTCCTGCCCCGGCGGGGCCCGAGGTCCCGGACCGAGGCGGCGGCGGACCGCTGAGCCTCGATCCCCGTGGCGGCTCCGGGTCAATCGTGCGGTACCTCAGCCGAGTTGAGCCGCGGCCCGTGTAAGGCTCTCCTCGATCCGGCCCAGGACCTCGAGAGCCTCGGCCTGCTCCTTGGGGGTCAGGTCGTCGACGGTGCCGGCCTCGAGTTCGAGCCACACACGCTCCACTTCTTGCCGCAGGGCGTTGCTGGCGGCCGTGGGTTCGACGATGGTGGCCCGCTTGTCGCTGGGGGAGGGGCGGCGGCGTACGAAGCCTGCGTGCTCCATGCGTTGAATGGTGCGGGTCATGGTGGCGGCGTCGGAGCCGAGCAGGCGGACGAGGTCGGTCTGGCGCTGCGGGCCGCGGTCCCACAGCTGCATCATGACCAGTTCCTGGCTGGGGTGGAGGCCGACGCGGCGCAGTAGCTGCCCGGCGAGCATCCGGTGCACGCGGGCCACGCGGAGGATCGCGTGACTGAGGTGGCCGGACGCGACGGAAGGTGGCAGCGGCAAGGGGCCGTCCGCGGAGGGCGTCGTCCGGGCTGCGGTCGAGCGACTTGCGTCCCTTGACGATGAGCTTGTCCGCGCCGCCCGGCTCGGACAGCACGATGGCGCGCATCGTCATGGACACACTCGAGCTGATGAATCTGTCATGGCGATTCCGCCACGCATCGACGGGAACCTGCCCGGGCGGCGGGACCGGGAAGTGGACCCGTCAGCGGTGCCGTGCCTTGCCCAGCTCGTCGGTGTACCGGGCGAGGGTCTCTTCGGCCGTGGGGACGGGGCCGAACAGCTGCTCCTGGCGGCGGGGGTCGGCGACGTAGCGGCCTGTGTCGAACCAGCCGAACATCGCGGCCATGTCCTTGACCAGGGGCATGAAGCGGCCGACGACGGCTCCCGCGGCGCGGACGACGGTCGAAGGGATGGCCCACACCTTGATCTTCTTTCCGGCCCGGCTGCCCATCAGGTCGGCCATCTCGCGCATGCTGACCGGACGGTCCCAGCCGATGTCGACGCGCTCACCGTTGGCGGCCTCGGCGTCGACGGCTGCCGCCAGGTAGGCCGCGAGGTCGGAGGTGTGGACGAAGGTCAGCGGGACGGTGGCCTTGGCCATCCAGATCAGGCGGCCGTTGTCGATCGGGTTGCCCGCCATGGTCGCGATCTGGTCGAGGAAGGCCCCCGGGCGCAGTGCGACGAACGGGACGCCGAGCTGTTCGAGCTTGTCCTCGGCGACCTTCTTGTGCCAGAAGTGCGGGACTTGGGGTGTCTGGTCGCTGGTGAGGATGCTGGTCAGGACGAATCGCCGGATGCCGGTGCGGTGGGCGGCCTCGGCGAGGTTGGCGTTGCCGACGGTGTCGATGTCGTGCGCGTTCTTGCCGCCGCGGGTGTAGCCGGCGGCGGTGGTGATGACGGCATCGGCGCCGTTCATGGCGGTGACGAGCGAGTCGAGGTCGAGCATGTCGCCGCGGGCGATCTCGACACCCCGCTTTTCGAGCCTGCTGGCGTCGGTGGTCGGCCGGACCAGGGCGCGGACGTTCTTACCGCGCCCCAGCAGTTCGTCGACGACCTTGCCGCCGAGGGAGCCGGTCGCGCCGACGACGAGGACGGGGAGGGCGGTGGTCATGGGGGTCTCACTTTCCATCAGGTCAGTGGTGGTGGGG
>NZ_JAAKZY010000146.1 GCF_011045015.1 Streptomyces scabichelini | reverse complement strand
CCCGGGACCCCCGGGACCCCCGGGACCCCCGGGGCATCCAAGGCGCCCTGAGCGCCCGGGGCACCCAAGGCAATCGGGGCCTCCGGGATAACCGGAACCCCCAGGATCCCCGGGACGCTCGGGATCCCGGGGACGCCCGAGACGCCCGGGACACCCTCCGCTCCCTCTGGGCCTCCGTCCTCGGTACCCACGACCTCCCCGACGACGCCAACTTCTTCGACCTGGGCGGGAGTTCGATCTCGGCGATACGGCTGCACAACCGCGTCCGGGACGCCCTCGGCGTCGAGTTCTCGCTGGCGGACTTCTTCGCCGAGCCGACGCTCGGCGCGCTGGCCCGGTCGCTGAAGGGTGACCCGGCTCCCTCGTCGGTCGAGGACGTCGTCGACCGCGCCCCCGTCACCGACCAGCAGGCCCGGATGCTGGCCGTCCAGCCCACCCTGGCCCGGCCGCAGGTCTACAACGTCCCGACCCGCATCCGCCTCACCGGCCCCGTCGATACGGACGCCCTGCGTGCGGCCCTGACCCGGCTGGTGGAGCGGCACCACACCCTGCGTACCCGTTACGTCCAGGACGGCGGGGGCACCTGGTGGCAGGAGGTCGTGGACGTCGCCCTGCCGCCCCTGCGCGTCGACGACTACAGCCGGCTTCCCGCCGAACGGGCCGCCGAACGGGCGGACAAGGCCTGCCGGGCGGCGGCCGACGAGCCCTTCGACCTCACGCGCCCGACACTCCCGCGGCTGCGGCTGCTGCGGGTCGCGCAGGACGAGTGGGTGCTGATGTTCGTGCTGCACCACATCTGCACCGACGGCTGGTCCCACGGCGTGCTCCTCGAAGAGCTGGCCGCCCTCTACACCGCCGCCGCGGCCGGCACCCCGCACACCCTGCCCGCACCCTCGGCCCAGCCCGCGGACCACGCCCGCCGCCAGCTCGAACGCCGGGGCACGGCCGACCGGGCCCGACGGGCCGCGCATTTCGTCGGCTACCTGGACGGCGTACCCACCCGCCTGGAGGTGCCCACGGACCGGCCCAGGACCGAGCGGCTCAGCGGCGACGGCGACACCGTCCGCGGCCACGCGCCGGCCGGACTCCGGGCAAAGGTGGAGAGGTTCGCGGCAGCGCACCGGGTGACACCGTTCGCGGTGGTCGCCGCCGCGCTCGGCGTCCTGCTCGCCCGGCTCTCCGGACAGCGGGACCTGCTGCTGGGCGTTCCGTACGCCAACCGGGACGGCAGCGACACCGAGTCGCTGGTGTCGCTGGTCTCCACGAACGTCCCGGTGCGCGTGCGGGTCCTGGCCGAGGAGACCTGCGCCGAGCTGGTCGCGCGCACCGGCGCCGAGACACTGGCCGCCATGGCGAACGTCCTGCCGACCGCCGAGGTGTGGCGGGCGCTGCGGGACGCGGGCGCGCGCGAAGTACCCGAGGTGGTGTCCTGCCTGCTGGCCTTCCAGAACACCGACGACGTCGACATCGAGATCCCCGGGCTGCGGGTGGAGGTCGACGACGTGGCACCGCCGGCGGCGCGCTCGGAGCTGACGTTCGGCCTGACGCAGCGCCGCGATCCGGCGCTGGGTTACCGGACGTACGTCGAATACTCGGCGGACCTGTGGGACAGGAAGTCGGCGGAGCGGATCCTCGACTCCTACCTGTCCGTCCTCGACGACCTGTGCGACAGCCCCGGCCGCCCCGTCGCCGAACTGCTCGCCCTCACCCCCTCCGGAGAGGCATGACCGAATGACAAAGGCCACGGATCCCACGCACACCGAGGACCTCCTCGCCTTCCTCGACGCGGCCTCCTCGCCCTACCACGCGGTGGCGCAGGCCGTGCAGCGCCTGGAGAAGGCCGGCTTCGAGGAGCTGCTGGAGACCGAGGAGTGGACCGGTCACAGCGGCGGCCGGTTCGTCGTCAGGGGCGGCGCGCTGCTCGCCTGGTACGTCCCCGAGGGGGTGCCCGCGCACACGCCGTTCCGGATCATCGGCGCGCACACCGACTCCCCCAACCTGCGCGTGAAGCCGACCCCGGACACCGGCTCGGCCGGCTGGCGCCAGGTCGCCGTGGAGATCTACGGCGGGGTCCCGCTGAACACCTGGCTCGACCGCGACCTCGGCGTCTCCGGCCGGCTCACGCTGCGCGACGGCACGGCGAAACTGGTCAAGATCGACGAACCCCTGCTGCGGGTCCCGCAGTTGGCCATCCACCTCGACCGCACGGTGAACGAGGGACTGTCCCTCGACCGGCAGCGGCAAGTCCAGCCCGTCTGGTCCCTTGGCCGGCCGGAGCGGGGCGCGCTGCTGCGGCGGATCGCGGCTGATGCCGGGCTCGACGCGGCCGACGTGCTCGGCTGGGACCTGATGCTGCACGACGTGCAGAAGGCCGGACTGCTGGGCGCCGAGCGGGAGTTCCTGGTCTCGGCGCGGCTGGACAACCTCGTCTCCGTGCACGCGGGCGCCGCCACGCTCGCCGCCGCCGCGCAGTCCTGGCCGTCGGTCGCCGAGCGGATCCCGGTCCTCGCCGCGTTCGATCACGAGGAGGTCGGCTCCGGCTCCGAGACCGGGGCGCAGGGCCCGCTCCTGGAGCGCGTACTGGGCCGGGTGGTGGCCGCGCGGGGCGGCGGCGCCGAGGACTGGGCGCGCGCCCTGGCGGGCACGGTCTGCGTCTCCGCCGACATGTCGCACGCGGTGCACCCCAACTACAGCGAGCGGCACGACCCGGACAACCATCCGCTGCCCAACGGCGGCCCGGTGGTCAAGGTCAACGTCAACCAGCGGTACGCCACCGACGGCACCGGCTACGCCGCGTTCGCCGCCGCCGCGGAGCGTGCCGAGGTGCCCTGGCAGCGGTTCGTGTCCAACAACGCCATGCCCTGCGGCACGTCGATCGGGCCGATCACCGCGGCCCGGCTGGGGGTCACGACGGTCGACGTCGGCGTGCCCGGCCTGTCCATGCACTCGTCGCGCGAACTGTGCGGGGCGGACGACCCCGGGTATCTGACGCGGGCACTGACGGAGTTCGTCTCGGCGGGCTGAGACCCGCCCACGACAGAAAGGCGGAAAGTGTCCTCGAGGAACGTGACCCTGGCAGGCGCCGACCCGGAGCGGGCCGTGCTGCGGGTGCTGATCGTGCCGCACGCCGGGGCGGGCGCGGCAAGCGGACAGCCGTTCGCCGCGCACGCCCCGGACGACTGGCTGGTGGCGACGGCCCGGCTGCCCGGCCGCGAGTCGCGGATCCGGGAGACCGTCCCCGGCCTCGACGGTCTCGCCGCGGACGTCGCCGCCACGATCCGGGGCCTGCCGGGCTCGGCTCCCCTGGTCGTGGTCGGCGTGTGCTCGGGCGCGGTGATCGCGCTGGAGGCGCTGCGGCGTTCGGGTCCCGCCGGCGTCGCGGGCCTCGCCGTGGTGGCGCAGTGGGCGGTGAACGAGAAACCGGACCCCGGCCGCCGCCTGCTGCGCGACGCCGATGCCACCGGCGACCGTGCCGAAGTCCTGGACATCCTGCGGGACTTCGGCGGCGTACCGGCCTCGCTCGCCGCGAACGAGGAGATGCTCGGCCTGCTGCTGCCGGCGATCGTGGCGGACATCAGGGCCGTCGAGGACTATGTCTGCGAACCCTTCGACCCGGGTGTCCCGCTGCTGGCCCTGTTCGGCGACGAGGACGAGCTGTGCCCCGAGGAGCGGACCGACGGCTGGTCCCTGTTCGGCGCGCGCACGCGCACGGTGTGGCTGCCGGGCGGCCATCTGCTGCTCGCGGACGAGCCGGCGGCGCTCGCGGCGGCGATGGCGGACAACCTCGACCACTGGGACCTCGCATGACGGGCATGACGGGCATGACGGGTACGGCGGGTGCGACGACGGGCACCGCGCACCGGATCGACACGCTGCTGCTGGAACGCTGGGAACGGGACCCCGGCAGGACCGCGCTGGTCTCCGGCGACGACGGCACGGTGGTGACCGCCGGGGAGTTGCGGGAGCGGGTGCTGAGGGTCGCGGCCGCGCTGCGCGCCCGCGGTGTCGGGCCCGGAGACCGGGTGGCGGTCTACCACGAGCGGTCGGCCGAGTTCGTGGCCGCGATCCTGGGCGTGGCCTGCGCGGGCGCCGCGCACGCCGCGTTCGACGTGGACGATCCGCCGGCCCGCACGCTCGGCATGCTCGAGGACTGCGCGCCGCGCGCGGTGCTGACGAGCAGGACACTGCGCAACCGGCTCGACGACTGTGCCGTCCCGGTCCTGACGGACGAGGAGTACCGCACGGGAGAGGAGTACCGCACGGGGCAGGCGGCGACGGCACCGGCGGGCGGGTCCCCCGACGACCCCGTGGCGCTGGTGTTCACCTCCGGATCCACCGGCCGCCCCAAGGCGTCGCTGATCAGCCATCGAGCCCTGGTCTCCCGCATGAACGCGCTGCAGACCACGCACCCCATGGACGGGGACGACCGGCTCGTCCACCACACGACGTGCACCTTCGACATGCATCTCGCGGAGATCTACTGGCCGCTGCTGACCGGCGCCACGATGGTGATCGCCGCCCCGCGCCGGCAGCGCGACGCCGACCACCTGGCGGCCCTGATCCGCGACCACCGCGTCACGACGATCTACTTCGGGGTCTCCCTGCTCGAACTGTTCCTGCTGGCCCGCGACGAGGCCGAGCGCTACGACGGTCTGCGCCAGGTCCTGACCGGCGGCGAGCCCCTCGCCCCCGATCTGGTCCACCGCTTCCACGCCCGCTCCACGGCCTCCCTCACCAACCTGTACGGCCCCAGCGAGTGCACGATCCACTGCACCGCCTGGGTGTGCCCGCGCGATCCCGGCCTCGACACCGTGCTCATCGGCTCGGCCATCCCGGACACGGAACTGTGGGTCCTCGGCGAGGACGGCCGTCCCGTGCCCGAGGGCGAACCCGGCGAGCTGTACATCGGTGGCGCGGGGCTGGCCCTGGGCTATCTCAACCGGCCCGAACTGACCGCGGAACGCTTCCTCCAGTCGCCCCCGGCGGCGCCGGGCCGGCGGCTCTACCGCTCCGGTGATCTCGTACGGGCCCGGCCCGGCGGAGCGCTGGAATTCCTCGGCCGGGTCGACCGGCAGGTGAAGATCCGCGGCGTCCGCATCGAGCTCGGCGAGATCGAGTCGACGGCCCGGCGCTGCCCGGAGGTGCGTCAGGCCGTCGTCGTGGCGCACGGCACGGGGGTGGGGAAGGCACTGGCCGCCTTCGTGGTGCCGAAGGAGGAATCCGCACCGGCGGCCGGTCTGGTGGCCTCGGTCCGCGAGACCCTGCGCACCTGGCTTCCCCCCTACATGGTCCCGGCGACGATCGAGCCCCTGGACGCCCTCCCGCTCACACCGAACGGCAAGGTGGACCGCCTGCTGCTGGAGTCCCGGGCAGCCCGCACGGCACCGCCGCGCCCGGCACCCGCACCGGACGCCGGCGTCGCCGCCGTCGAGGAGCTGGTGGCGGCCGTCTGGTGCGAGACGCTCGGGCTGGCCTCCGTGGGACCCGACGACGACTTCTTCGACCTGGGCGGAAACTCCTTCAAGGTCGTAGAGACCGTCACGAGTCTCAAGGAGCGGCTGGCCGCGGAGATCCCGCTGATGGCCCTGCTGGCGGAGCCGACCGTACGAGGGTTCGCCGGGGAGATACGGCGGATCACAGGGCGTTCGTAACGGCCGGCCGTTCCGGGACGCGGCGGCATCCGCCGTTCAGATGTCCCGGAAGATCTCGATCTGCGCCCCCACCGAGTTGAGCCGCTCGGCCAGATCCTCGTACCCGCGGTTGATGACGTACACGTTCCGCAGCACCGACGTGCCCTCCGCCGCCATCATCGCCAGCAGGACGACCACGGCGGGCCGCAGCGCGGGCGGGCACATCATCTCGGCGGCCCGCCAGCGGGTCGGGCCCTCGACCAACACCCGGTGGGGGTCGAGGAGTTGGAGCCGTCCGCCGAGCCGGTTCAGATCCGTCAGGTAGATCGCGCGGTTGTCGTAGACCCAGTCGTGGATGAGGGTCTTGCCCTGCGCGGAGGCCGCGATGGCCGCGAAGAAGGGCACGTTGTCGATGTTCAGGCCCGGGAACGGCATCGGGTGGATCTTGTCGATCGGCGCCTCCAGCTTGGAGGGCCGGACCTTCAGATCGACCAGCCGCGTACGGCCGTTGTCCGCGAAGTACTCCGGCGTACGGTCGTGATCGAGGCCCATCTCCTCCAGGACCGCCAGCTCGATCTCCAGGAACTCGATCGGCACCCGACGCACCGTCAGCTCCGACTCGGTGACGAGGGCGGCGGCCAGCAGGCTCATCGCCTCGACCGGGTCCTCCGAGGGTGAATAGTCCACGTCCACATCGATGGTGGGGACACCGTGCACGGTGAGCGTCGTGGTCCCGATGCCTTCGACGCGTACGCCCAAGGCCTCCAGGAAGAAACACAGGTCCTGGACCATGTAGTTGGACGAGGCGTTGCGGATGACGGTCACGCCGTCGTGGCGCGCGGCGGCGAGCAGCGCGTTCTCGGTCACCGTGTCGCCGCGCTCGGTCAGCACGATCGGCCGGCCGGGGGAGACGGACCGGTCCACCTGGGCGTGGTAGAGCCCCTCGGTGGCGGTGATGTCGAGCCCGAAGCGGCGCAGCGCGATCATGTGCGGCTCGATCGTCCGCGTACCGAGGTCGCAACCGCCCGCGTACGGCAGCTTGAAGTGGTCCATACGGTGCAGCAGCGGGCCGAGGAACATGATGATCGATCGCGTACGGCGGGCCGCGTACGCGTCGATGGCGTCCAGGTCGAGGTCCGCCGGGGGCACGATCTCCAGATCCACCCCTTCGTTGATCCACCGCGTGCGTACGCCGATGGAGCCCAGCACCTCCAGAAGGCGGTACACCTCCTCGATGCGGGCGACCCGGCGCAGCACCGTCCGCCCCTTGTTCAGGAGCGTGGCGCACAGCAGCGCCACGCACGCGTTCTTACTGGTCTTCACATCGATGGACCCGGAGAGCCGGCGGCCGCCGACGACGCGCAGATGCATCGGACCCGCGTACCCCAGTGACACGATCTCACTGTCCAGGGCTTCACCGATTCGGGCGATCATCTCAAGGCTGATGTTCTGGTTTCCCCGCTCGATGCGGTTCACGGCGCTCTGACTGGTGCCGAGCGCCGCGGCCAGTTGCGTCTGTGTCCAGCCCCGGTGCTGACGGGCGTCACGGATGAGCTTTCCGATGCGTACGAGGTAGTCGTCTCCCATGGCGGCAGGCTATCTCGGATATGAGATGCCACCTCCTGGGGGGTCCATTGGAGTGACGGCCCCTCAGGCGCGTCCCCAAGGACGCCCGGTGGGCATGGTGCCTCGACGGCGCCCGGCGAGCATGGTGCCGCGGCGACGCCTGTTGGCGGTGCGCGTCCTGCGCCACCCGAAGGGTCCTGGCAGGTCCATCGAAGTCGTCCGGCGCCCGGTGCTGCTGTGTGTGCGCCGTGGTCCGTGCCTGCCGCCGGTGGTGATGGACCAGGAGCGCCGGTTGATGTTCAGCCGCACTCCCGGCAGGATCCGGAAACTCTTGCGGAACGTGAGGGGCATTGCTGCCTCCTTTCTTCCGCGAGCGGGTACCCCGGATGCCGGACCGCACGCCGACCGTGCGCCGGAGCGGCATGGTTTCTCCGCTGGAAGCGCTGCTGTTACTGCAAGCGCTGCTGTCATCGGGCGGAGTCGTGGATGGCTCGGATGAGTGCGGTGGTGGCGGGTGGGTCTGGAGGTTCGCCGTAGGTGGCGACGTAGAGCTGGCGGCGGAAGCCGGTGAGTTCGGTGGTGTGGACGTCGGGTCGCCGGTGGGCCTGCAGCGCGAGGCCGGGCAGGGTGGTGACGCCGGCGCCGGCGGCGACGAGGGCCTGGACGACGACCATGTCGTCGCTGACGGAGCCGATGCGCGGGGTGAAGCCCGCTTGCCGGCACACGTAGGTCAGCTCCTCCTGGCACCGTTGGCAGCCGCCGATCCAGGCGGAGTGGCGATGGTTCGCGATGCTGTCGTCGGGTTGCCGGCTCACCAGGTAGATCGAGTCGTCGGCTATGTGGACCAGTCGGAAGCCTTCGTCCTCGACCGGGGCATCGGCGTGCTGGAAGATGAGCGCGACGTCGATGTCGCCGTGTCGCAGCGCCTGCAGCGCTTCGACCGGGTGAAGGTCCATCAGGCTCAACTCGAGTCCTGGGTGCGCCCGGGCCAACGCGGTGGCCGCCTTCGGCACGATCGTGCTCAGCGCCGAGGCGTTGGCGGCCAGGCGAACCCGCCCTGCCTGCAAACCGACCTGTGCCGCGAGTTCGCTTGCCGCGGCGTCGACTCGTCCCAGGATCTCGGTGGCCCGGTTGGCCAGCAGTTGCCCCTCCGGGGTCAGCCGGATCCCACGGCCGACCCGTTGCACGAGCTTGGCGTCGGTGGCTGCTTCCAGGCGCGACAGGTGATGGCTGACCGACGGCTGGGAGTAGTGCAGCTCCTTCGCCGCTTCGGTCACCGACCCGTGTCGCGCGACTGCGGCCAGAACCTTGAGATGGACGAGGCTGAGCATTGATTAACCATATCAATGCGAGTTGCCCGAAATTGGCATTAGACGTCATGACTCTTCTGAACCATGCTGAGACCAAGGCAGGCAGCGCACCCGTAATGGCGCAATGGCGTAAAGGCGTAAAGGAGAGAGCAGTGGGCAAAGTGATCAGCGACTTGACGATCTCCGCCGATGGCTACTCGGCCGGGCTCAATCAAAGCGAGAAGCGCCCGTTCGGCGACGACGGCGGAGACGGCTGGGGCGACAGGCTGCACGCCTGGATGTTCGAAACCGCCGAGGAGAACCAGGCCGAGATCCCCCGGCCGGAGGAGTACGGCGCCTTCATCATGGGGCGCAACATGTTCGGCCCCGTCCGTGGCGAGTGGGACCGGGAGTGGAAGGGCTGGTGGGGCGACAATCCGCCCTACCACACTCCGGTCTTCGTGCTCACCCACTACCCGCGCGACCCGCAGCCGATGGATGGCGGCACCACATTCCACTTCGTCACCGACGGAATCGAATCCGCGTTTCGACAGGCACGCGAAGCGGCCGGGGACGGCAACGTGTCGATTCACGGCGGCGCTACCACGATCAACGAGTACCTCGCCGCCGGCCTGATCGACGAACTGCGGTTGCACATCGTGCCGTTGACGCTCGGCAGCGGCACGCGGCTCTTCGACGGCGTCCCGCCGCTGAATCTCGAGCAGACGGAGTCTCGGGCAGCCAGCACGGTCACGCACGTGACCTATCGCGTGCTGACCGCACGGTGACGTACCACCGAACTCTCGGAGGAGATCACCATGAAACCTGAGGGCGGCCTGCAGACCTTTGTCGACGATGTGGGACTCATGGTCGGCAACACCGACGACGAGTACGAGATCACGAAGCGGGTCGGCGAGCGGTTGTCCGCTCTGCTGGCCGGCGACTACCGGCTCCCGCCGGAGTTCACGCGAACGTCGGACGAGCACCATGTCACGTACCCGCTCTACATCGCTCCCGACGACAGCTGGTCATTGGCGTCCGTCGTCTGGAACGTAGGTCAACGCACACCTGTGCACGAACACGGGACATGGGGCGTCGTCGGAATCTACTCGGGAGCCGAACGCGAGTTCCGCTATGTCAAACCCACGGCGGCCGAGTCGGGCAGTCCCCTGACGCCGGCGGGTGAGCACGTGTGGGAGCGCGGGCAGGTCACCGTGTGCTGTACGACCGACGACGACGTCCACGCTGTCGCCGCCTGCGGCGACGTACCCACCGTCGGCATCCATGTCTACGGAGGCAACATCGGCACCCTCAACCGTCGGTCGTACGACCCGGCGACCGGCGCAGTCCGATGGTTCGTCTCCGGCTGGAACAGCCCGTCAGCCGACGACGGTCAGCTCCGGCGCCGGTGACGCCTGTTGTGCCGCGCCCCGTTAGGGGCGCGGGGCACTGCGCGACCAGCCAGGGACGGCCCGCACCTTTCGTACTGCTCGTACTGCACTTCGCGCGGAGCGCTCAGTCCCGGGTCGTCGGCAGGAGATCCGCGGCCGTGACGCGATGAAGGTGTATCAGCACGTCGAACCGGCGCCCGAGCGAGGTTTCGTAGGGGTCCTCCGGCCATGAGTTCCCGATGGAGCGGGTCGGCCGCATCGCCATCAGCCAGTCTCGCGCCGGCTCGGGCACGGTCCGCAGATCGAAGAAGTAGTCCCGGCGCGCAACTCGCTCCAGCACTTCCTCATTGCTGCCCGCACCCAGCGGCTTCACGGAGAAGCGCCGGTAGGGCTCCTCCGGGTCCGTCAGATCCAGCGCGTTGAAGGAGCCCTGCCCGAAGGTGAAGCCGATGTTCACGTACTCGGCCCCGACCATCTCGCGTATGAACTCCCCCTGGGTCTTCGGATACTGCTCAGGGTTGTCGGACTCGTAGGAGACATGGCCGTTGTGGGCCGACAGCAGCATCCGGTGACCGGTGTGCCGCTGCCACCACACGGTGTTCTCCGCCATGATCCGGTCGCGGTAGAGCATGGCCTGCGCGATCTTCTTGGGGTCGTCGAAGTCGTAGTACGAGTAGAGGGTGGCGGTCTGGGAGATGGCCCTGGCGTGCTGGAGGGCCCACTCGTACGCCTTCCGGTCCCCGTCCGGCCCCTGCTCCTGAAGCAGCTCGTAGGCGCGCAGCACGGCCGCGGCCGTCCGCTTGCGCTCGGCGAGGGGCTTGGACAGGTTCTTGTTGACGGTCTCCTCCACGCTTCCCGTCGGCCGGAACCCGCGGTAGGAGCGGCGGAACTCCGGCAGCAGCTCCGGGTGGTGCGCGGACACGTAGTCCGTGACTTCGTCGAAGGGCTCAGGTCCCACGTAGCCGTTGTCCTCACCCATGAACTGCACGGGGTGGTCGGGGTGGCGGACGTTGTGGAGGCGCATCCACTTCAGCAGATCGAGATACTCGCGGGTGTTCCATATCCGGTACGAGCTCTGGAACTCCTCCCGCATGATCTTCTTCGGGTCGCCCTTCCCGTACAACACATAGTCGTTGAGGACCAGGCCGGTGGACCAGGGCGCCTCCAGCGCGAAGGTGGTGAAGCCCTTCTCCTCGACGAGGTACCGGAAGGCCCGGTGCTTCGTCGTGAAGAACTGCCGGGAGCTGTGCGTGGCCTCACCCAGCCCGACGATCTTCGCCGAGCCGATCATGCGGCCGAGCGGGCGCAGATCGCCGACGGGGGCGCCGGGCTCCGTGGAGCGCAGGGGCTCCGCGACGCGCGCCAGTTCGCGTGCCGGATCGGTGGTGGTCATCGCGCTCGCGTGCGCCGACCGGGCGGTGACCGTCAGCGTGCCGGCCCCGAGCGTCAGCGCAATCAGGAGCAGCAGTAACCGATGCAATCGATGTGATCTGTCCAATACATGCATGCGTCAAGGCTGCGTCGGGCGGCAGATCCCGGACAGCCTGCCATCGTCAGGTTTTTTCCTGGGGAAAACCACAGGTGGGCTGTTGCTCAGCTGCCGGCCCAGGCATGGCTGAGACAGGACAGACAGCCTCCGAGCATGACCGAGCAGCGGTCATGTACTAGAGTTATCTCGACATCGAGATATCTGCCGAGGCGTACCGCAGCCGCCAGACCGGTAAGGGTTACCTAACTTAGCCTTACCTTAGCTGATCGGCCAACCGGCGTGGCGGCAGGATGCGGTGGTACGCGCACATGAATGAAGGAGACTGTCGTGTCGGCGAACAGCTTCGACGCCCGCGCCACACTGAACGTGGGCGACGAGTCGTACGAGATCTTCCGGCTGGACAAGGTGGAAGGCTCGGCTCGCCTTCCGTACAGCCTGAAGGTGCTGCTGGAGAACCTGCTCCGGACCGAGGACGGCGCGAACATCACCGCCGACCACATCCGGGCCCTCGGCAACTGGGACTCACAGGCCCAGCCGAGCCAGGAGATCCAGTTCACCCCCGCCCGTGTGATCATGCAGGACTTCACCGGCGTGCCCTGCGTCGTGGACCTCGCCACCATGCGTGAGGCCGTCAAGGAGCTCGGCGGCGACCCCGCGAAGGTCAACCCGCTCTCCCCGGCCGAGCTGGTCATCGACCACTCCGTCATCGCCGACAAGTTCGGCACCAACGAGGCCTTCGCGCAGAACGTCGAGCTGGAGTACGGCCGCAACCGTGAGCGCTACCAGTTCCTGCGCTGGGGCCAGACCGCCTTCGACGACTTCAAGGTCGTCCCGCCCGGCACCGGCATCGTCCACCAGGTCAACATCGAGCACCTGGCCCGTACCGTCATGGTGCGGAACGGCCAGGCGTACCCCGACACCCTCGTCGGCACCGACTCGCACACCACCATGGTCAACGGCCTCGGTGTGCTTGGCTGGGGCGTCGGCGGTATCGAGGCCGAGGCCGCGATGCTCGGCCAGCCCGTCTCGATGCTCATCCCGCGTGTCGTCGGCTTCAAGCTGACCGGTGAGCTCAAGCCCGGCACCACCGCCACCGACCTCGTGCTGACCATCACCGAGATGCTCCGCAAGCACGGTGTCGTCGGCAAGTTCGTCGAGTTCTACGGCGAGGGCGTCTCCGCGACCTCGCTCGCCAACCGCGCCACCATCGGCAACATGTCGCCGGAGTTCGGCTCCACCGCCGCGATCTTCCCGATCGACGGCGAGACCATCAAGTACCTGAAGCTGACCGGCCGTTCGCCCCAGCAGCTCGCGCTCGTCGAGGCGTACGCCAAGGAGCAGGGCCTCTGGCTCGACCCGGCCGCCGAGCCCGACTTCTCCGAGAAGCTGGAGCTGGACCTCTCCACGGTCGTCCCCTCCATCGCCGGCCCGAAGCGCCCGCAGGACCGCATCGTCCTCGCGAACGCCGCCGAGCAGTTCAAGGCGGACGTACGCAACTACGTCGACACCGTGGACGAGGCGGGCCAGGAGTCCTTCCCGGCCTCCGACGCCCCGGCCGTCGCCCCGAACGGCGCCCCGTCCAACCCGGTCCCCGTCACCGCCCCCGACGGCTCGACCTACGAGATCGACCACGGTGCCGTGACGGTCGCGGCCATCACCTCCTGCACCAACACCTCGAACCCGTACGTCATGGTCGCCGCGGCGCTGGTCGCGAAGAAGGCCGTGGAGAAGGGCCTGACCCGCAAGCCGTGGGTCAAGACCACCCTCGCCCCGGGCTCCAAGGTCGTCACCGACTACTTCGACAAGGCGGGCCTGACCCCGTACCTCGACAAGGTCGGTTTCAACCTGGTCGGTTACGGCTGCACGACCTGCATCGGCAACTCCGGCCCGCTGCCGGAGGAGGTCTCCAAGGCCGTCTACGACCATGACCTCGCGGTGACTTCGGTCCTCTCCGGCAACCGCAACTTCGAGGGCCGCATCAACCCCGACGTCAAGATGAACTACCTGGCGTCCCCGCCGCTGGTCGTCGCGTACGCCATCGCGGGCTCCATGAAGGTGAACATCACCAAGGACGCGCTGGGCACCGACCAGGACGGCAAGCCCGTATACCTGGAGGACATCTGGCCGTCCGAGGCCGAGGTCAACGACGTCGTGGCGAACGCCATCGGCGAGGACATGTTCAACAAGTCCTACTCCGACGTCTTCGCGGGCGACGCCCAGTGGCAGGCGCTGCCGATCCCGACCGGCAACACCTTCGAGTGGGACCCGCAGTCGACGTACGTCCGCAAGCCCCCGTACTTCGAGGGCATGACGATGGAGACCACGCCGGTCACCGACTTCACCGGCGCCCGCGTCCTCGCCAAGCTGGGCGACTCGGTCACCACCGACCACATCTCCCCGGCCGGCGCCATCAAGGCCGACACCCCGGCGGGCCAGTACCTCACCGGGCACGGCGTCGAGCGCCGCGACTTCAACTCGTACGGTTCCCGCCGAGGCAACCACGAGGTCATGATCCGCGGCACGTTCGCCAACATCCGCCTGCGCAACCAGATCGCGCCGGGTACGGAGGGCGGCTACACCCGCGACTTCACGCAGGATGACGCCCCGGTGTCGTTCATCTACGACGCCTCGCGGAACTACATCGAGCAGGGCATCCCGCTGGTCGTCCTGGCCGGCAAGGAGTACGGCTCCGGCTCGTCCCGTGACTGGGCCGCGAAGGGCACCGCGCTGCTGGGCGTCAAGGCGGTCATCGCCGAGTCGTACGAGCGCATTCACCGCTCGAACCTCATCGGCATGGGCGTCCTCCCGCTCCAGTTCCCGGAGGGCACCTCGGCCGAGTCCCTCGGCCTGACCGGCGAGGAGACCTTCTCCTTCACCGGCGTCACCGAGCTGAACGAGGGCCGCACGCCCCGCACGGTCAAGGTCACCACCGACACGGGCGTCGAGTTCGACGCGGTCGTCCGCATCGACACCCCCGGCGAGGCGGACTACTACCGCAACGGCGGCATCATGCAGTACGTGCTTCGCCAACTTGTCGGTTGATGAGCTGATCGGCTCGGATGTCGGAGGATCTGGTCGCTGACCCGCTGCCAACGGCCGTCGCACCAGAGTCTCGCACAAGCGCCCCGTCAGGCTTCGGCCTGGCGGGGCGCTTGCTGGTTCATGCTGATTGCGTAGTGGTCGGTACACGGTCCAGCTGACGCAAGTTGCTCTGGCTCGCGACTGCCCGCCTCGGCCTCGTGCTGCTGGGCTGTGTGCCGCTCGTCATCGCGGCGACCCGCAACGCCCAGCACGTCGCGACGCTCTCGCTTATCTCGTTCAGGTCCGGGACACGGACACCCGGGCACGCCCTGGAAAGAACAAACCCCGGCGACATCGCGCCAGCGAGCGAGGGGTCATCCAGGGAGTTCGCGGCCTAATCTGCCGCGCCAGTCTTCTGAGGCCGGGCGGCGGTTCCTGGGAGCTTGCTAGTCCTTGCTGAGGAAGACCGACTTGAATAGGTCGGCCGCGTCGACGAGGGGCTCGGTGGGTACCCGGAGCTCACCACTGGTCACGGCGTCGTTGCCGTCCTCGGTGAGTTCCCACGAGACCTCCACCGAACTGGCCTGGGGATCCCTCGCGATGATCACGTAGTCGTCTTGGTCGCTCGTCCAGGATACGTTCGGGCGGAACGACTCCGGAGTGAGCACAACTTCAGCGTCCTCGCCGTGGTTGCTCCAGGTCACGGGATACCCCCGTGGGAGGGGTCGGAGAGTCGAGTAGTCGAAGCTCGGCAGGAACGGATCGTGCGGCCGCAGCACTGGTTCGACGGTCTTCTCGACGTCGGCGTCGTCCGGGACGCCCCCGCGGACGCGCTCGACGAGGGCGAGGACTTCTCCGGAGCGTGCGGGCCGCGTGTTGCTGGTGCCTCGCACGTAGACGCGCTCGTCGCGATGCGGATCGGCACCCGGCGCGGCTACCGCGTCGTCGCCGACCAGTTGCGCGACCAGTTGTACGTCATCGTGCCGCCCGGATCCGGCGAACACTTGCGGGCATCCCCGGCGTCCGCATCCTCGGTCGCGGCCACCAGGTGCTCATGCCGTGCACCGTCGACGACGGCAGCCAAGTCGCGGACTGGGTCGGCACCCCACGCGAGGGCCTGGTGCTCGTCGACCCCGCACGGCTCGCTGACCGCTTGCAGGACCTCGCCCCCTCCTTCCACGAGCCGGTGACAACATGACCAGCACGCCGCCGTCCCCCGGCCAGGTCACGGACGACCCCGAGCAGCTGCTCGACGCCTCCATGCCGCTGGACCGGCGCCTCCACCTCCAACTCGCCGCCACCGTATTGAACCCGCCCACGCAGGAGTCCACCCTCCGGCCGTTGGACTGCGAGCAGATCGCCCTCGAACTGACCGGTCACGCGAGGGTCGTCGCGGACGACGTCCGACTCCGGTGCCTGAGACTTCCCGACGACAGCCCGGAACGCATCCTCACCGAAACCGTGCTCGGGGAAGCCGGCCGGAGCCTGTCGGTCCCGCCGCGCCCCACCCTCCCGTCGGCGCAGAACCGGGCGCGTCTCCTGCGCACGCTGTACGAACGCCTCGACAGCCTGCCCCCTGCAGACACCAACCAGCCCACGACCTGACCCACCCCAAGAACTCGCCCAGTGCCCTCCCCGTGCGCCTGGGCGACACCGAAGCTCCCAGTGGCCGCACCTCCAACCCGCGGCCGCTGGGGAGAAATTGTCAAGACTTGTGGATGAGGAGTGGTTGGCTGCTGGCAGGCGAAGGGACTTGAGTCTCCAGTAGGGGGAGACACAAAGGTGGGGGCATGGACGGCGACACGCTCTACTCGATCGGCGAGCTCGCTCGGCGGACCGGTCTCACGGTCAAGACCATTCGGTTCTACTCCGATCGCGGAATCGTGGCGCCGATGGACCGTAGCCCGGCCGGCTACCGCCTCTACAACATCGACGCCGTCGCACGCCTGGACCTCGTGCGGACCCTGCGCGAGCTGGGACTGGACCTTCCCACGATCCGCAAGGTCGTGGACCGCGAGCTCTCGCTTCCCGAGGTCGCCGCGGCGCACGCCGAAGCACTGGCAGTGCAGATCCGCGTCCTGCGCCTGCGGCGCGCGGTGCTGACGGCGGTGGCCGAGCGCGGGTCCACACCTGAGGAGACGGAACTCATGCACCGACTGGCCCAGCTCTCCGAGGACGAACGCCGACGTCTGATCGGCGATTTCCTCGACGCCGTCTTCGGCGGTCTTGACGCCGCCCCCGCGTTCGCGGGGGTCATGCGCTCGATGACCCCCGAGCTGCCCGACAACCCGGAGGCAGAGCAGGTCCAGGCGTGGGTGGAGCTGGCCGAAATGTCCCTGGACCCGGATTTCCGCGCCGTCGTGCGGCGGATGGCCGAGGACCAGGCAGCCGAGCAGACCCGAAGCGACACGATGGGCCCGCGCCGCGACATTGCCGCAGCCGTCCGTGACCAGGCCAGCCCGGCCCTGACCGCCGGCATCGACCCGGCCTCGCCCCAGGCCGATCCGATCGTCGCGGCGTTCACGGCGCACTACGCGCACCTCCTCGGCCGCCCCGACGACGTCGAGCTTCGCCGCCGGCTGGCGACTCGGCTGGAGAGCGTGAACGACCCCCGCAGGGAGCGATACCTCCAACTGCTCGCAGTGGTCAACGGCTGGCCGGCCCCGGAGAGTCTGGCTCCAGTGTTCGACTGGTCCGTCCAGGCTCTGCGCGTCCGGACACAGCATTGACGGGGCGGTCGCAAGGCGGCATGGGCCGGACGCGGCTGGCGTCGGGTGAAAACGCCGCCGCACATGATCGGTTCATGAATGCCCCCGTCGTACTTCAGGTGGCCGCGAGGTCGGCCTCTCCCGCTCTCGTTCTTCGCCCCTGGCGCACGGAGGACGTTGCCGCATTGGTCGAGGTGAGCCAGGATCCCGCATTGCGCCAGTGGGCGAGCTCTGTCGTGGGCGGGTCGCGGTCGGCCCGGTGGGCGCTGCTCCTCTTTGCGGCCGACTCAGCGGACCGTCGGAGCTGGCGGCGCGACCACTTCGCACAGCTCGGCGGCGGCCTGGGCGACGAGCTCGGAGAAGGCTGCGTCCGGGTCGGCCAGCCAGCGGGACGTGGCGCGCCGGGAGACCGCCATCGCCACGTCGATGATGAAGCGCGCCTTGTCGGGCTGGACGCCGCGGCGCCCGAGCGCCGGCACCAGCGCCTCGGCGATGTCGGCGAGCTTGATCAAATCGCGCTCGGCCAGTGCCGGGCTGGCGGCGATCACCCTGACGCGGCGCAGCAGGAACTCGCGCGAGCGAAAGACCTCGTCGGCGGTCCTCAGCGCGGTCAGCAGCGCCTCGAGTGGCCTGAGGCCCGGGTCGGCCGCCTCGACCTGTCCCACGAGGTGGGCCTCGAGCTCGTGGCCGGCGAAGAGGACTTCCCGCTTGTCGGGGAAGTAACGGTAGAAGGAGCGCTCGGTCAGACCGGCGGTGCGCGCGATCTGCGCGACCGAGGTGCGCTCGTACCCCTGCGTCTCAAACAGCTCGAGCGCCGCGCGCTCGAGCCGACCCTGTGCGTCGGACTCCCATCTCGGCATACGCCTCAGAGTATGACAGCAGATGCTGTTGTCGCGCTGCGATCTATGACAACAGATGCTGTCATCGCACAGGAGATAGTCATGAAGGCTCTTCAGTTCGACCGATTCGGATCCCCAGAGGTGATCGTGCTCCGCGACGTCCCGAAGCCGGAGCCGGGACCCGGACAGATCCGAATCGCCGTGCGGGCGTGCGGCCTGACCCCGGCTGACTGGGTGGTCGTCGACGGACTCTTCGCCGACCGGATGCCGCCGCTGCCGCGCGGGCTCGGCCTCGAGATCGGCGACCCCGTGTTCGGCCCGGCCACCTTCGACGGCCCGACGGCCGGCGCCGCCGAGTTTTCGCTGATGGCGGCCTGGGCGCGCATCCCCGAGGGCGTCACCGTCGAGCAGGCCGCCGCGCTGCCGATGGCGGCCGAGACGGCGTGGCGCGCGCTCGACGACCTCGGCGTCCAGCCGGGTGAGCTGCTGCTCGTCCACGGCGCGGGCACCACGGTGGGCGAGGCGGCGGTGCGCTTGGCGCTGCACCGGGGTATTCGGGTGATCGCCACCGCCGGGCCGACCCGGGCCGCTGCCCTGGGAGAGATCGGCGCCCAGGTGACCGGCTACGGCGACGGTATGGCCGAACGCGTTACCGCACTGGCCGGAGGCCGCGTCGACCGCGCCCTGGACACGGCCCCGACCGGCGGCCGGATCGACCGAGCCGACCAGGCCAGCCCGGCCGGCGGCTCACTGCCGACCCTGATCGAGCTGACCGGTGATCCCGACCGCGTCCTCACCGTCTCGGACTTCGCCGCCGCGGCCGAACTGGGGGCCCGGATCACCACCGAGATCCGCTACGACCTGATGGGCGAGTTCGCCCGGCTGGCCGGCGAAGGCGTCCTGGCCGTATCGGTCGCCCGCACCTACACGCTCGACCAGATCCAGGAAGCGGCCAGGCTCAGCCAGTCCCGCCGACCCGGCGGCAAGCTCATGCTCGTCCTGTGATCGCCTTGCTGGCCTGGTCAGGCGAAAGGAGTCCACACAACCCCCGATGATCACGCGGTGGCCGTACCCGTTCCCGACCAGGATTCCCTACAAGATCGCGAAGTCACACTGGAGTACGAGCCGACTGTGCTGACACCGAAGGCTCCCAGCCTGACGAACTCGCCAGACTCCATGAACTGCCGTGGCGGCAACGGGCGTTCGTCCCGGACGCCCGAGCGACGACTGGACCCAGAAGGGCCGGGGGCTGATGGACTACCACCCCGACATGCCGTACGCGGAGTCGTCGGCCCGGCTCGACCGGGAGCGGCAGGCCAGCTTCCTCCGGATCGGTTCCCGCCTGCATCGCCCGCGCTGATGGGGATTCTTGAAAATGGCTCTGACCGCAGTTCCGTGAAGGATCACGAATGAGCCAGGGTTCGGCCGGGGCTGCCCCGTTGCCCGCCGGGTGCCTCCGCGGTTGCGGCCATGCGCAGCACCATGGCCATCGCGTAGGCCAGTAGGCAGAGCTTGGAATTGCTGTTGGGTCATGACAGGGCAAGCGCTGACGGCGAGGCATGGCAGTGATGAAATCCAGTGCCTCCGTCCTCGTGGTCACTCCTGTCCCCGGCGTCCACCGCACGAGTGCGGAGCGCACGTCCACCGAGAGATCCCCGGCGGTTGTTTTATGCGGCCATGGCCGGATTGCTAGCTTCCTCCCGCCCGGTCTGGGACAGTCAATCCCTCGACGCCTTCCCCGCGCACCGGAGTTACCGGAGCGGGGAAGCGCGCAGGACCGAACAAGGGGGAGTGTCCGGTGGCTGAGAGCTCTGCGGAGAGATTAACCAATCCGTTTACGAAGGTGAATTCGTTCTATCCGGATCTCGATTGGGCCGCGCGTGAGGCCCTGGCCCTGATCGGTGGCGCCACCGAGATCGTGGTGCTCTCGAGCAGCGTCAACATGTCCGGCAGCAACGAAGCGCTCACGATGACATCCGAGATGCAGGTCGAGTCGTACCGGGGCGGCGTCGAATCGGCCGCACAGAAACTGGGTATCGACGGGGACGCGATCATGGCGCGGATCATGCTGAACACGATCCTCATCAAGGAGCACACCGTGCGGGCCGGCGGCATCCAGCTGCACGGTGTGCTCTGGCACGAGTACGGCCACGTCCTGCACGGACCGGCCGAGAACGGCTTGGTGTTCTCGCACGAGCTGGACACGCTGCGCCGGATCCACGGCGACCAGGTCGCCCGCGAATGGTGCCTGCAGAGGGGCCTGGGCTACTTCGCCAGTTTCTGCGTGGACCCGGGCAAGGCGAAACTGGAGGAGATCCTCTCGGCACTCCTCAGCACCGAGCAGTACGCGGAGTTCCAGCAGAAGTGCCTGAACGCCCCGCCCACCCTCTCGGGCAAGTCGACGTTGCCCAGTTCCAGCCCGATCGCGGTCGGCGACGTCATCGAGGGCACGATCAGGGAGATCAAGGCGAGGATCGGTAAGGCTGCGCTCACTGCGAAGTTCCTGGCCTCGCCGGTCGCGGGCAAGACCGCCAAGTTCGCCGAGATCAGCTGGGACGTTCTGCAGGCCGATGTCGCCGGAGACCACTACCAGCTCAGGCGCCGCGCCTGACCCCGGGCACCTGCCCTGGACGTGCCGGATCCGGCCCTGGGTCGGGGTCCGTCGGCCGGCCCGGCGTTTCGCGGGCAGGCCGACGGGCTGCTCGGCTCCGCGGGTCAGGGCCCGTACGTCATGATCGGGCGGTCGTCGTCCGCGAACGGGTCGAGGACGGTCTGGGCCTGCCAGAACCCGTGCTTCGCTGGGCTTGACCACCACTGATGGCGCTTTTTGAAAGTGGTTCTGACCGCAGTTCCGTGAATTTTCAAGGAGCCCCATCAGCGCCCTGGACGAGGCGCGTCGGGCTGCCGAAGGAGACGAGCGGCTGAGGCTGCGCGAGGCTCTGGACACGCTGGAGCGGCGTAACGAGGTCGCGGACTGGGTCGCTGACCTCACACACGCCTGCCTGGCCACCAGCCCGGACGCCGACTTCACCGACGGGGCGCAGGCGTACATGGGCAGGGCTCTGGCGGAGTACCTTGCCCTGGCTCGGACGCGGACGGTGTCTTCTTCCTCGTGTGGGACGTCGGTGCCGGCAAGTCCGCCTGGTCGACGTCCTCGCCGCGGCTGGCGCATGCTTCTCGGGCGGACCGTCCAGAGCGGACATCAGGTCGACGCGTTATCCGCGAGAACGTGGTGTACGCGGGGCGGCGGTGAGTGCCTGTTTGCGATCCCGGATTCTGAGTAGCCTGGGCGCCGTAGCTTGGTCAGCATGGGGAATTGCACATAGACGCCTGACGATCTCAGGGCCTGTCACGGCGGCCACTGGTCCGGGGCCGGAATGGACGCCACGACCTGGTCCAGGACTCGGTCCCGCAGCTGTCTCGCGAGCCCGTCGACCGCGGTGACCAGGGCGACGAGGACGTCCGGCTCAGCGGAGTCGACTGCCTCTTCGGCGTCCTCCAGGAGCTGGAGAACATCAGTGCACGGCTTCGTCCGGATGGCGCGTTCCTCCGGATCGGAGCTGGTCAGCTACGCGAATCGGGAAGGCCGTATGACTCGTCAGCAGTTGCGTATCTTCTGAACCGGGCCCCATTTCACGAACTCGCGAACCGAACTGAAGGCAGGGGGCATCCGCCAGAGCGTCCCGTCATCGAAGGTCAGCAGGGGGCGAGTGCCTGTGGTCTGGTTGTTGCGCCACGAGCCGGAGGTGTCGTCCCACGAGAGCGGGATGCCGTATTCGCCGCACACGTACATGCCGATGTTGGCGCCGCCAAAGCCTGACGCTGAATACGCGCAGAACCACCCGTAGGGTGTTCCGCCCACACACTCGGTAGCACTGACCCCGTTCACGGTCGCCTCACCCAGCTGACGGGGCTGGTCTTCCCCCGGCACCGGGATGTTCAGGACTGCGCCGTTGAGGTCGATCTGGTTGGGTGACGCCTGGGTGCCCTTTCCACCCAGCTTGACCAGGTAGGCATCCACCGCGTCCTGCAGGCCGTCGGCTTGCGCGGTGCTCAGCCCTGCCGCGCGGGCCTCCGCAACGAACGCTGCGCGGCCATCGCCGGCGGCACCCGCCCCGCCGGTGCCGGCGACCGTGGCGAGCACCATCATCGTCGAGGTGAGGATGATCCTCACCAGGCCCACTCTTGGCTTCTTGCGCACGGTTTCCCCTTCGTCTCGGCTCTCACGGCCGCGTAAAGGCAGGGGCTCACCTGTTCTGCGACCGTCCGGTCGCCACGAGCGCCCCCGTCCAGCGGTGCCCCGCACCGCCGCCATGGATTGAAGCTGTGCATTAAGCGCCGAACGGCCTGTCCACCAAACTGCCGAGGAGGGTGAGCTGACAGGCGTGGTGGGACTTGCCGTTCGTTCCTTGAATGAGAGTGCGCGCTGTGGCCGGGACCTGTCCTTACGGGTGAGCGCACAGGTCTTTAGTCTGCGTGCACTGTTGCGGACTGCCGGCGGTATTGGCGGGGCGATAGGCCATGGGCGCTGCGGAAGGTCTGGCTGAAGTGCGCGGGGCTGGTGAACCCCCACCGGGCGGCGATCGCGTGGATCGGGCGGGTGGCCAGCCGGGGGTTGGCAAGGTCGCGCCGGCACTGCTCCAGGCGGCGCTCGCGGATCCAGCCGACGACGGTGTGCCCGTCCTGCTGGAACAGCTTGTGCAGGTAGCGCAGGGAGATGTGGTGGGCAGCGGCGATCGCGTCCGGGGTCAGGTGCGGGTCGCCCAGGTTGTCCCGGATGAAGGCGTGGATCTGGGCCATCAGCGCGCGCCGTCTGGTGTGGGCCGGCACCGTGTGCTGGGTGTCCAACGCGTCGGCGAGTGCCGTGGTCAGCACGTCGAGGGTCAGAGTGGACAGCCGGGCGGTGTCGGAGGGGCCGAGTTCGTGCATGCGCTGGGCGAGCTGCAGCAGGAACTGTGACGACAGCGCGCCGATGCCCTTCTCGCCCGGGATGCGTACGGCGCTCAGGCGCCGCAGGTCCCGGGCAGGCAACGGCAGCAGCGAGCGCGGGAAGCGCAGGAGCAGCATCTGGAATTCAGGAATATGCGGCGCATGTTCGGCGAGGTAGGGGCGCGAGGTGTCGAACAGCACCAGGTCCCCGGCTCCCAGATCCGCGCGCCGACCGTCTTGCGTCATCATGCCGCCACCGCGCACGATGCAGCCCAACTTGAACACTTCGGGATCGGCCTGGCGGATGAGCTTGGGGGTGCGGTGGACCGCGTGCGGCATCGTGGTCATCAGCGTCGTCTGCACGGGGCCGAAGTCGCTGATGCCGACCTGAGCCCGGAATCCGCTCTCCACCTGCGGGTCACAGCGTAGCTCGTAGGGCACCCAGAGCTTCGAGTTCACCTCGCGCCAGAAGGCGAACTGCTCGCCCGCCGCCACCTCGGCGCTGCTGACCACATCCATGCGCCCAGTGTTGCCGTTGCGGGGCCGGACCAGCATCGCCCGAACAAGCCGAACCCAACCAGCCGCCGCCGTACTCGTCTTCCTCATAACCCGGCCGCGGTTCATTAAGCCGCACTACAGCCCATCAGTCACAGAACGTCACAGATCACCGGATCTGAAACAGCTTCTGAGCTTGTTCCTTAACCTCTGTCCGCACTCTGACGTTCCCCTGTTAATGGGGTGATCATGGCGAGCTGGTCCGACACACTGGTGCGATGCAGCACGATGATGAACAGCCGTTGCCTGGCGGCAACGTCAGTAATGGTGTGGTTCGCGTCGGAGATACCGTTCGCCGTCCGGCCGGACCGTGGACTCCCTCCGTGCATGCCCTGCTTGCCCACCTGCACGAGGTGGGATTCAGCGCGGCGCCTCGCCCACTCGGCATTGACGATCAAGGGCGTGAGGTCCTGACTTTCATGCCGGGACATGTCGTCTGGCCCGACCGGTTCTCGCTGATGGAACCCGCTCGACGACTGGCTCGCGTTGCACGTCTCATCCGGGACTTCCACGATGCCGTGCGGGACTTCACGCCGCCGTCGGACGCGCACTGGCAGACGCTGATCCCTCCCGAGGGCAGCGACATCATCACCCATAACGACTTGGCCCCCTGGAACCTCGTGGTCGCAGACGAGACGCGGTGGGCCCTCATCGACTGGGACGCAGCAGGTCCCGGCTCCCTCCTGTGGGATGTCGCATACGCCATTCACGGGTTCATCCCGCTGTCCGCACATCCAGACTGGCAGCGCTCGGACGCGGCGGAACGACTGCGAGTCTTCGCCGACGCGTACGGTCTCGATGAGTCCGAACGTCGTCGGTTGGTCCCTCTGCTGGGGCGCCGTACGCGTTCCATGCACGACTTCCTGCGAGACCAGACAGCCCAAGGTGTCCAACCCTGGGCAAGGCTGTGGGCTGAAGGCCACGGTGACGCCTGGCGAAACGACGCCGAATACATCGAGCAACGCGAAGACCAGTGGGTGCACGCCCTGCTCGCCGGCTGAGCTTGTTCTTCATGGTCTGACCTGGTCACGTTCGGCGATGGTGCCGGGGCGTCAGGTCGTCTTGCCCACGTCGTAGCGGATGGCAGGGCGCTGATTCTTCGAGCCGAGCGGGCGTCCGGGGCCGGGCCGGTTGGGTTTCGGCGCACGGGCCGGGCCGACGAGATGTGGGCGGAGGTTCCTGAACCCGCGGCGGACGCGGGCAGGGGTGAGCTGACCGGGCTCGGCCGGCCTCTCCCAGGGGTGGCGGAGGTCCGCGGCCAGCGGGCGGGCGAGGCGGAGTTGGCCGGACACCTCGTCTGGCACCCCAACGGGCATCACGGCGGCCTGGATCCGGAGACCGTGCCACTGGTGGAGGTTCTCGCGGCCGCCAACGATTCGGGGTTCTTCACTCCAGGATCCGCGACTCCATTAGCAATGAAGACAGTTCGATAGCAGTGAATTAGCAAATCCGCAGCTTCCTCAGCAATGATTACGAGCAGTAGCGGTCGGTTGTACGGCACTTCTGTCGGTCTGCGGGTCGCCGGTTCGACGCGATGGTTCGGCGGTGGCTACGAGCAGGGCGGCGTCGTCGTCGACCCGGTCGGGGGTGTTCAGCAGTCCCAGGGCCCGTTCGGTGATCTGCTGGGGGTCGGGGCGGGCGGCGGCGGGCAGCGCGTCGCAGGTCTGGCGCAGGGCCGCCAGGCCGTCGTCCAGGGACAGCGCCCGGTTCTCCACCAGGCCGTCGGTGTACAGCAGCAGGCTGGTGCCGGGCGGGAACGCCACCTCACGGTCGACCGGGGTGCTGCCCAGTCCCAGCGGCAGCGCCGGGGGCAGTTCCAGGTAGGCGGTGGCGGCGGCTACCAGCAGGGGCGGCAGGTGCCCGCTTGCGGCGTAGCGCAGACGGTGGCGGTGGGGGTCATACACCGCGTACAGGCAGGTGGCGAAGCGGTCGGTGGCGAGCGACTGCAGGTAGACGTCCAGCCTGGCCAGTACCTGGGCCGGGCCGGCGCCCTCCAGCGCGAGGCTGTGCAGGACGGAGCGGAGTTGGCCCATCAGAGTGGCGGCTTCCACGTCGTGTCCCATGACGTCGCCGATGGCCAGCCCCACGGCGCCGTCGGGCAGGGCGAGAACGTCGTACCAGTCGCCGCCGACCTCAGCGCCGCGGTTGCTCGCCCGGTAGTGGGTGGCCAGGCGCACTCCGGGCACCTGGGGCAGGCGGTGGGGCAGCAGGGCGCGCTGCAGGGTCAGGGCGAGGCGGCGCTCGTTGTGGTACCGGGTGGCGTTGTCGTAGGCCAGGGCCAGGCGGTGGGCGAGGTTCTCCAGATACTTGTGTTCGACCTCGGAATAGCCGCCCGTGTGCCGGACCAGTACCAGGGCCCCCAGCGTCTGGTCGTGGGCGTGCAGCGGCAGGGCCAGCACGGCGGCGGGCGCCGGGTGCGGGCCGACTGGGGCTGGGGCGGTGCCGTTGATGGCGTGGGTGGCGGCGGTGGCCAGGGCCTCGCGGGCAAGGAGGGGGGTGCCGGCGATGTATGGC